>NZ_QGMX01000002.1 GCF_003336745.1 Thermus caldifontis | reverse complement strand
GGTTTGCCATCCGTGAGGGTGGGCGGACCGTGGGCGCCGGCGTGGTCACCAAGATCCTGGAGTGAGGTGAGGCATGCCCAAGATCCGCATCAAGCTACGGGGCTTTGACCACAAGACCCTGGACGCCTCGGCCCAGAAGATCGTGGAAGCGGCCCGGCGCTCCGGGGCTCAGGTCTCGGGTCCCGTGCCCCTGCCTACCCGGGTTAGGCGCTTCACCGTGATCCGGGGTCCTTTCAAGCACAAGGACTCCCGGGAACACTTTGAGCTGCGCACCCACCACCGCCTGGTGGACATCCTGAACCCCAACCGCAAGACCATTGAGAGCCTTATGTCCCTGGACCTGCCCACCGGGGTGGAGATCGAGATCAAGACCGTGGGGGGTGGCAAATGAAGGGCATCCTGGGCATGAAGGTGGGCATGACCCGGATTTACCGGGAGGACCGGGCCATTCCCGTCACCGTGATCCTGGCGGGTCCCTGCCCGGTGATCCAGCGCCGGACGCCGGAAAAGGATGGGTATACGGCGGTCCAGCTGGGCTTCCTGCCCCAAAACCCCAAGCGGGTGAACCGGCCCATGAAGGGGCATTTCGCCCGGGCTGGAGTGGGGCCGGTGCGCATCCTGAAGGAGATCCGCGGCTTCAACCCGGAAGGCGACGTGGTGACCGTGGAGATCTTTAAAGCGGGGGAGCGGGTGGACGTGACCGGCACCTCCAAGGGCCGGGGTACGGCGGGGGTGATGAAGCGTTGGAACTTCGCTGGCGGCCCTGATTCCCACGGTGCCCACAAGATCCACCGCCACCCTGGGTCCATCGGGAACCGCAAGACCCCGGGCCGGGTCTACAAGGGAAAGAAAATGGCCGGGCGCTATGGGGCTGAGCGGGTCACGGTGATGAACCTCGAGGTGGTGGACGTGATCCCCGAGGAAAACCTCCTCTTGGTCAAGGGTGCGGTGCCCGGTCCCAACGGGGGCTTGGTGCTGGTGCGCGGGACCAAGAAGGTGGCCAAGTAAAGGAGGGTATGGTGTACCAGATTCCTGTTCTCTCCTCGTCTGGCAAGCGGGAGCTTTCCGTTGACCTTCCCCAGGAGATCAATCCCCATCTCCTTTGGGAGGTGGTGCGCTGGCAGCTGGCGAAGAGGCGCCTGGGGACAGCCAGCACCAAGACCCGGGGTGAGGTGGCCTATTCCAGCCGCAAGATCTACCCCCAGAAGCACACGGGGCGAGCCCGCCACGGGGATATCGGCGCCCCCATCTTCGTGGGGGGTGGGGTGGTTTTTGGCCCCAAGCCCCGGGACTACAGCTACACCTTGCCCAAGAAGGTGCGGCAGGCGGGTTTGGCCATGGCCGTGGCCGACCGGGCCAGGGAGGGCAAGCTCCTTTTGGTGGAGGATTTCCCCGGCGTGAACGGCAAGACCAAGGAGTTTTTGGCCTGGGCCAAGGCCGCGGGGCTGGACGGCGCGGAAAGCGTCCTCCTGGTGACGGCCAACGAGGTGGTGCGCCGGGCGGCCCGCAACCTTCCTTGGGTGGTAACCCTGGCCCCGGAAGGGCTCAACGTCTACGACATCCTGCGCACCGGACGCCTGGTCATGGACCTGGCGGCCTGGGAATCCTTCCAGGCCCGCGTGGGGGGTGAGGCATGAAGACCGCCTTTGACGTGATCCTGGCCCCGGTGCTTTCCGAGAAGGCCTATGCCGGCTTCGCCGAGGGCAAGTACACCTTCTGGGTCCACCCCAAGGCCACCAAAACGGAGATTAAAAACGCTGTGGAGGCGGCCTTTAAGGTCAAGGTGGTGGGGGTGAACACCATGACGGTGCGGGGCAAGAAGAAGCGCCTGGGCCGTTACCTGGGCAAGCGCCCCGACCGCAAGAAGGCCATCGTGCAGGTGGCTGCCGGGCAGAAGATCGAGGCCTTGGAGGGCCTCATCTAGACCTAAGCCGGGAGGGGGGCCCGGCCCCGATCCGGCAAGGGAGGCATAGAGGATGGCAGTAAAGAAGTTCAAACCCTACACCCCAAGCCGCCGCTTCATGACGGTGGCGGACTTCTCCGAGATCACCAAAACGGAGCCGGAGAAGTCTTTGGTCAAGCCCCTGAAGAAGACGGGGGGGCGGAACAACCAGGGGCGCATCACCGTGCGCTTCCGGGGGGGTGGCCACAAGCGGCTTTACCGGATCATCGACTTCAAGCGCTGGGATAAGGCAGGCATCCCCGCCAAGGTGGCGGCCATCGAGTACGACCCCAACCGCTCGGCTCGCATTGCCCTCTTGCACTATGCTGACGGGGAAAAGCGCTACATCATCGCCCCCGATGGCCTGCAGGTGGGCCAGAAGGTGGTGGCGGGGCCGGATGCCCCCATCCAGGTGGGCAACGCTTTGCCCCTCCGCTTCATCCCCGTGGGTACCGTGGTGCATGCGGTGGAGTTGGAGCCCAAGAAAGGGGCCAAGCTGGCCCGCTCCGCCGGTACCAGCACCCAGATCCAGGGCCGGGAAGGGGATTACGTGATCCTGCGCCTGCCTTCCGGGGAGCTTAGGAAGGTGCACGGGGAGTGCTACGCCACCATCGGGGCTGTGGGCAACGCCGACCATAAGAACATCGTTCTGGGCAAGGCGGGCCGTACCCGCTGGCTGGGCCGCAAGCCCCATGTGCGCGGTGCCGCCATGAACCCCGTGGACCACCCCCACGGGGGTGGTGAGGGCCGGGCACCCCGGGGCCGTCCCCCGGCCTCCCCTTGGGGCTGGCAGACCAAGGGCCTTAAGACCCGGAAGCGGCGGAAGCCCTCCAGCCGCTTCATCGTCGCCCGGCGCAAGAAGTGAGGTGAGCCATGCCACGTAGCTTGAAGAAGGGCGTATTCGTTGACGAACACCTCTTGGAGAAGGTGCTGGAGCTGAACGCCAAGGGGGAAAAGCGGCTCATCAAGACCTGGAGCCGCCGCTCCACCATTGTCCCCGAGATGGTGGGCCATACCATTGCGGTCTACAACGGCAAGCAGCACGTGCCCGTTTACATCACCGAGAACATGGTGGGGCACAAGCTGGGAGAGTTCGCCCCCACCCGCACCTACCGGGGGCACGGCAAAGAGGCTAAGGCCACCAAGAAGAAGTAGCCATGGAAGCGAAAGCCATTGCCCGTTACGTGCGCATCTCCCCCAGGAAGGTCCGCCTTGTAGTGGACCTGATCCGGGGGAAGAGCCTCGAGGAGGCCCGCGCCATCCTGCGCTACACCCCTAAGCGGGGGGCCTATTACGTGGCCAAGGTGCTGGAGTCCGCCGCCGCCAATGCGGTCAACAACCACGACATGCTGGAGGAGCGGCTTTACGTGAAGGCGGCCTTTGTGGACGAGGGGCCCGCCCTAAAGAGGGTGCTTCCCCGGGCCCGGGGCCGGGCGGACATCATCAAGAAGAGGACCAGCCACATCACGGTGATCTTGGGGGAGAAACATGGGAAATAAGATCCACCCCATTGGGTTTAGGCTCGGCATCACCCGGGACTGGGAGTCCCGTTGGTATGCGGGGAAGAAGCAGTACCGCCATCTTCTTTTGGAGGACCAGAAGATCCGTGAGGTCCTCACCAAGGAGCTTTACCCGGCAGGTCTGGCCCGTATTGACATTGAGCGGGCTGCGGACAACGTGGCCGTAACCGTGCACGTGGCCAAGCCTGGCGTGGTCATCGGCCGGGGCGGGGAGAAGATCAAGGTCCTGAGGGACACCCTTTCTCAGCTCACCGGCAAGAACGTGGCCCTGAACGTCCAGGAGATCCATAACCCCAACCTCTCGGCTCCCCTGGTGGCCCAGCGGGTGGCGGAGCAGATTGAGCGCCGCTTTGCCGTGCGCCGGGCCATCAAGCAGGCGGTGCAGCGGGTCATGGAGGCGGGGGCCAAGGGGGCCAAGGTGATCGTCTCGGGGCGCATCGGTGGCGCCGAGCAGGCCCGCACCGAGTGGGCCGCCGAGGGCCGGGTGCCCCTCCACACCCTTCGTGCTAACATAGACTACGGCTTCGCCTTGGCCCGCACCACCTACGGGGTGCTGGGGGTCAAGGCCTACGTGTTCCTGGGCGAGGTGATTGGCGGCCAGAAGCCCAAGGCCCGGACCGAGGAGCCAAGGGCGGAGGAGAGGCCCCGCCGCCGCCGCCCAGCGGTGCGCGTGAAGAAGGAGGAGTAGGCCATGTTGATGCCCAGGCGCATGAAGTACCGCAAGCAGCACCGGGGCCGCATGAAGGGGGCGGCCAAGGGGGGTGATTACGTGGCCTTTGGGGACTTCGGCCTGGTGGCCATGGAACCCGCCTGGATCACCTCCCAGCAGATTGAGGCGGCCCGTGTGGCCATGGTGCGCCACTTCCGCCGTGGGGGGAAGATCTTCATCCGCATCTTCCCCGACAAGCCCTACACCAAGAAGCCCCTCGAGGTGCGGATGGGTAAGGGTAAGGGCAACGTGGAAGGCTACGTGGCGGTGGTGAAGCCGGGGCGGGTGATGTTTGAGGTGGCGGGGGTCACGGAGGAGCAGGCCCTCGAGGCCTTGCGCATTGCCGGCCACAAGCTTCCCATCCGGACCAAGATCGTGAGGAGGGATGCCTACGATGAAGCCCAATGAGATCCGCAAGCTCTCACCCAGCGAGATTGAAAAGCTGGTTCGGGAGAAGAAGCGGGAGCTGATGGAGCTTCGCTTCCAGGCCTCTATCGGCCAGCTTTCCCAGAACCATCGGGTGCGGGAGACGAGGCGCCTCATCGCCCGGCTCCTCACGATCCTGAACGAGAAGAAGTTGCTTTCCCGTGAGGGAAACACCGAAGGGAGGGCCAATGCCTAAGAAGGTGCTGACCGGGGTGGTGGTGAGCGACAAGATGCAGAAGACCGTCACGGTCTTGGTGGAGCGCCAGTTCCCCCACCCCCTTTACGGCAAGGTGATCAAGCGCTCCAAAAAGTACCTGGCCCACGACCCCGAGGAGAAGTACAAGGTGGGGGACGTGGTGGAGATCATCGAAGCCCGCCCCATCTCCAAGCGCAAGCGCTTTCGGGTATTGCGCCTGGTGGAGGGGGGGCGGCTGGACCTGGTGGAGAAGTATCTGGTGCGTAGGCAAAACTACGCCAGCCTTTCCAAGCGGGGAGGTAAGGCATGATCCAGCCCCAAACCTACCTGGAGGTGGCCGACAACACCGGGGCCCGCAAGATCATGTGCATCCGGGTCCTGAAAGGTTCCAACGCCAAGTACGCCACCGTGGGGGATGTGATCGTGGCCAGCGTAAAGGAGGCCATCCCTCGCGGGGCGGTGAAGGAAGGGGACGTGGTTAAGGCGGTGGTGGTGCGCACCAAAAAGGAAGTAAAGCGCCCTGATGGCTCGGCCATCCGCTTTGACGACAACGCCGCCGTCATCATCAACAACCAGCTGGAGCCCCGGGGCACCCGTGTGTTCGGACCCGTGGCGCGGGAACTTCGGGAAAAGGGGTTCATGAAGATTGTCTCCCTGGCTCCGGAGGTGCTCTGATGCAGGCCAAGGTGCATGTGAAGAAGGGGGACACGGTTCTGGTGGCCTCCGGCAAGTACAAGGGCCAGGTGGGCAAGGTGAAGGCGGTTTTTCCCAGGAAGGGTGCGGTCATCGTGGAGGGGGTGAACATCGTCAAGAAGGCGGTGCGGGTCAGCCCCCAGCATCCCCAGGGTGGCTTTGTGGAGCAGGAAGCCCCCCTGCATGCCTCCAAGGTGCGCCCCATCTGCCCTGCATGCGGCAAGCCCACCCGGGTGCGCAAGAAGTTCCTGGAGGATGGCCGCAAGATCCGGGTTTGCGCCAAGTGCGGCGGGTCTTTGGACGTGGAGGAGTAAGATGCCCCTGGATGTAGCGCTGAAAAGGAAATACTACGAGGAGGTGCGGCCCGAGCTCATCCGCCGCTTCGGCTACCAAAACGTCTGGGAGGTGCCTCGGCTGGAGAAGGTGGTGATCAACCAGGGCTTGGGCGAGGCCAAGGAGGACGCCCGCATCCTGGAGAAGGCCTCTCAGGAACTTGCCCTCATCGCCGGTCAAAAGCCAGCCATAACCCGGGCCAAGAAGTCCATCTCCAACTTCAAGCTGCGCAAGGGGATGCCCATCGGGCTCAGGGTTACCCTGCGGGGCGATCGCATGTGGATCTTTCTGGAAAAGCTCCTGCACGTGGCGCTTCCCCGCATCCGCGACTTCCGGGGGGTAAACCCGGGTAGCTTTGACGGCCGGGGCAACTACAACCTGGGCCTTAGGGAGCAGCTCATCTTCCCGGAGATCACCTACGACATGGTGGACACCCTTAGGGGCATGGATATTGCGGTGGTCACCACCGCCCGGACCGACGAGGAGGCCAAGGCCCTTTTGGAGCTTCTGGGCTTCCCCTTCCGCGAGTGAGGCGAGCATGGCGAGAAAAGCGTTGATCGAAAAGGCCAAGCGTACCCCCAAGTTCAAGGTGCGGGCCTACACCCGTTGCGTGCGCTGCGGGAGGGCCAGGAGCGTCTACCGCTACTTTGGGCTCTGCCGGCTTTGCCTGCGGGAGCTTGCCCACAAGGGCCAGCTTCCCGGGGTGAAGAAGGCCAGCTGGTAGGCCGTGGCCGGTCGGGGGGGTTCCCTCGAGACCGCATGGTCCAGGAGTGAGGTAAAAGGAGAGAGGAAATGTTGACGGACCCCATTGCCGACATGCTGACCCGGATTCGGAACGCCACCCGGGTCTACAAGGAGAGCACCGAGGTACCCGCCTCCCGTTTCAAGGAGGAGATCCTCAAGATCCTGAAGCGGGAGGGCTTCATCAAGGGGTACGAGCGGGTGGAGGTGGACGGTAAACCCGTCCTGCGCATCTACCTCAAGTACGGGCCAAGGCGCCAGGGGTTGGATCCCCGGCCCGAACAGGTCATCAACCATATCCGCCGCATCAGCCGTCCTGGGCGGCGGGTCTATGTGGGGGTCAAGGAGATCCCCCGGGTGCGCCGCGGCCTGGGGATTGCCATCCTGTCCACGCCCAAGGGGGTTCTCACCGATCGGGAGGCCCGGCGGTTGGGCGTGGGTGGGGAGCTCATCTGTGAGGTGTGGTGATGTCTAGGATTGGCCGGCTTCCCATTCCCTTGCCCAAGGGGGTCACCCTGGAGGTGGCTCCGGGGCTCGTTAAGGTCAAAGGCCCCAAGGGCGAGCTTTCCGTGCCCATCTCCCCGGAGATGCGGGTGGTGGTGGAGGAGGGGCTGGTGCGGGTGGAAAGGCCCTCGGATGAAAGGCGGCACAAGAGCCTCCACGGCCTAACCCGAACCCTCATCGCCAACGCCATCAAAGGGGTTTCCGAGGGGTACGTGAAGGAGCTCCTCATCAAGGGCATCGGTTACCGGGCCCGGCTTGCGGGTCGGGCGGTGGAGCTCACCGTGGGCTTCAGCCACCCCGTGGTGGTGGAGCCGCCGGAGGGGGTGACCTTTGAGGTCCCCGAACCCACCAAGATTCGCGTTCTGGGCATAGACAAGCAGAAGGTGGGGCAGGTGGCCGCCAACCTCCGCGCCATCAAGAAGCCCAGCGCCTACCATGAGAAGGGCATCTACTACGCGGGCGAGCCCGTCCGCCTTAAGCCCGGCAAGGCCGGGGCCAAGAAGTAGGGGGAACCATGGCACGGCTTACCGCATACGAACGCCGCAAGTTCCGGGTGCGCAACCGCGTCAAGCGCGCGGGCCGGCTCCGCTTATCCGTCTTCCGGAGCCTCAACCACATCTACGCCCAGATCATTGACGACGAGAAGGGCCATACCCTGGTGGCCGAGTCCAGCCTGGCCTTGAAGCTTAAGGGCAACAAGACGGAGGTGGCCCGGCAGGTGGGCCGGGCCCTGGCGGAGAAGGCCAAGGCCCTGGGGATCACCAAGGTGGCCTTTGACCGCGGTCCCTACAAGTACCACGGCCGGGTAAAGGCCTTGGCGGAAGGGGCCAGAGAAGGGGGCCTGGAGTTCTAGGTCACTTAGCGAGGAGGAAGCATGCCCGAGACCGATTTTGAAGAGAAGATGATCCTGGTGCGGCGCACCGCTAAGACCTACCAGGGTGGCCGCCGCTTCCGCTTCGGAGCCTTGGTGGTGGTGGGGGATCGGCAGGGCCGGGTGGGCCTGGGCCTGGGTAAGGCCAAGGAGGTGCCCCTTGCGGTGCAGAAGGCGGGGTACTACGCCCGCCGCAACATGGTGGAGGTGCCCATCCAAAACGGCACCATTCCCCATGAGATTGAGGTGGAGTACGGAGCTTCCAAGATCCTCCTGAAGCCGGCAGCCCCGGGCACGGGGGTGATCGCGGGGGCGGTTCCCCGGGCCATCCTCGAGCTTGCCGGGATCACGGATATCCTCACCAAGGAGCTGGGGAGCCGTAACCCCATCAACATCGCTTACGCCACCATGGAGGCCCTCAGGCAGCTTAAGACCAAGCAGGATGTGGAGCGCCTGCGGAAAGGCGGTGAGGAGTGATGGCCAAGCTTAAGGTCAAGCTGGTGAAAAGCCCCATTGGGTATCCCAAGGACCAGAAGGCGGCCTTGAAGGCCCTGGGGCTGACCAAGCTCCACAAGGAAAAGGTCTTTGAAGACCATCCCGCCATACGGGGGAACATCAAGAAGGTGGCCCACCTGGTGCGGGTGGAGGTGCTGGAATGAGGCTCACCGATCTAAAACCCAATCCTGGTGCCAACAAGAGGCGGAAGCGGGTGGGGCGGGGCCCTGGCTCCGGCCATGGCAAGACGGCCACCCGGGGCCACAAGGGGCAGAAGTCCCGCTCCGGCGGCCTCAAGGACCCGCGCCGCTTTGAGGGGGGGCGCTCCACCACCCTGATGCGCCTGCCCAAGCGGGGGATGCAGGGCCAGGTGCCCGGGGAGATCAAGAGGCCCAGGTACCAGGGGGTGAACCTGAGGGACCTGGCCCGCTTCGAGGGGGAGGTGACCCCCGAGATGCTGGTCCAGGCCGGGATTCTGAAGAAAGGGTATAGGCTAAAGGTGCTGGGGGAGGGGGAGGCGAAGCCCCTTAAGGTGGTGGCCCACGCCTTTTCCAAAACCGCCCTGGAGAAGCTAAAGGCTGCAGGCGGCGAGGCCGTCCTACTGGCCCCCTTGCCTGAAGGGCAAACCCCTAAGGAGGCTTAGGATGCTTAAGGCCTTCCGGAGCGCCCTGGCCATTCCCGAACTGCGCCAGCGGATCCTCTTCACCCTGCTGGTGTTGGCCGCCTACCGCCTGGGGGCCTTTATCCCCACCCCGGGGGTGGACCTGGACAAGATCCAGGAGTTCCTGCGCACCACCCAGGGGGGGGTTTTCGGCATCATCAACCTCTTTTCGGGCGGAAACTTTGAACGCTTCTCCATCTTCGCCTTGGGGATCATGCCCTATATCACCGCGGCCATCATCATGCAGCTTTTGGTGAACGTGGTCCCCGCCCTGGAGAAGCTTTCCAAGGAGGGTGAGGAGGGCCGCCGTATCATCAACCAGTACACGCGGATCGGCGGCATCGCTCTGGGGGCTTTCCAGGGATTCTTTCTGGCCACCGCCTTCCTGGGGGCGGAGGGCGGGCGCTTCCTCCTTCCGGGCTGGTCCCCCGGTCCCTTTTTCTGGCTGGTGGTGGTGGTCACCCAGGTGGCGGGCATCGCCCTTCTCCTTTGGATGGCGGAGCGCATCACCGAGTACGGCATCGGCAACGGCACCAGCATGATCATCTTTGCCGGGATCGTGGTGGACTGGCTGCCGCAGCTTTTCCGCACTGCAGGCCTCATCCGCACCGGGGAGGTGAACCTGGTGGCCTTCCTCTTCTTCCTGGCCTTTATCGTCTTGGCCTTTGCCGGGATGGCGGCGGTGCAACAGGCGGAAAGGCGCATCCCTGTCCAGTACGCCAGGAAGGTGGTGGGCAGAAGGGTCTATGGGGGGCAGGCCACCTACATCCCCATCAAGCTGAACGCCGCTGGCGTCATCCCCATCGTGTTCGCCGCAGCCATCTTGCAGATCCCCATCTTCCTCACCGCGCCCTTCCAGGACAACCAGGTTCTCCAGGCCATCGCCAACTTCTTCAACCCCACCCGGATCTCCGGCCTCCTCATCGAGGTGGTGCTCATCGTCCTTTTCACCTACGTCTACACCGCGGTCCAGTTTGACCCCAAGCGGATTGCGGAAAGCCTCCGGGAGTACGGGGGCTTCATCCCGGGCATCCGTCCTGGGGAGCCCACGGTGAAGTTCCTGGAGCACATCGTTTCCCGCTTGACCCTCTGGGGGGCTCTTTTCCTGGGCCTGGTGGCGGCGTTGCCCCAGATCATCCAGAACCTCACCGGGGTGAGGAGCATCGCCTTTTCCGGCATCGGCCTTCTCATCGTGGTGGGCGTGGCCCTGGATACCCTTAGGCAGATTGAGAGCCAGCTGATGCTGAGGAACTACGAGGGGTTCCTTTCCAAGGGCCGCATCCGCGGCCGCACGCGCTAGGAGGGAGGATGGGGGAAGCGGTGATCTTCTTGGGGCCGCCGGGTGCGGGAAAGGGTACCCAGGCGGCCAGGTTGGCGGAGGAACTGGGCTTCAAAAAGCTTTCCACCGGGGACATCCTGCGGGACCATGTGGCCCGGGGCACGCCCTTGGGGCAACAGGTGAAGCCCATCATGGACCGGGGGGACCTGGTGCCCGATGAGCTCATCCTGGCCCTCATTCGGGAGGAGTTGGCCGAGCGGGTGATCCTGGATGGTTTTCCCCGCACCCTGGCCCAGGCGGAAGCTTTGGACCAACTCCTCCGGGAAACGGGAACCCGGCTCCTTGGGGTGGTGCTGGTGGAGGTGCCGGAGGAGGAGCTCATCGCCCGGATGCTCAAGCGGGCGGAGCTTCAGGGGCGTTCGGACGATAACGAGGAGACCATCCGGCACCGTCTCCGGGTATACCGGGAGAAGACCGAGCCTCTGGTGCAGTATTATGAGAAAACGGGCGCTTTGAGGCGGGTGGATGGCCTGGGTACCCCTGATGAGGTCTACGCCCGCATCCGGGCTTCCTTAGGAATCTGATGGCCATCAAGCTGAAGAGTCCATGGGAGATTGAGCGCATGCGGGAGGCGGGGGCCCTCCTCACCGAGGTGGTGGAGGAGGTGGGGCGGCACGTGGAGCCCGGCATCACCACCAAGGAGCTGGACCGGATCGCCTACGAGGCCATAAGGAAGCGCAAGGCCAAGCCGGCCTTCCTGGGTCTTTATGGGTTTCCCGCCACCCTGTGCACCTCGGTGAACGAGGTGGTGGTTCACGGCATTCCCTCGGAGGAGCCCCTAAAGGAAGGGGATATCCTTTCCGTGGATGTGGGCCTCCTCTACGGGGGGTTTGCCGCGGACATGGCCCGTACCTTTCCCGTGGGCAAGGTTTCCCCGGAGGCGGAAAGGCTCATAAGGGACACGGAGGCTGCCTTCTGGGAGGGGTTTAAGTACCTTAGGCCCGGCTACCGCATCGGGGATGTGGCCCATGCGGTGCAGACTTTTCTGGAAAGCCGTGGGTACGGGGTGGTGCGGGAGTTCGTGGGGCACGGGGTGGGGCGGGAGATCCATGAGGATCCCCAGCTGCCCAACTTCGGCAAGCCGGGAACGGGACCTAAGATCCGGCCCGGTATGACCCTGGCCCTCGAGCCCATGGTCACCTTGCGCCCAGCTTCTGTGGTAATATTGGAAGATGGCTGGACGGCGAGCGCCGGAGCGGGCAACCTCGCCGCCCACTACGAGAACACCGTCTTGGTGACGGAAGAGGGCCCGGAGCTTCTCACCGGGGTTGCCCTGGTGCGGGCGCAGTAGGAGGGGTATGGCGAAGGAGAAGGACACCATTCGGGCAGAGGGCGTGGTTACCGAGGCCTTGCCCAACACCACGTTTCGGGTGAAGCTGGACTCGGGACCCGAGATCCTGGCCTACATCTCGGGCAAGATGCGCATGCACTACATCCGCATCCTGCCTGGGGACCGGGTGGTGGTGGAGATTACCCCCTACGACCCCACGCGGGGCCGCATCGTGTACAGGAAGTAGGAGGCGAGATGAAGGTACGGGCATCGGTGAAAAAGATGTGCGAGAAGTGCAAGGTGGTGCGCCGGCACGGTCGGGTGTACGTGATCTGCGAAAACCCGAAGCACAAGCAGCGGCAAGGGTAAGGAGGGAACGTGGCGAGGATTGCAGGCGTGGAGATTCCCAGGAACAAGCGGGTGGATGTGGCCCTCACCTACATCTACGGGGTGGGGCCGGCCCGGGCCAAGGAGGCCTTGGAGAAGACGGGGATCAACCCGGCGACCCGGGTAAAGGACCTCACCGAGGCGGAGGTGGTGCGCCTTCGGGAGTACGTGGAGAACACCTGGAAGCTGGAGGGTGAGCTCAGGGCGGAGGTGGCCGCCAACATCAAGCGCCTCATGGACATCGGTTGCTACCGGGGCCTCCGCCACCGCCGCGGATTGCCGGTGAGGGGGCAGCGCACCCGTACCAATGCCCGTACCCGCAAGGGTCCCCGCAAGACGGTGGCGGGTAAGAAGAAGGCGCCTAGGAAGTAGTTCTAGGGCCAGTGGATACTCCTAAAGCTGAGGGAGAGTATGGCCAGAAAAGCGACCAAGAAAAAAGTCAAGCGACAGGTGGCCAGTGGGAAGGCGTATATCCACGCCTCCTACAACAACACCATCGTCACCATCACCGACCCGGACGGCAACCCCATCACCTGGTCCTCGGGTGGGGTCATCGGCTACAAGGGGAGCCGCAAGGGCACCCCATATGCGGCCCAGCTTGCGGCCATGGACGCCGCCAAGAAGGCTATGGCCTACGGCATGCAGAGCGTGGACGTGATCGTGCGCGGCACCGGGGCGGGTCGGGAGCAGGCCATCCGGGCCCTCCAGGCCTCGGGTTTGCAGGTGAAGTCCATCGTGGACGACACCCCTGTGCCCCATAACGGCTGCCGGCCTAAGAAAAAGTTCCGCAAGGCTTCGTAAGGAGTAGGAGAAGATGGGTCGTTACCTTGGTCCAGTTTGCCGTCTTTGCCGCCGGGAAGGAGTGAAGCTTTACCTGAAGGGGGAGCGTTGCTACAGCCCCAAGTGCGCCATGGAGCGCCGCCCCTACCCTCCGGGGCAGCACGGGCAGAAGCGCACCCGCCGGCCTTCCGACTACGCGGTGCGCCTGAGGGAGAAGCAGAAGCTCCGCCGCATCTACGGGATCTCCGAAACCCAGTTCCGCAACCTCTTTGAGGAGGCCAGCCGCAAGAAGGGGGTTACGGGTACCGTTTTCCTGGGGCTTTTGGAGTCCCGCTTGGACAATGTGGTCTACCGGCTGGGCTTTGCCGCTAGCCGCCGCCAGGCCCGGCAGATGGTGCGCCATGGGCACATCACCGTGAACGGGCGCCGGGTGGACCTTCCCGCCTACCGGGTGAAGCCGGGGGACGAGATCGCCATCGCCGAGGGCAGCCGCAACCTGGCCTTCGTCCGGGAGAACCTCGAGGCCATGAAGGGCCGCAAGGTGGGCCCCTGGCTTTCCTTGGACGTGGAGGGGATGAAGGGCAAGTTCCTGCGCCTGCCGGATCGGGAGGACCTGGCCCTGCCCGTGAACGAGCAGCTGGTGGTGGAGTTCTACTCCAGGTAGCCCTAGAGGGGCCCGGCCTGTCCGGGCCCCTATATTGGCAAGGAGGTCTATGTTAGAGAGCAAGCTGAAAGCCCCGGTCTTCACGGTGCGCACCCAGGGGCGGGAGTATGGGGAGTTCGTCCTGGAGCCCCTGGAGCGGGGGTTCGGCGTCACCCTGGGCAACCCCTTGAGGCGGATTCTCCTTTCCTCCATCCCCGGGACCGCGGTCACCAGCGTCTACATTGAGGATGTCCTCCACGAGTTCTCCACCATTCCGGGGGTCAAGGAGGATGTGGTGGAGATCATCCTGAACCTGAAGGAGCTGGTGGTGCGCTTCCTGGACCCCAGGATGCAGACCACCACCCTGATCCTAAAGGCCCAAGGCCCTAAGGTGGTCAGGGCGGGGGATTTTGTCGTACCCCCCGATGCGGAGATCCTGAACCCGGACCTCCCCATCGCCACCTTAGAGGAGGGGGGTAAGCTTTACATGGAGGTGCGGGTGGACCGGGGCGTGGGGTACGTGCCCGCCGAGCGCCACGGCATCAAGGACCGGATCAACTCCATCCCCGTGGACGCCATCTTTTCCCCTGTGCGCCGGGTGGCCTTCCAGGTGGAGGATACCCGGCTTGGCCAGCGCACCGACCTGGACAAGCTGACCCTTAGGATCTGGACGGACGGTTCCGTGACCCCCCTGGAGGCCCTGAACCAGGCGGTGGAGATCCTTAGGGAGCACCTTTCCTACTTCGCCAACCCCCAGGCCACCTCCCTGCCTGCCCCGGAGCCGGCTTCGGCGGAGCGAGGGGAAGGGGAGGAGGACCTGGACCTTCCTCTGGAGGAGCTTGGGCTTTCCACCCGGGTTCTCCACAGCCTTAAGGAGGAGGGGATTGAGTCGGTGCGGGCGCTTTTGGCCTTGAACCTCAAGGACCTTAAGAACATCCCCGGCATCGGGGAAAGGAGCCTCGAGGAGATCCGCGAGGCTTTGGCCAAGAAGGGCTTCGCCCTAAAGGAGTGAGACCATGCGCCACCTGAAGTCTGGAAGGAAGTTGAACCGCCACTCTTCCCACCGCCTGGCCCTATACCGGAACCAGGCCAAAAGCCTTCTCACCCATGGCCGCATCACCACCACCGTGCCCAAGGCCAAGGAGCTCACCGGGTTCGTGGACCACCTCATCCACCTGGCCAAGCGGGGCGACCTGCACGCCCGCCGCCTGGTGCTGAGGGATCTAAAGGACGTGAAGCTGGTGCGCAAGCTCTTTGATGAGATTGCTCCCAAGTACCAGAACCGGGCCGGGGGGTACACCCGGGTGCTGAAGCTGGCGGAGCGCCGGCGGGGGGATGGGGCACCCTTGGCCCTGGTGGAGCTGGTGGAGTAGGAAAAAGGGCAAGGATACCCCTTCAGCGCCGGGCCCCAGGAGGGGTACCGGCGCTTAGGCGTTTTCGCCTCCTCGCTCCTGGAGGCGCCTTAGCACCTGGTCCTCCAGTTCGCCGATGTAGGCGGCCAGGGTGTTGCCGTGCTTTTCCAGGATTTCCGCCAGGCGGGCCTCGAGGGCCCGGATCTCCTCCTTCTCCGCCTCCGCCAGGCGCTTCAGTTCCTCTTCCAGGTAGCGCCTGAGCTCGGTGTAGCGGCTCTGCTCCGCTTCCTCGGCCAGCTTCTTGTAGTGGAGAAGCTCCCGGGCGTAGCGCCTCACCTCCAAAAGGGCCGCGGTTTCCAGGCCGATGGTGAAGATGAGGTAGAGGAGGGAAACCACCCCCAAGGCCACCACCAGGACCAAGCCCAAGGGAGCCTCCACCCGGGTGAGGCCCAGGGACAAGGAGGTGGGCTTGGTGACCTCCCCCCAGTTGAGCCAGGAGAAGAGCACCAGCAGAAGGAGGACGAAGAGGACAAAAAGGGTGCGCGCGCTCATAGGTCCGCCTCCATAGGGCACTGGGGGGATTATACACTCTTCCCCATGGGCTACCTGTACCTGCTCCTGGCCGCCTTCCTTTGGGGTCTCATCGGTCCCGTAGGCCGCCTGGCCTTTGAGGAGGGGCTTTCCCCGCTCACCGTGGCCTTCTTCCGGGCGGTGATCGCCTGGGTGTTCTTCGGCCTGCATGCCCTCCTTCTGCGCCAGGTCAGGGTGGAGGGCCGGGATGCCTTACCCCTCCTTCTTTTCGGTCTGGTGGGGGTTTCCCTCTTCTACGGTTCTTACCAGCTGGCGGTGGTCTACGGGGGGGCGGCCTTGGCCTCGGTCCTCCTCTATACAGCCCCGGCCTGGGTGGCCCTCCTTTCCCGGGTGGTTCTCAAGGAACCCCTGGACCCCACGGGGCTTTTGGCGGTGGCCCTGACCCTTCTGGGGGTGGGGCTGATGGGGGCGGGAGGGGGGAGTGGGGTACGGGTTCTGTACCTGGCCCTTTTCTTCGGGCTCCTTTCCGGGTTCACCTATGCGCTTTACTACATCTTCGGCAAGCTTTACCTCCCCCGTTACGCCACCCCCACCCTCTTCCTCTACGCCCTGCCCGTGGGGGCCTTGGGGCTTTTGCCCTGGGTGGAGTTTCTGCCTCTGAGCCCAAAGGGCATGGGCGCCTTGCTGTTCTTGGGGACGTTTTCCACGTACGGGGCCTATATGGCCTACTATGCGGGTTTAAGGCGCCTTCCCGCCACTCGGGCCAGCGTGGTGGCCACCCTCGAGCCCGTGGTGGCCAACCTGTTCGCCTATTTCCTTTTCCGGGAGGTGCTCTCCCTCTGGGCTTACCTGGGAGCGGGCCTGGTGCTCCTGGCCGTGCTCCTCACGGTGCGGCGCTAGGGGTTTCAGGTCAGCCACACCTGAAGGTAGGGTTGCCAGTCCTCGGGGACCTCCTTCAGGTCGGAAAGAAAAAGGGGCGCCCTAGGCGCCCGAGGGGGCTTGAGCAGGCGCATCCCCGCCTCCTCGGGGGTGCGGTCCCCCTTCTTCAGGTTGCAGGGGCGGCAGGCGGCCACCAGGTTTTCCCAGGTGCTCCGGCCGCCCCGGCTTTTAGGAAGCACGTGGTCCACGGTCAGCTCCCCCCCTTGCCTTCCACAGTACTGGCAGGTGTAGCGGTCCCGCCTCAGGATGTTGCGGCGGTTGAGGGGGATGCGGCTTGGCCCCCGCCGCACCAGGCGCTTCAGGCGGATGACGCTGGGGACGGGGATCCGGGTGGATGGGGTGTGCAGGTAGCGGCCGCTTTCCGAAAGCATCTCCGCCCCCCCGGAAAGCACCAAGAGGACGCTTCGCTTGATGCTGGCCAGCCCCAAGACCTCGTAGGCGGCATTCAGCACCAGCACCCTCGGGGCATCCAGGTCCAAGGGTTTAGCCAAGACCCCACCCACGCCCTTAGAATAGCAAAGGGCTTTCGGCCTGGAGCTATGCTATGCTAAGGGCAACGACGCTTTGGAGGCCCTTATGATGAACCCTTTTTCCAGAGTCCTTCCCTTGCTCCTTGGGTTTGGGATAGCCTGGGCCCAGGTTTCCTTGGAGCGGGCGGATGGCCTTTTTAAGGCCGGGGAGTACGCCAAAGCCGCCTTGGCCTACGAGGAGGTTCTGGCGCAGGATTATGGCCGCTTTGAGGCCCATTTGGGCCTGGGGGTAAGCCTCTTTCGCCTGGGCCGCCTCGAGGAGGCCCGCTTCGCCTTTGACCAGATGGTGCGGGTCTTCCCCGACCGCTACGAGGGCCACTACAACCTGGGCCAAGTCCAGTTGCGCCTGGGAAGGCCCAAGGAAGCAGCGGAGGCCTTTGCCAAGGCGGTGGAACTCAGGCCCACGGAGGAAGCCTACCTGGGATGGGCCAGTGCCCTCATCCAGGCGGGCCAGGCCCAGGAGGCGGCGGGGGTCTTAAGGAGGGGGCTTACCCCAGAGCGGAGCCCGGCCTACCACCTGGCCCTGGCCCAGGCCCTGTACGCCTCGGGGGCCCGGGCGGAGGCGGCGCCGGTGCTCTATGGCCTTCTCAACCGGGAGCCTGGGCTGGCCGAGGGCTGGGACCTTTTAGCCCGCATCCTGGCGGAGGAGGGCCTGAAGGAGCGGGCCCTAAGGGAGCTGGACCGGGGTCTTAAGGCGGTGGAGGGAAAGGCCAGGGCCCGGCTCCTCCTGCGCAAGGCCCAGCTTTCCTCTAAGCCCGAGCCCCTGTTGCGGGAGGCTTATGCCCTGGATCCCTCCCTTTGGGAGGCCGCCTACCTTCTAGGGCAGGCCCGCCTCGAGGCGGGGGATGCCAAGGGAGCCTTGGGCTACCTGCTTTCCGCCTACCGGGTAAGCCCCGAGCCCCAGGTGGCCCTAAGCCTGGCAGTGGCCTCCTTGCGCTTAAGGGATTACGGAAACGCTTACCGCTATGCCGACGAGGCTGGGCCTTTAGGCACCTTCCTAAAGGCCCAAGCCGCCTATGCCTTGGGCCGGAAGGAGGAGGCCCTTAAGCTCCTGGAGGGGATGGCCACCCCGGAGGCCCAGGCCCTTAGGGGGGCGTTGCTGCTGGAATTGGGCCGCCTCGAGGAGGCCCTGGCCCTCCTCCGCCCCCTTTACGAGTCTGGCCGCGATCCAGGGGTGGGGGTCAACCTGGCGGCGGCCCTGGTGGCCTTGGGGCGGTTTGGCGATGCGGAAGTGGTCCTGAGGGAGGTGTTGCAGAGGGCGCCCAACCAGGCGGCGGCCTGGTATAACCTGGGCCTGGCCCTTAGGGGTTTAGGCCGGGAGGCGGAAGGCCAGCGGGCCTTGGCCCAGGCGGCCGCCCTGGGCTCCAAGGAGGCGCAGGCCCTCCTGCGGAGGTAGGATGCGCTGGCTACGTGAGAACTGGTTGGACTTCCTCATCTTTCTCCTCATCGCCTTGGTGGCGGCGGGTATTGTCCTTTACCTGACCGGAATCAACCCCTTTGCTCGGTCCAAGGTGGACACCTCCCTCCAGCCCGGGCCTTCGGTGACCTCCTCGCCTGCCCCCTCCTCGGTTCCACCTTCCCAGGTGGCGCCTGCCCCTCAGCTTCCCCCCTCCGAGACCAAGCCTCCTGAACCCGTGGTTACCGTGCTTCCCCTACCTCAGGCTCCGGTGGAGCCTAAACCCGCACCCCAGGAACCACGCGCCGCTTCGCCTGGGGGCTCGCCGGCAGGCATCGCCCCCCCTTCCGCGCCCGCGGCAGGGGGAACGTACCGGGTGGCGGTGGGGGCCTTCGCCAACCCGGAAAACGCCGCCAGGCTTCGCCAGGAGCTGGTCCAGAAGGGTTACCCGGCCCGCTTGGAGCCAGCGGGGAACCTGACCCGGGTGGTGGTGGGTCCGTATGCCACCGAGGCGGAAGCGCGCCGGGTGGCGGAGGCTTTGGCCTCGTATGGCGCCCAGGTGTACCGGGGCCAAGGGGCACCCCCGCCCGCCTCAGGCACCCTTTACCTACAGGTGGGGGCTTTCCAGAAGGAGGAAAACGCCTTGGCCCTGGCGGGGAAGCTTAAGGAGATGGGCCTACCGGTGGTCTTGGTGAAGGATGGGGTTTACCGGGTCCGCGTCGGCCCGGTGGCCGAGGAGGAGAAGGAGGCCCTTAAGGCCAAGGTGCAGGCCTTGGGCCTCGAGGCCCTGGAGGTGCGATGAAGGTACCCAGCGCCGCCATTAGCCGTTTGGTGACCTATTTGCGTATTCTGGAGGAACTGGAGGCCAAGGGGATCCACCGCACCAGCTCCGAGCAACTGGCGGAGGAGGCCCAGGTGACCGCTTTCCAGGTGCGGAAGGACCTTTCCTATTTCGGCTCTTACGGTACCCGGGGGGTGGGCTACACGGTGCCGGTGCTCAAGCGGGAGCTTCGCCATATCCTGGGCCTGAACCGTAAGTGGGGCCTCTGCATTGTGGGCATGGGCCGATTGGGAAGTGCCTTGGCCGACTACCCGGGGTTTGGGGAAAGCTTTGAGCTTAGGGGCTTTTTTGATATAGACCCCGAGAAGATCGGCCGCAGGGTGGGAAGCGGGGTGGTGGAGCACCTGGACCTTTTGCCCCAAAGGGTGCCAGGCCGCATAGAGATCGCCCTTCTCACCGTCCCCCGGGAAGCGGCCCAAGAGGCCGCCAACCGTCTGGTGGCTGCGGGGATCAAGGGCATCCTCAACTTCGCCCCCACGGTGCTGGAGGTGCCCAAGGAGGTGGCGGTGGAGAACGTGGACTTCCTGGCGGGCCTTACCCGGCTCAGTTTTGCTATACTCAATCCTAAGTGGCGTGAGGAGATGATGGGGTGAGACTATGAAGGTATTTAGGCTCTTTTTAGTTCTGGGTCTGATGCTGGGGTTTTCCGCTTGCACGGACGTCTTCCTCCAGCAGCCCTACAGGGTGCTTCTGGATCCTGCCCAGCTGGGTTATGAGGTGGATGACCAGGGCAAGATTACCGTCGTAGGTAACAACGCTTACGTTCAAGTGGCCCCAGGGGCGCCCGGAGGTTACTTGGAACGCTACGAGTATCAGGTGGTGGACAACTCGGGGAACGAAGTGTTCGCAGGCTCCTCCCTGGGGAGTGGGTTCGTGGGGGTGGAGGTGCCTGCGGGAAGAGAGGAGTCGGGGGGGCAGGTGGTTTATGTTTCCAAGCAGTCCCAACCCTTCCGCTTTAGCCTGGACGGTAAGGTGGCGGCTGAGCACCTCCAACAAGGAGCCCCCCTTAACTGGCGATACCTGGTCACCTGGTACGTGACGACATCCAACGGCGGGGTAGTTTCCTGGGTCCAGGAATACCAGGTTAAGTACCCTTTGAAGTAGGGGTGGGGGTGCAAACGATGCGTACAGGCTTGATTCTCGCAGGTATCGGGAGCTTGGCCCTTTTGGCCGGCTGCAACAACCTTTCCAGCCCAGGTTCCGGCACTTCTTCCAGTTCCATCAACGACTGCGCCCTACACCTTCACATGGAACACGACGCCTTACCCGGATGGGCCGGTGACCCTGAAGGCCCGGGCGGTGGACGGTGCGGGCAACTTTGCGGAGGCCACCCTGACGGTGACGGTGGCCAACGGGCCAACCGTTGTATGGCTGAACCCAGGGGGGAATCAAAAGCTGGCGGGGTTTGTCGAGCTTCAGGCTGAGGTTAGGGCTGCTAGGACCGTTAATCGGGTGGACTTCTACTTTGGTCCGGATGGGAATAGCTTTACCAAGGTGCCTGGTTTCCCAACAGCTTTGGGCAATGTGTATAGCTTGGGGTGGGACATTCTCCGGCTCACGCCTGGCAACTACATTTTGAAGGTGGTGGTGGAGGATGCGGCTGGGAGTATAGCGGAGGCCACCCTTCCCGTTGTGGTGACCTCGGCTTTTGTGATCACGACGCCAGCTGATGGGGACACTGTGGGTCCTGGGGCGGGTCGTCAGATTGTCACGGTTACTGTGGGTGTTAACGGAACATTGCCTCCTGGGGTGGAGGTTACGAAGGTCGACGTTTACATCAATGGCCAACTGGCCGGGACGGCTACCCAAAAAGTGTCTACGGATGGTTCCCAGCTGTATGTGTACGTCTGGGACACTTCTTTGGTGGTGGATGGGCATGATCCCACTAAGTCCGGTGATAGGGTGATCACTGCTCGGGTCTACTACACGGGAGGAGACACCTTCACCAATGGGGTGTTGGTAAGGTTCTTGCCTTAGGCGAAAGTGCAGCCTGGGCCCCGGGAGAACCCGGGGCCTTAGGTCTATACTGGGGGGCGTGGTGGTCCTACCCGACATCGAGGCCCCCCTCGTCCGCTTTGAGGAGACCCTGTCTGAACTGGTGCAGTCCGAAGTCCTCTTTGTCCGCCTCATCCACCAGGATTTGGTGACGGCGGGGGGCAAGCGCATCCGGCCCCGTCTGGTTTTTTTGGCCTCGAGGGCCCTTGGGGGCGCTCCCTTTGAGCTGGAGCTGGCCTTGGCGGTGGAGCTTTTGCATTCCGCCACCCTTCTCCACGACGACCTCATTGACGATGCGGAAACCCGCCGGGGCAAGGAAGCCGCCTTCCGTCGATACGGGAATGCGGTTTCCGTTCTGTCGGGGGACTTCCTGCTCTCCCGGCTCCTCCATGTGATCGCCAAGACGGGAAGGATGGAGCTGGTGGAGCGCTTCGCCCAGGTGGCCAAGACCCTGAGCGAGGGCGAGGTGTTGCAGTTCCAGATGGCCGCCTTGGAGGACTACTCCCTGGAAAACTACGAGCGCATCATCACCGCCAAGACGGCGGTGCTGATGGAACTCAGCGCGGAAGGCCCTGCCCTCCTCAAGGGGGTGGATGGAGAGGTGCAGGAGGCCTTGGCCCGCTTCGGCCTCCTCTACGGCCAGGCCTTCCAGATGCGGGACGACTACCTGGACCTCATGGGCACTCCCGACCTTCTGGGCAAGCCCGTGGGCGGGGATGTGCGGGAGGGGAAGGCCACCCTCCTTACCCTGCTCCTTATGGAGCGTTTTCCCGAGGTGCGGGAGATCCTGAGGCGAAAGGGAAGGGGGGAGGGGGATCTAGAGCGCCTGCGCACCCTGGCCCAGGAAAGCGGGGTGGCGGAGGAGGTGGAAAGGCGGATCCGGGAAAGGGCTCATCGGGCCGCGGCGGCCCTCAAGCCCCTTCCCCCTTCCCCCTATAAGGAGGCCCTCGAGGCCCTGGCCCTAAAGGAGGCCGAGCGCCTTTCCTAGGGAGGTGAGGCGGGGCGGCCGTCCCACCCCAAGCGGGGTATAATCCCCATCGGTGATGGTATGAGCCTTCCCGCCTATCGTCCTCCAGAGGACCCTGGCCTCTGGGAGGCCTTCCTGGAGCGATTAGAAAAGACTTTGCGGGTGGCGGCGATCCACCCCACCACGGTGGAGTACCTGGCCCACCCCAAGCGCCTGGTGACGGTTTCCTTACCCGTGGTCATGGATGACGGCAAGGTGCGGGTTTTCCAGGGCTACCGGGTGGTGCACGACATCGCTCGGGGGCCCGCCAAGGGCGGGGTGCGCATCCACCCCCGGGTTACCCTGGGCCAGACGGCGGGGCTGGCCGCCTGGATGACCTTGAAGGCGGCGGTCTATGACCTCCCCTTTGGCGGGGCGGCGGGGGGGATCGCCGCCGATCCCAGGCTCCTTTCCCCTAGGGAGCTGGAGCGCCTGGTGCGCCGCTATACCGCCGAGCTGGTCAACCTTATCGGCCCCGACATGGACATCCTGGGCCCGGACCTGGGTACGGACCAGCAGGTGATGGCCTGGATCATGGACACCTACTCCATGACCGTGGGTTCCACGGTGCCCGGGGTGGTGACGGGCAAGCCCCATGCCCTGGGGGGAAGCGAGGGCCGGGATGAGGCTGCGGGGCTTGGCGTGGCCTTGGTGCTGGCCGAGCTTTCCCGGCGCCGGGGGCTTCCCCTTAAGGGGGCCAGGGTGGCGGTGCAGGGGTTTGGCCAGGTGGGGGGAAGCTTTGCCCTCCACGCGGAGGGAATGGGCCTAAAGGTGGTGGCGGTTTCCACGGGCCGGGGAGCCATGTACGAGGAGGAGGGGATCCCCGTGGCTGAGGCCTTGCGCCACTACGAGGCCACCGGGGAACTTCCCCGCTACCACCTTGCCCCGGAGGAGCTTTTTGCCTTGGAGGTGGACTACCTGGTCCTGGCGGCCCTCGAGGGGGCCTTGGACGGGGAGCTGGCCAAGGGGGTGCGGGCCAAGGCGGTCTTAGAGGCCGCCAACTTCGGCCTTACCCAGGAGGCCGAGGCCTACCTTTTGGGCAAGGGGGTTTTGGTGGTGCCGGACCTCCTCACGGGGGGCGGGGGGCTTCTGGCCAGTTATCTGGAGTGGGTGCAGGACCTCAACATGTTCTTCTGGAGCGAGGAGGAGGTGCGGCAAAGCTTCGCCAAGAGCGTGGCCAAGGCGGTGGCCGAGGTGTGCGATAGGGCCGAACTCCTTTCCACCGATCTGCGCACCGGGGCCATGGCCTTGGCCTTGGAGCGGGTGAACGAGGCCACGCGGCTAAGGGGCGTTTACCCCTAAAGGAGTGCCTATGAAGAGCGAACCCCTTTCCTACCTGGGCAAAGACGGCGGACCTTGGGAGATCTTCGTGGAGCAGGTGGACCGGGTGGTCCCCTACCTGGGGCGGTATGCCCCCTTGGCGGAAAGCCTCAAAAGGCCCAAACGGGTCCTGATCGTGGACGTGCCCATCCACCTGGACGACGGCACCGTGGCCCACTTTGAGGGCTACCGGGTCCACCACAACACCGCCCGGGGGCCGGCCAAGGGCGGGGTGCGTTTCCACCCCGAGGTGACCCTTTCCGAGGTCATGGCCCTGGCCGCCTGGATGACCATTAAGAATGCCGCCGTGGGCTTGCCCTATGGGGGCGGCAAGGGGGGGGTGCGGGTGGACCCCAAAAAGCTTTCCCCCAAGGAGCTTGAGCGCCTCACCCGCCGCTACACCTCGGAGATCGGCATCCTTCTGGGTCCGGACCGGGACATCCCCGCCCCCGATGTGAACACCGGGGAGCGGGAGATGGCCTGGATGATGGACACCTTCTCCATGAACGTGGGCCGCACCGTGCCGGGGGTGGTGACAGGGAAGCCCATTGCCCTGGGAGGTTCCTTGGGGAGGCGGGACGCCACGGGCCGGGGGGTGTTCGTTACCGCCAGGGCGGCGGCGGAGAAGATCGGCCTTCCCATTGAGGGGAGCCGGGTGACCCTCCAGGGTTTTGGCAACGTGGGGAATGCGGCGGCCCGCATCTTCCACGACCACGGGGCCCGGATTATCGCTATCCAGGACCACACGGGCACCATCTACAATGAGGCGGGGATAGATCCTTACGACCTCCTCAAGCATGTGGCGGAGTTCGGGGGGGTGCGGGGCTACCCCAAGGCGGAGCCCTTGCCCAATCCCGAGTTCTGGGCGGTGCCCACGGAGTTCCTCATCCCTGCGGCTTTGGAGAAGCAGATCACCGAGCAGAACGCCTGGCGCATCCAGGCCAAGATCCTCGCCGAGGGGGCCAATGGCCCCACCACCCCGGCCGCCGACGACATCCTCCTGGAGAAGGGGGTCTTGGTGGTGCCCGACGTGATCGCCAACGCCGGGGGCGTGACGGTGAGCTACTTTGAGTGGGTGCAGGACTTCAACTCCTACTTCTGGACGGAGGAGGAGATCAACGCCCGTCTGGAGAGGGTTCTCCGGAACGCCTTTGAGGCGGTGTGGCAGGTGAGCCAGGAGAGGAAGATTCCCTTGCGCACCGCCGCCTATGTGGTGGCCGCCACCCGGGTCCTCGAGGCCAGGGCCCTTAGGGGACTTTACCCTTAGCCTCCGTTAGGCTATTTGTGTGGACTGGCCCCAGTACGGCCGCGTGACCCTGAAGCCCTTCAGCGCCGGGCTTACCGAGGAGGAGTGGAAGGGGCTTTACGAAACCTTTCGCGACCCTGAGGTGGCGGAGTGGAACGGTTCCAGCCCCTTGCGCTCCCCCTTTTGGCTTTTCAAGCGCTTCGTCCTGGCGGAGATGCGCCGCAAGGACCGTATGGCCTTTGTCATCTTGGACGAAAAGGGGGAGTACCTGGGCACCCTGGAGCTTTACGACCTCACCCCCGAGGAGGCCACCTTGGGTATCCTCATCGGGCGGAAGGACCGCTGGGGCCAGGGCTACGGCACCGAGGCGGTGCGGGCGGCCTTGGCCTATGCCTTTGGGCCTCTAGGCCTAAAACGGGTGAAGCTCCGCACCTTCGCCCACAACCAAAGGGCCCGGCGGGCCTTTGAGAAGGCGGGCTTCCGCCAGGTGGGTCTGGGCCCGGGGCCTAAAGGGCAGGAGGATGTCTATATGGAGGTGTGCCGTGATGGGCCGGAAGGCTAGCGTGGTCATGTTGAGCCCCAAGCTTAGGGAGGAGGTCTTCGCCCTCTTGCCCGAGGGGGTGGAGGTGCGCCATCTGGATGAGCCTTGGCCCAAAACCGCCGACTTCTTCCTGCCCCCCTTTGGCCAAGAAGAGGTGGCGCGGCAGGTGCTGGAAAGGGTGGAGGTGAAGGTGGTCCAGACCCTTTCCGCCGGGGTGGACTGGATCCTGCCCCTCCTGCCGCCAGGGGTGGTGCTTTGCGACGGCTCGGGCATCCACGACGTTCCCGTGGCCGAATGGGTGGGGATGAGCCTTCTTGCCCTCCTCAAGGACCTGCCTGGCTTTTTCCAGGCCCAAGGGGAGGGGCGCTGGGCCCCCAAGGTGCTTCCGGACCTCGAGGGCAAGCGGGTCCTCCTCTTGGGCTATGGCTCCATCGGCAAGGCGGTGGAGGAGCGGCTTAAGCCCTTTGGGGTGGAGATCCTTCCCGTGGCCCGGCATGCCCGCCCTGGGGTTTACACCCCCCAGGACCTCCCCTATCTCCTGCCCCAGGTGGATGCGGTGGTGGTGCTCCTTCCCCTTACCCCGGAAACCCGGGGGCTGGTGGACCGGGAGTTCCTCTCCCGGATGAAGCCCGGAGCCCTCTTGCTGAACGCCGGCCGGGGGCCGGTGGTGGACACGGAGGCCCTTTTGGAGGCTTTGGGGGAGGGAAGGGTTCGGGCGGCTTTGGACGTCACCGACCCCGAGCCCTTACCGCCCGACCATCCCCTTTGGCGGGCCCCGGGGGTCCTCATCACCCCGCACGTGGCTGGGCTTTCCCAGGGGTTCCACCGCCGGGCGGCCCGGTTTTTGGCGGACCAGGTGGGGCGGTATTTGCGGGGGGAGCCTTTGCGGAATGTGGTTTTGGAGGGGTATTGATGAAGGTGATCCTCCATGGCGACCTCAGGCGCTTTGGGGAGGTCCTCGAGGTGGAGGCCAAGACGCCCAAGGAGGCCCTGGAGAGGCTTTCCATCCCCCTGGAGGAGGTCTGGCTTCTGGCGGTGGGGGAGAAGGCGGTGGGGCTGGAGGAGGAGGTGGAAGGCCCCCTAGAGGTCTACCCCCCCATCGCCGGGGGTGGTATACTGGAAGTCCTGCCCCAAAGGCAGGGGGCGCGAACAAGGGGGGAGCCGCCCGACGCCCACCCCGCGTAGAAAGGAGAAGGATGGAGAAGAAGGAACTCCTCTCTACGCCCGTGGTCCCCATTGATATCAAGGTCTTTGACGCCGGGCCCATCCTCGAGGCCATGGGCAAGACCGCCTTCCAGGCGAGAAACCTCCACCGGGCAGCGGAAATCTACCTGCGCATGCTGGAGGACGACGCCGCCGTCATCCTCACCCTGGCGGGGAGCCTGGTTTCTGCGGGGCAAGGCCTCATCATCCACGACCTCATAAGGAAGGGCCTGGTGGACGCCATCGTGGCCACCGGGGCCAACATCGTGGACCAGGACTTCTTTGAGGCCTTAGGCCACCGCCACTACCATGGGGACCCCAAGGCCGACGACGAAACCCTAAGGCGCCTTTGGATCGACCGCATCTACGACACCTACATTGACGAGGAGGAGCTCCGCCACACCGACTACACCATCGCCGAGATCGCCGATTCCCTGGAGCCCAGGCCCTACTCCAGCCGGGAGTTCATCTGGCACATGGGCCGCTACCTGGCGGAAAGGGGCTTGGGGGAAGGGAGCATTGTGCGGGCGGCTTACGAGGAGGGGGTGCCCATCTTCGTGCCCGCCTTCTCCGACTCCTCCGCCGGCTTCGGCCTGGTCTACCACCAGGTGAACAACCCCAGGGCCCACGTGACCATTGACTCCGTGGCCGACTTCCGCGAGCTTACGGAGATCAAGCTGAAAGCCGGCACCACGGGCCTGGTGATGCTGGGGGGCGGGGTGCCCAAGAACTTCGCCCAGGACATCGTGGTGGCCGCGGAGGTCTTGGGCCACCAGGTGGAGATGCACAAGTACGCCATCCAGATCACCGTGGCCGACGAGCGGGACGGGGGGCTTTCCGGCTCCACCCTTTCCGAGGCGCAAAGCTGGGGCAAGGTGGACGCGGCCCTTTCCCAGATGGTCTTCGCCGAGGCCACCTTGGCCTTTCCCCTTCTGGCCTCCTACGTGTGGCACCGGGCCCCCATGCGGGCCAAAAGGCGCTACGCCGATCTCTTTACCGCCCGCGTGCCTGCTTAGGCTAGGCTAAACCTTCCCCCGCCTGGGGTTATGCCTGGGCGGGGGGTTTGGCTGGACCAACCCCCCTTCCCTTTGGTAAACTTCCGGCAAATGCCCGATGAGCTAAGGCTTTACCTGAAGGAGCGGTTCGGCGTCTTGGGGCCGGTTTCCCCGGGGCGCTTTGAGGCCGAGCTGGCCAAAAGGGTGGGAAGCCCCACCAAGCGGGAGCCCCTCCTCAAGGCCTGGCGGGCCTACCTTTCCGGAGGGGGGAAGGAGGCGGTGCGAAGTTTTTACCGGGAGGTCCTCAAGGTGCCCAAGGGGGAGGCCCTGGTCTACGGCATGCACCTTCCCTTTTTGGAGTTCTACGCCAAGGAGGTGCCCTCGAGGCTAGAAGGAAGGGTGCTGGAGGTGGGGGCCTTCACCGGGGCCTTGGTGGGGTATTTGCAAAGGAAGCGCCCCGAGCTTGCCTTCCATGCCCTGGACGGGGTGGTGGAGGCGGTGGAGGTGGGGAAAGGGCGGGTGCCGGAGGTGGCCTGGCATCTAGGCTGGGCGGAGGAGGCGGAGCTTCCCCCCTTTGACACGGTGCTTCTCCTTTCCGTCTTCCCCGAGGGCTTTGTGGACCAGGAGCTGGAAAGCCGCCTCGAGGCCCCCGCCTTCTGGAAACGTTTTCATTTCTTTGCCCGCCTGCCCCTCTTCGCCCGGCTTCTCAAGCCCGGGGGGCTTCTCGTCTACGGCCACGGGCCCTTTCTCGGCAAGAGCCCAGAAGGGGTGGAGGAGGGGCTAAGGCACCTGGGGTTTTATGGGGTGGAGCGGGTGGGGGAAGGGGAGTACTTCCTGGTGCTGGCGAGGAGGCCCGAGGCCTTGGTGGCGGAGGAGGAGGCCTGGCCCTTGGAGGCGGAGCCTTTGGAAGAGGAGGCCCCTTTGCGGGTTCCCGTTTTGGCCCAGGTGGGGGATCTGGCCGAGGTGCGGGCGCTTTTGGAGGCGGGGCGGTATGCGGAGGTCCTTGCCCGCTTGGCGGAGGGGGTGGAGGGGGAGGCCGCCTTCTTGAGGGGGCGGGCCCTTTTTGCCCTTTCCCGGTATGCGGAGGCGGAGGAGGCCTTAAGGCGGGCCCTTTCCGAGGAGGCTGAGGACCTTAGGGCCATGGTCCTGGTGGAGCTCGGGGAGTACGAGAGGGCCAGGCCCCGCCTCGAGGCCCTGGCGGGAAGGGGCGGCCGGTACCGGATCTACCTGGGCCGGGTCTACCTGAGCCTGGGCCGGTATGCGGATGCCCTGAGGCAGTTTGTGGAATCGGGCCTGCCCGAGGCGGAAGGGTATGTGCGGGAGGCGTTGGAGCGGATCACCGAGCGCATGCGCCGCTTTGCCCGGGAGGGGGAGTGGGCGGAGGTGAGCCGCCGGGCGGAGTTCGTGGAGGACCTTTCCCCAGGCCTCCTGACCCGGGAGATGCTCCAGCTTGGCCTTAGGGCGGCCCTGATCCAGGGGCTTTTTGCCCGGGCGGAGCGGTACGCCCGGAGGCTTGCCGACCTGGACGAGGCCCAGGGCTTTTTGGGCCTTGCCCTGGTGGCCCTAAGGGTGCGTTCGCCCCTGGAGGTGCGGCCCCAAGACGACCTCAAGTCCGTGGAGCCCTACCTCACGGAGGCCTTGGCCCGGGCGGAGATCTCCCAGGCCCTCCTCCTTCTGGGCATGCTCCGCGAGCGGGAGGGACGGTACCTGGAGGCCCTGCGCCTTTTGGAGCGGGCGGCGGAGCGGGGGGAAGGGGAGGTGGCGGGCCTGGCTTACCACCACCTGGCCCAGGTGAAGCGGGCCCTTAGGCGGCCCCTTAAGGAGGTCCTGGGGGACCACAAGCGGGCCCATGCCTTAAGGGCCTACCCCGCCCCCTACCTCTTCCAGCTGGCCCAGGAGGCCCTCAAGGGGGGCGAGGAGGTCCTGGCCCGGGAGCTCCTTTCCCGGGCCCGGGATGCGGGGCTAAGCGAGGTGGCCGAGGCGGACCTCATGGGGTTACTGGCCCTTTTGGAGAGGCTGGAGGGTCCCTGGGCGGCCTTTAACCTCCTCTACCAGGCTTTGGGCCGCACCCCCAGGCCTCCCCTGGAGCTCTTGGCCCTGGGTTACCGCCTTTCCCGCGCTTTTCGGGAAAGCCCCGAGGCCAGCGAGGTGCGGGGGCAGTACCTGGCGGCCTTGTATGGGGAAGGGCGGGCGGGGGAGGTGGAGGCCCTGCTCTTGGAAGAGCTTAGGGCCCACCCCCAGGCCCTGGAGGTGCTCTTTGACCTGGCGGAACACCACGAGGCCCAGGGCAACTGGCGAAAGGCGGCGGAGTACTGGCAAAAGGCCCTGGAGGTGGCCCTATACCGGGAAAAGGACCTGGAGCTTTCCCGGGAGGTCCTGAGGAACCTCCTATTCCTGAGGCCCCACGACGAAAGCCTATCCCTCTATTTGGAGGAGCTTAGGGCGGTGGCCCGGGGCCTTGAGGCCTTGGGGGAAAGCCCCGAGGCCCTGCCGGAAACCAAGGAGGAGCTCCTCCAGGAGGGCCTTCCCCAGTTCCACGGGGAGCACCTTTTGGTGGTGGGCGGGCATACGCAGCTTAGAAGCCGGCTGGTTCCCCTCCTCGAGGCCCGGGGCCTTAAGGTGGACTGGTTTGACGCCGACACCGCCGGGGTAGGAAAGGAGGCCTTAAGGCGCATCCAAAACCGCCTGGAAAAGGCCCATGGCCTTATGATCGTGTCCAGCTACGTGGGGCACGACTTCTCCGAGCCCGTGCGCCTCGAGGCGGAACGCCTAGGGGTGCCGGTCCATGTGATCCCGGGGAGGGCCCGGGGGACCACGGGGTTCCTTAGGGCCCTTAAGGCTTTTGCCCCTGAGCTCTTCAAGCGGGCCCTCAAGGGGGTACAGTAGGCGTTATGGAAGCGCAGGCTCTTGAGCTGGGCTACTCCCCTTGCCCCAACGACACCTTCATCTTCTACGCCCTCACCCACGGCCTGGTGGCAAGCCCCCTAAGGGTGGAGGCGGTGTTGGAGGATGTGGAAACCCTGAACCGCTGGGCCTTGGAGGGAAGGCTTCCCCTGACCAAGCTCTCCTACGCCGCCTATGGGAGGGTGCGGGAGCGGTATGTGGCCCTAAGGAGCGGGGGGGCCTTGGGAAGAGGGGTGGGCCCCTTGGTGGTGGCACGAAAACCCCTAAAGGGCCTAAGGGGGGCCAGGGTGGCCATCCCTGGGCAGAACACCACGGCCTTCTTGCTCCTAAGCCTTTACGCCGAGGGGTTTGAGCCGGTGGAGGTGCGCTACCACCGGATTCTCCCCCTGGTGGCCCAAGGGGAGGTGGAAGCGGGGCTCATCATCCACGAAAGCCGCTTCACCTATCCCCAGTACGGGCTGGCGAAGCTGGTGGACCTGGGGGAATGGTGGGAGGGGGAGACGGGCCTGCCCCTTCCCCTGGGGGCCATCCTGGCCCGGCGGGACCTGGGGGAGGACCTCATACGCTCCCTGGACGAAGCGGTGCGGCGGAGCCTGGAATACGCCTGGGCCCACCCTGAGGAAACCCTCCCCTACCTGAAGGCCCACGCCCAGGAGCTTTCCGAGGAGGTCATCTGGGCCCATGTGCGCACGTACGTCAACGAGTTCAGCCGCGAGGTGGGCGAGGAAGGGGAAAAGGCGGTGGAAAGGCTTTTTGCCGAGGCCGAGGCCCGGGGGCTTTTGCCCGCCTCTAAGGCCCCCCTCTTTTTGTAGACTTGGGGCATGTTCCAGGAGCTTTCCCTGGAGGCTCGGCGGGAGGCGGCCAGGATCTTCCAGCCCAAAAGGGCCTTGCGGGGCACCCCCCTCTACGCCTTAGGGGACCGGGCGGACGGGGTGTACCTGGTGCGGGAAGGGCTTATCTGGCTGGAAGGGCCCCGCTCGGCGGAAGGGGAGCCCGCCACCTTGGGGGTGGTGGGCCCCCGGGGGCTTTTTGGGGAGGAGGCCTTGGTGGGGGGGAGGAGGCGCACCTCGGGGGCCACCGCCTTAACCTACGCCGAGTTCCTCTTTGCCCCTCAGGAAGCCCTGACCTCCTTGCGGGCGTGCTTTCCCGAGGTGGAGCGTTTCCTCCTGGAGGCCCTGTACGCCCGGCTGAAGGAGGCGGAGGAACGGCTTTGGGAGCTGCACCACCTCTCCGTGAGCCAGCGCCTGGCCCGGCTTCTCCTCAAACTGAGCCGGGCGGGGGAGGTGGCCTTTTCCCACCAGGACCTGGCCCGCATGGTGGGAGCCACCCGGGAGACCGTGACCAAGCTCCTGGGGGAGTGGGCCCTTTCGGGCCTGGTGGACCTGGGCTACCGCCGGGTGGAGGTCCGGGAACCCGAAGCCCTTGCCCGCCTTGCCGAACCCCTATAGGCTTGGAGGCATGGAGATCCAGGCCTTGGCCCACCTCCTGGGTTTGCCCCAGGGGGAGGAGGCGCTTAGGGAGCGTTTGGGCCGGAGGGGCCATCCCCATCTTCTCCCAGCCCTGGAAGCCTACCTAAAGCGCCTCCAGGCGCCGCCGGAGGTATTTGCGGCCCTCGAGGGTCTGGGGAGGGGGGCCGTGGTCACGGGCCAGCAAGCGGGGCTCCTTGGGGGGCCGGCCCTCACCTTCTATAAGGCCCATACCGCCTTGGGGCTGGCGGAGAAGGTGGGGGCGGCTGCCCTTTTCTGGGTAGCCTCCCAGGACCACGATGTGGAGGAGGTGCGCCACCTTCACCTTCTTCTGGAGGAGGAGGTGCGTACCCTCTCCCTACCCCTGCCGCCCCTTCCTGCGGGGAGGATCCCCCTCGCCCCTTACCGGCCGGCGATAACGGAGTTTCTGGGCCCCTGGTCCCGGGATGCCCGGGTAGCCTACGCCCTGGAGGGGGAAACCCTGTCCGAGTTTTTCGCCCGCACCCTCTCGGCCTTCCTGGGAGGGCGGGGGCTCATCCCCTTTGATCCCATGGCCGAGGAGCTGGCCCCCTTGTTCCGGGAAGCCCTGGAAAGGGAGCTGGAGGATCCTAGGGCCAGCGCCCAGGCCATCAACCTCGAGGCAGGGCGGATCCGCACCCTAGGGGGGAAGCCGCCTTTAAGGCGTAAGCCAGGGGCCACCAACCTGTTTCTAGAAACCGACGGGCGCAGGCTTCTCTTTTACGAGGCCGGCACCTTTACCGACGGGGTACGCCGCTACAGTAAGAAGGAGCTTTTGGAACTTCTTTGGGCGGATCCCAGCCGCCTTACCCCGGCCGCAGGGCTCAGGCCGGTGTTCCAGGACCTGGTGTTGCCCACCGCGGGCTTCGTGGTGGGGCCCAACGAGTTTCGCTATGTGGCGGAGCTTTCCCAGGTCTACGCCCTCTATGGCGTACCCATGCCCGCCCTCTTCCTCCGCCTAAGGGCCCTGGTGTTGGAGCCTCCCCTTGGGCGCATCCTAGGGAAGTACCAGCTGGACCCCTGGGCCTTTGTGGAAAGGGGAGAGGAGGCCTTTTTGGATGCGGTGAGGGGGGTGCTGGAGGGGTTTAGGGAGTTGGAGGCGGAGCTTTTGCGCCTTTTGGAGGGGGTGGAGGCCTTGGGCGAAAGGGCCAGGGCCTTGGAGCCCACCTTGGAGAGGCCCTTCCGCCGGTACAGGGCGCGCCTAAAGGGGGAAGGGGAGAGGCTTTTGAAGAAGCTCCTTCGCACCCGCATGGCCCGGGATGCCGTCCTCCTCCAACACTTGGAACGCCTAAAGCGGCACCTTCTTCCCCGGGGTCTGCCCCAGGAGCGGGTCTATCCCTTTGCCATGTACGCCCTGCGCCACCTCGAGGCCCTTTCCCGGCTCCAAGAAGCTCCCCTTCAGGGCAAGGCCACCTTGGTCTTGGGCTAAGTTCCTGGTGTAGGATAGGGGCAAGGTATGCAGGGGTTAAAGGGCATCCTGGTATGGGTCTTGCTGGCCCTTTTCCTTGCCCACGCCCAGGAGGTTAAAGGGGAGGCCTCGGCGGGGCCTACCCTCAGGGTTTTGCTCCAGGAAATAGCGGAGGGAAGGGAGGTTTCCCTCTTTCTACCCGAAGTCCAGGGGGTGGTGCGGGTCCGGAGCATGCCCCAGGGGGTCTGGGTAGAGGGAAGGGTCCAGCCCCTTTGGGAGTTTCCTGGACCCTATTTCCGTCTGGAGGGGCGGTCCTACCGGGGTGGGGTGCGCCTTTTGGCCCAAGGGGGAAGGCTTTTGGTGGTGAACCTGGTCCCTTTGGAGGATTACCTTTTGGGGGTCCTGCCCGCCGAGATGCCCGAAAGCTTTCCCCTGGAGGCCCTCAAGGCCCAGGCGGTGGTGGCCCGGACCTTCGCCGTAAACCGCTTGAATCCCCGGGCCCCGTATGACCTCTGCGCCAGCGAGAACTGCCAGGTCTACCTGGGGATCCCAGCGGAGAAGGCCAAGCATACGGAGGCGGTACGGGCTACCTGGGGCAAGGTGTTGAGCTATGGGGGGCAGGCCATCTCTGCCCTTTACCATGCGGATTCCGGGGGCATGACCGCAGGGAGCGAGGAGGTCTTTCAAAGAGCCCTTCCCTATCTGCGGCCGCGGCCTGACCCTTACGCCCGGGGTCCGAGGAGCCAGTGGCAGCTTACCGTGAGCCCGAAGAAGGCGGATGGGGTACTGCGGGCCATGGGGTACCTCCCCAGGTCGGAGGAGCCGCCCTTGGTCCTGGAAAGGAGCCCCTCGGGCCGGGTGTGGCGGCTTAGGCTTCTCGGGGTAGAGGTGGGGGGTCCTGAGGCCCAGCGGCTGGTGCGGAACCTGGGCCTGCCCTCGGCGTTGGTGGAGTTCAAGGGTTGGCAGGCGGAGGGCCGGGGGGCAGGGCACGGGGTGGGGCTTTCCCAGTGGGGGGCCAAGGGCATGGCGGAGGCGGGGTATGGCTACCGGGAGATCCTGGGGCACTACTTCTCCGGCACCTTCCTTTCGGACCTCCTGCTGGGTGGGCTTGCGGGGCTCCCCTGGGCTTCCCGCTAGGGCGCCATGTGGATTCCTACCCCCGTGGGTGGCCTGTGGCTCCAGGTGGGCCCTCAGGGGGTGCGGGCTCTGGAGCCGGCCCTTTTCCCCCGGGGGCCCGAGGCAAAAGGGCCTTTGGCGGAGGCGGTACGGGAGAGGGTTTTGGCCTATTTTGCTGGGGAAAGGCCGGACTTTCTGGATATCCCCCTGGATTATGAAGGCCTTTCCCCCATGCGGGTAGCCCTTTACCAACGGGTGCGCCGGATCCCGTATGGGCGCACGGAAAGCTACGGTAACCTGGCCCGGGAGCTTGGCCTGTCCCCCAGGGCGGTAGGGGCGGGGATGCGGGCTTCGCCCTTTTTCCTCCTGGTGCCCGCCCACCGGGTGATCCACGCCGATGGGCGGCTTGGGGGGTTTGCTGGGCAGGAGGGGCTTAAGGCCTGGCTTCTCTGCTTTGAGGGAGTCTGGCCCTAGACCTCCACCCAGACGGCCAGGGAGAAGGGGGGTAGCTCGGGCCCGCAAAGCCTTCCGCCCGTGGGGGTGCAGAGGCTACCCGAGAGTAAGTCCACGGCCTGGGCGCCTCGAGGCAGGGCCCCATGGAGGGGAAAGTCCTGGCGAAAGGGCTCGGGGGTGGCGTTCACCACCACCAGGTAGGGGCCCCGGGTGAAGGCCAGGTGCCCATCCACCGCGTAGACCCGCCCATAGGGAGCGGTGCGGAGCTCGGGGTGCTCCTGGCGCAGGCGGGCCAGGCGCCGCACGGTTTGGCGGATCTCCTCCTTCCAGCGGCCCGTTTCCCAAAGCATACCCCCCCGGTTCTCGGGGTCGTGGCCTCCTTCCATGCCCACCTCCTCCCCGTAGTAGACCGTGGGGTTTCCGGGTAGGAGGAAAAGGAGGGCCAAGGCCAGCCTGGCCCGCTCCACGCTTCCCCTGAGAAGGGTGAGGAGGCGGGGGGTGTCGTGGGAGGTGAGGAGGTTCATCTGGGCCCGCACCACCTCCGGGCGGTAGCGGCTGAAGAGGTTCTCCAGGCGGTGGCTGAAGGCCAGGGCCTGCAAGGGCTCGATCCGCCCCAGGCCCGAGCGGGCGGCAAGCTCCTGGTCCAGGACCTCCCCTCCCACGAAGCCCAGGAGGGCCCGGCTCAGGGGATAGTTCATGGTGGCGTCAAACATGTCCCCTTGGAGCCAAAAGTCGGCCTCCTCCCAGATCTCGCCCACGATGTAGGCCTCGGGGTTGGCCCCTTTCACCCGGCGGCGGAAGGCCCGCCAGAACTCGGGGTCTTGGATCTCGTTGGGCACATCCAGGCGCCAGCCGTCGGCCCCGAAGCGGATCCAGTACTCCGCCACCTCCAGGAGATACTCCCGCACCGCTGGGGTTTCCACCCGGAGCTTGGGAAGCTCGGGGTTACCCCACCAGGCCTCGTAGTTGGGGTGAGGGCTATAGGCGTTAAGGGGAAAGCCCTTTACATAATACCAGTCCCGATAAGGGCTCGCCTCCCCGTTTTCCAAAAGGTGCTGGAAGGCGAAAAACCCCCTCCCCGTGTGGTTGAAAACCCCGTCCAGGATAACCCGTAGGCCGTGGGCGTGGGCCACCTCCAGGAGGTGCCTTAAGGCGGCGTTGCCTCCCAGGACGGGGTCCACCTGGTAATAGTCCACGGTGTGGTAACGGTGGCTGGCGGTGGAAGCGAAGATGGGGTTCAGGTAAAGGGCCTCCACCCCCAGGTCCTTCAAGTAAGGGATTTTCTCGGCGATACCCCAGAGGGTGCCTCCCTTGAACCCCCGTAGGGTGGGGAAAGCCTCCCAGGGCTCAAAGGGCCCCGTGGGGGCGGGTTTGCCGGGGGGGCCGGCCCGGAAGTAACGGTCAGGAAAGATCTGATAGAAAAAAGCGCCCTCGTACCAGGCCACGGGCCCAAGTGTACTACGGAGGCAGTGTGGGATGGATCACAAAAATCCTTGCCTCTTCGGGGTGGCTTTGGTATCCTCCCGGGGTGAAGGGTATGGGGGGCCGCCTTTTCGTCATGACCGGGGCCAGCGGGGTGGGCAAGGGTACGGTGCGGGCCAAGGTGCTGGAACGCACCCGCCTCTTCTACTCCATCTCCATGACCACCCGCCCCCCCCGCCCGGGGGAACGGGATGGGGTGGACTACTACTTCGTGGATAGGGCCAGCTTTGAGGCCTTGCTCCGGGAGGATGGGTTTTTGGAGCATGCCGAGTACGTGGGGCACCTTTACGGCACCCCAAGGGCCCCGGTGGAGCGGGCCCTGGCCCGGGGGGAGGATGTCCTCTTGGAGATTGAGGTGCAGGGGGCCCTGCAGGTGCGCAAGAAGATGCCCGAAGCGGTCCTCATCTTCCTCCTGCCCCCCTCCCTTTCCGAGCTGAAGCGGCGCCTGGTCTACCGGGGCAAGGATAGCCCCGATAAGATCGAGAAGCGGCTGAAGCAGGCGGAGTGGGAGATCCAGAACGCCCATCTCTTCGATTACGTGGTGGTGAACGAGGTGCTGGAGGAGGCGGTGGCCGATTTCCTGGCCATCCTCACCGCCGAGAGGCGGCGCACCCCCAGGATGGGCGCCGCCTTGGAGAGGGCCCTCAAGCGGGATAAGGACCTGGAAGCCGAGCTGGACGAGATTCTGCGGAGGAGTTATGGCGGAACCCGGGATTGACACGCTTTTTGGCATGGTGGATTCCAAGTACCGGCTCACCGTGGTGGTGGCCAAACGGGCGGAGCAACTTCTGCGCCACCGCTTTAAGAACACCGTGTTGGAGCCGGAGGAGAGGCCCAAGATGCGGACCCTCGAGGGCCTTTTTGACGACCCCAACCCCGTCACCTGGGCCATGAAGGAGCTTTTGACGGGGAGGCTGGTCTTCGGGGAGAACCTGGTGCCCGAGGACCGCCTGCAGAGGGAGATGGAGAAGCTTTACCCGGTGGAAGAGGAGGCGTAGGTGGCCCGGGTCCTGGTGGCGGTGACGGGGGGGGTGGCGGCCATCAAGGCCCCCCACCTCCTCCGCCTCCTCAGGGCCCAGGGACACGAGGTGCGGGTCCTGGCTACCCCCAGGGCCCTGGAGTTCGTCACCCCCCTTTCCCTGGCGGTGGCCGCCGGGGGGGAGGTGGCCACGGAGGAGGCCTGGTTCAGGCCCGATGGCCGGGCCTTACATATAGAGCTGGCCCGCTGGGCCGATGTGGTCCTGGTGGCTCCGGCCACCGCAGACGCCATGGCCAAGGCCGCCTTGGGCCTGGCGGATGACCTCCTTTCCGCCACCCTCTTGGCGGGGGCCAAGAGGGTGGCCTGGGCCCCGGCCATGAACGAGGCCATGTGGCTTGCCCCCAAGACCCAGGAGCATGCGAGGAGCCTCGAGGCCCTAGGCCATGCCCTTTTTGGTCCCGCCTACGGCCCCTTGGCGGCGGTGGGGGAGGGGGAGGGGTGGGGAAGGATGCTGGAGCCTGAAGAGCTTTTGGAGAGGCTTCAGGCCTTCCTTACCCCCAAGGACCTTAAGGGCCTGAGGCTTCTGGTGTCTGCCGGCCCCACCCGGGAGTACCTGGACCCGGTGCGCTTTCTTTCCAACCCCTCCTCGGGCCGCATGGGCTATGCCGTGGCCGAAGCCGCCCGGGACCGGGGGGCGGAGGTGGTCCTGGTCTCCGGGCCCACCGCCTTGCCCGCTCCCTGGGGCGTGGAGAGGGTGGAGGTGGAAAGCGCCTTGGAGATGCGCCAGGCCATCCTAGAACGCTACCCTTGGGCCCAAGGGGTGGTGATGGCGGCGGCGGTGGCCGACTACCGCCCGGCGGAGGTGAGCAGGGAGAAGGAGCCTAAGGTGGCGGCGGAGAAGACCCTCCGCCTCCTTCCCAACCCCGACATCCTTAAAGAGCTTGGGGAGAACAAGGGGGAAAGGGTCCTGGTGGGCTTTGCCATGGAGACCGGGGAAGGCCTGGAGCGGGCCAGGGAAAAGCTCCACCGCAAGAACCTGGACCTCATCGTCCTCAACTGGGTTAACCGGGAAGGCGTGGGTTTTGGCAGCGTGGAGAACGAGGTGGTGCTCATCCTCCGGGATGGCCGGGTGCTGGAGCTTCCCCGTATGAAAAAGCGGCAGGTGGCGGACCGTATACTGGATGTGCTCAAAGAGTTTTGGAAAGATTGAAGGGGTGGTTATGGGGAACAAGGCGGAGCGGCACCGCGCCATACAGGAGATCGTGAGCCGGGAGGAGATCGGCACGCAGAAGGAGCTGGTGGAACGCCTGAGGCAGCTGGGTTTTGAGGTGACCCAGGCCACGGTGAGCCGGGACATCGCCGAGCTGAGGCTGGCCCGGGTTTCCCTGGGCAAGGGGCGGCACAAGTACGCCCTTCCCTCCGTGGAGCTCCCCGAGGACGTGTATGAGGAGCTGAAACGGCAGTTTGGCCTTTTCGTCAGGGACGTGGACCGGGGAGGGAATATCCTGGTGGTGAAGACCGCAGAGGGCCACGCCTCGGGCATTGCCCTTTTGCTGGACCGCCTTAAGCGGGACGAGATCGTGGGCACCCTGGCGGGGGAGGATACCATCCTGGTGGTGGCCCGGACCGAGGAGGGGGCCAAGGCCCTGGAGCAGGAGTTCGGGGAGCTTCTCGTGGCGGGAAAGATGCGTCTTTAGGCTTTCGTGCTGGAGCTTTTCCTCAAATCCTTCCTCACCCTCTTCGTGGTGGTGGACCCGGTGGGGCTGGTGCCGGTTTTCCTGGCCCTAGCCGGGGACCGCCCCCCGAGGAAGCAGGCCCAGATCGCCAGGAAGGCGGTGTTGGTGGCGGGGGGGCTTTTGGTCTCCTTCTTTCTCTTTGGAAGGGGGCTTCTTGGCTACCTGGGGATCAGCCTCGAGGCCCTGCGCATCGCCGGGGGCATCCTCCTTTTCCGCATCGCCACCGAGATGGTGTTTGCCCACCATGAGCGGGAAACGGAGGAGGAGAAAGACGAGGCCCGCCTCCGGGCGGATATCTCCGTCTTTCCCCTGGCCATCCCTTTGATCGCTGGTCCCGGAGCCTTGGCCAGCGTCCTCATCCTGGCCGCAGAGGCCCGGAAGGAGCCCCTGGGTTACGTTGTGGTCCTCCTCACGGTATTTCTGGTCCTGGCCCTGGCCTACTTTTTCCTTCGGCTTGCCGCCCAGGTGCGCCGGGCCCTGGGGCGCACGGGGGTGAACGTGGTGACCCGGGTCCTGGGGATTCTCCTGGCCGCTTTGGCGGTGCAGTACGTGGCCGACGGGGTCAAAGCCCTGTTTTAGCCCTCTTGGCCTGGTACATGCGCCCATCGGCCTCCTTCAGGAGGGCTCCCAGGTCATCCCCTTCCACCGCTTCGCGGATCAGGTCCTTAAGAAGGCCTTCCGGCTCCTCGTGTTGCATGAGCCCCTTCAGCACCTGGAGGAGGCTTTGGTAAGCCTTGACCCGCACGGCCAGGTGGCTGACCTCGAGGAGAAGCAGGTAGGTGCCCTCGCAAGCGGGCAGGCGCACCACCTGGTAGGTCTTTGCCCCCACCTCCAGGATGTCCCCTTGGGGGAGGGGAAGGCCTTCGGCCAGGGGGTTATTGTTCCTGGGAGCCCGGTTTCTGCCGGACAAGATAGACGGGGTAGGGGGCCTCTAGGGGATTCATTCCTGCGCCTCCACCCAACCTTGGCTAGGCAGGCCGCTTCCTTCCAGAAGGAGGCGGGCGTGGGCCAAGGCGGCCTCGGTGTACTGGCCGGAGAGGAGGCGGGCGAGTTCCCGTATCCGCTTTTCCCCTTCCAGCACCTCCACCCGCACCTCCTCTCCCACCTTTGCCACCCTCAGGTGCCTTGCCGCACGGGCGGCGATCTGGGGCAGGTGGGTGACCACCAGGACCTGCCGGACCTGGCCCAGGCGAGCGAGCCTTTCCGCCACCTTCCAGGCGGTTTCCCCCCCTATGCCGGCGTCCACCTCGTCAAAGACCACCGTGGGGGCCTCGGCCCCGGTGAGGAGGGCGAGGGCCAGGGCGATGCGGGAAAGCTCCCCGCCGCTGGCTGCGGAAAGGGGAGCGGGGGGGAGGTGGGGGTTGGCGGAGAAGCGAAAGAGGACCTCTTCCAGGCCCTGGGGTCCGGGTTCGGGGAGGGGCTTTAGCTCCACCTGGAAGCGGGCTTTGGGAAAGCCCAGGGTGGGAAGCTCCGCCGCCATCTCCTTTTCCAGCCGCCTTGCCGCCTCGAGGCGGGCTTGGGAAAGGCGCTCTCCCGCCTTGAAGAGGGCCTCCGAGGCCAGCGCCAAAGCCCTTTCCAGCTGCAAAAGCCGCTCTTCCCCTCCCTCCAGGGCCTTCAGCTCCTCCTGGGCCCTTTCCCCGTAGCGCAGGACCTCCTCCAAGGTGGGCCCGTACTTGCGCTTGAGCCTTTCCAAAAGGCTCAAGCGTTCCTCCAGCCGGGCCAGACGGCTGGGGTCTCCCTCCAGGCTTTCCAGGTAGTCCTCCAGCTCCCTGGCCACGGCCCGGCCTCCTTCCAGCGCCACCTCCAGGTCCCGGGCTAGGGCCTCCAGGGCTGGGTCAAAGCGGCTTCCCGCCCTCAGCTCCCGCAGGGTCGCCTGAAGAAGATCCAGGGCGCCCCCCTCCGCCAGGAGGGCGTAGGCTTTTCCGGAGCGCTCCCTTAGGGCTTCCAGATGGCGAAGCCTTTGCGCCTCGGCCTCCAGCTCCTGGTCCTCGCCGGGCCTGGGGTTCGCCTCCTGGATCTCCTTGAGCTGGAAGCGCAGGAGGTCTTCCCGCTCCGCCTTGGCCCTTAAGGCCTCCTCCAGGGCTCGTTTTTCCATGAGGAGGGCCTGGTATTTCCTGTAAGCCTCCCCGTAGGCCTCCAGGAGGTCTTTGGGCAAAAGGGCATCCAGAAGCTCCCGCTGCCTTTTGGGGGAGAGGAGGGCGATGGCGGTGTGCTGGGCGTGAAGGGAGAGCCATCGTTCCCCTTCCTCTTGCAGCTCTTTGAGGCTTACCACCTCCCCATCGATCCGCGGGGTGGAGCGGCCTCCCATGCGGCGGGAAAGGATGCGCTCCTCGCCCTCACCCTGGAAGAAAGCGGTCACCAGGAGGCTATCGCCAAAAGGCCCCAAAAGCCCCTCGGACCTGGCCCCAAGGAGGAGGGCCAAGGCGTCCACCAATAGGCTTTTCCCCGCCCCGGTTTCCCCGGTGAGGACATTCAGCCCAGGGCCCAGCTCCAGGGTAGCCTCGCGGATCACGGCGAGGTTGCGCACCTCGAGGCGTTTCAGCATCCTTCCCAGTTTAGGGCATGGGATGGGCCAGGGCGAGCCGCCGCACCTCTTCCCTTAGGGTTTCCGAAGGGCCTTCCATGAGGGCCCGGTCGATCAGTTCCGCCACCAGGGGCATCTCCTCGGGGGTGAAGCCCCGGGTGGTGATGGCGGGGGTGCCGATGCGGATGCCGGAGGTGACCCGGGGAGGCTTGGGGTCAAAGGGGATGGCGTTTTTGTTGACGGTGATGCCCACGGCATCCAGCTTCTCCTCCGCTTCCTTGCCCGTTAGGCCCTTGGGGCGGAGGTCCACCAGGAAAAGGTGGTTGTCGGTGCCTCCGGTGACGATGCGGTAGCCCCTTTGGGCAAGCTCTTCCGCCAGGTGCTTGGCGTTTTCCACCACCAGGCGGCTATACTCCTGGAACTCGGGTTGCAGGGCCTCAAAGAAGGCCACCGCCTTGCCAGCGATCACGTGTTCCAGAGGCCCCCCTTGGATGCCGGGGAAGATGAGCTTGTCTATCCTCTTGCCCAGCTCGAGGTCATTGGAAAGAATAAGCCCGCCCCTAGGACCCCTTAGGGTCTTGTGGGTGGTGCTGGTGACCACGTGGGCGTGAGGAAGGGGATTCGGGTGGAGCCCCGCCGCCACCAGGCCGGCGAAGTGGGCCATGTCCACCACCAGGTAGGCCCCCACCTCCTCGGCGATCTCCCGGAAGGCCTTAAAGTCCCAGAAGCGGGGGTAGGCGCTGGCGCCCGCCACGATCACCTTGGGGCGGTGCTCTAGGGCCAAACGGCGCACCTCCTCGAGGTCGATGAGCTCGGTGTCGGGCCGGACCCCGTAGGAGACCACCCTATAGAGCTTTCCCGAGAAGTTCACCTTGGAGCCGTGGGTGAGGTGCCCCCCAGCGGCCAGGTCCATGCCCATGAGGGTATCCCCCGGCTCCATGAGGGCCATGTACACCGCCATGTTGGCCTGGGAGCCAGAGTGGGGCTGGACATTGGCCCAGGCGGCGCCGAAGAGTTCCTTGGCCCGCTCTATGGCCAGGCTTTCCACCTGGTCGATGATCTCGCACCCCCCGTAGTACCGGGCCCCGGGGTAACCTTCCGCATACTTGTTGGTGAGAACGCTGCCCACCGCCTCCCGCACCTGGGCGGAGACGAAGTTCTCGCTGGCGATGAGCTCCAGGCCTTCCCGCTGCCGCTTCTCCTCCAGGGCGATGAGCCGAAAGAGGGCCTCGTCCCTTAAGCTGGTCCTGACCATAGGCCGATTATAGGGCCTGGGCCAGGGTGGGGCTAGGTTCCGGACCATGGCCTTAAGGGGTGGATGGACCCCAAGGAGGGCGCCTCCCTTGGTAAGCTGGGGCTATGAGAGGAAGCGTTCTCCCGATTTTGAAGTGGGGGCTTGTCCTGACCCTGGTTATCCTGCTTGTGGCCATTATTCTCATCAACTTCACCTCGAGCCGCGACCTACCGGAGCTGGTCCGGGTCCAGGTGGAGCGGTATGCGGTGTGCAGCTACTGGTTCTTCGGCTGGCACCTGGCTTCCACGGGCGCCTTCGCCTTTGTCTTCCTGCTGCTGGGGTTTCTTCTGGGCCTTGGAGGGGGGTTTGTCCTGGGCCGGGGAGTGGCCAGGAAGGGCTAATACCCTTTCCTCTTGTTTCCTTCGCTTTGTTTCCTTCGCTAAGCCCCAACGAGATGACGCCTACCGGAGGCCCTTTCCGGGGCCCCCACCCTGGCGCAAGCCAGGGTGGGGTGGTTTAATGCCTCCCACCGGGGGGAGCCCTAGGGGATTTCCAGGGCCAGTTTTTCCCCTTCCGCAGGCACCCCGGCGGGGTAGCGGCCGTTGAAGCAGGCCAGGCATACGGGGCCTCCTATGGCCCTCTTCACCCCCTCCTCAGAAAGGAAGGCCAGGGTGTCCGCCCCGATGTAGGCCCGGATTTCCTCCACGCTCTTCTCGGCGGCGATGAGCTCCTTGCGGGCGGCGGTGTCGATCCCGTAGTAGCAGGGGAAGCGGATGGGGGGGCTGGAGACCCGGAAGTGGACCTCCACGGCTCCGGCCTCCTTCAGCATGGCCACGATGTGGCGGCTGGTGGTGCCCCGTACGATGGAATCGTCGATGAGCACCACCCGCTTACCCCGCACCGCCGAGGTGGGGGAAAGCTTCAAGCGGGTCTTCAGGTCCCGTAGCGCCTGGGTGGGCTGGATGAAGGTGCGGCCCGCGTAGGGGTTTTTGTAGAGGCCGTACTCCAGAGGGAGGCCGCTTGCGCGGGCGTAGCCCACCGCCGCCCCGATGCCGGAATCGGGTACGGGTACCACCATGTCCGCCTCCGCCGGGGCCTCCCGGAAAAGCTCCATGCCCATGCGCACCCGGGCCTCGTAGGCTTCCACCCCATCCAGCAGGCTGTCGGGCCTTGCGAAGTAGATCCATTCAAAGGCGCAAGGGGCGGGATTTGGCGGGAGGGCTTGGAGGCTTTGGAGTTCCCCTTCCTCCACCCAGACCACCTCCCCCGGGCGCACGTCCCTTAGGTACTGGGCCCCCATGAGCTCCAAGGCTGGGGGCTCGGAGGCAAAGGCAAAGCCCTGGGGGAGTTTGCCGATGGCCAGGGGCCGCACCCCGTGGGGATCCCGGAGGGCCACCACGGTTTTGCGGTCCATGAGGAGGATGGCATACCCCCCTTCCAGGACCTTCATGGCCTCGGCGGCCGCCTGGGGAAGGGGGAGGTAGCCCAGGCGGGCCAGGAGGAGGAGCATCACCTCGGTGTCCGAGGTGCTTTGGAAGGTGGCCCCTTCCCCAAGGAGCCAGTCACGGAGGGGCTTGGCGTTGGTGAAGTTGCCATTGTGGGCGATGGCCAAGACCCCGTGGGCGGTGCGGGCGGTGAGGGGCTGGGCGTTGAAGCGCAGGTTGGAGCCGGTGGTGGAGTAGCGGGTGTGGGCCAGGCCCAGTCGGGCCCCGGGAAGCCTCAGGCGGGAAAGCCTTTCCTCGGTGAAGACCTGATTCACCAGGCCCAAATCCTTTTCCACCAAGAACTCCTTCCCGTCCGATACGGCCATCCCTGCCGCCTCCTGCCCCCGGTGCTGGAGGGCGAGGAGACCCAGGTGCAAAAGCCCGGCCATGTCCAGGGGCGCTTGGCTGTAGATCCCCAGGACCCCGCATTCCTCCTGTGGCTTATCCATCCAAGACCTCCCTGAGGGGCTTCTTCCAGGCCTCCACCAGGTCCTGCACCCTCCACTCTAGCACCCCTTCTGGGGTGAGGACCGTGAGGGTAGGCCCCCCGGTTTCCCCCAGCACCCGGTAGGGGAGGCCCAGCTCCTCCAGGCGGAAGGTGGCCTCCTTGAGGTGTTCCTTGGCCACGGTGAAGAGGATGCGGCTTGGGGCCTCGCCGAAGAGGGCGGCTAGACCTGGGGTGCGCACCTCCACCGTGGCCCCAAGGCCATAGGGGAAGGTCATCTCCGCCAGGGCCAGCAAAAGCCCCCCTTCCGCCAGGTCGTGGGCGGTGCGGGTGAGGCCCAGGGCGATGAGCTCCCGGATGGCCTCCTGCACCCCTCTTTCCCGCTCCAGGTCCAGCCGGGGCGGGTGGCCCGCCTCGAGGCCGGCAAGCAGGTACAAGACCTCGCTTCCCCCAAACTCTCCCCCTTCCTCCCCGAGGAGGACGATGACCTCTCCCGGGCGGCGGAAGCCCATCTCCGCCCGCCTCCTCACGTCCAAGACCCCCACCACCCCCACCATGGCCGTGGGGGGGATGCGCCGGCCCCCGCTTTCGTTGTAGAGGGACACGTTCCCGGAAACCACCGGCACCCCCAGGGCCTCGCTGGCCTCTCGGAGGCCAACGATGGTTTCCTGAAGCTCGTAGTACCCTTCTGGGGTTTCCGGGCTTCCCAGGTTGAGGCCATCGGTGTAGGCCAAAGGCCTTGCCCCCACCACGCTCACGTTGCGGCAGGCCTCGGCCAAGGCGTGCATGGCTCCAAGCCGGGGATGGAGGCGGCTATACCGGGGGTTCTGGTCCACCTTGGCGGCGATACCCAGGTGGGTTCCCTTCACCCAGAGCACCGCCGCATCCCCCTTGCCCGGCACCAGGGCGGTGCGGGTTCCCACCTGGTGGTCGTACCGCTCATAAACCGCTTCCCGGCTTGCCAGGTTGGGGGAGGCGAGGAGCCGGGGGAGGACCTCCTGGGGATCGGCGGTGAGGGGGGGGAGGGGTTTCTCCCGGAGCCTTTGGATCTCGGGGTCCTCCCTTCCCACGCGCACGTAGGTGGGGGCCTCGGCCAGGGCCTCGGTGGGGACTTCGGCCACCACCTCGCCCCGGTAGAGGACGCGGAAGACCCTCTCGGGGATGGTGCGGGCCACGGGCACGCAGTCCAGGCCCCACCGCCTAAAGACCTCCTCCAGCTCCTTTTCCTTGCCCTCCTTGGGCACCAGGACCATGCGCTCCTGGCTTTCGGAGAGAAGGAGTTCTATGGGCCCCATATCCCTTTCCCGGGTGGGGACGCGGTCCAGGTCCAGCTCCACCCCGAGGCCCGACTTGAAGGCCAGCTCCGAGAGGCTACTGGTGAGCCCTGCGGCCCCCATGTCTTGGACGCCTTCCACCAGGTCCTTTTCTATGGCCTCGAGGGTGGCCTCCAGGAGAAGCTTCCCCAAAAAGGGGTCCCCCACCTGGACCGCCGGCCGGTCCTCCTCCTTGTCCTCGGAAAGCTCCCGGCTGGCGAAGGCGGCCCCCCCGATCCCGTCCCTTCCCGTCTTGGCCCCCGCATAGTAGACGGGCCGGCCCAGGGAGGCCCGGCTCCGCCTAAGGTGTTCCTCCTTTAGAAGCCCCAGGCACATGGCGTTCACCAGGGGGTTTTCCTGGTAGCCCTCGTGGAAGTAGAGGTCCCCGCCCACCGTGGGCACCCCGATGGCGTTGCCATAGTGGGCGATGCCGGAAACCACCCCTTTGAGGAGGTAGCGGCTACGGGGATCCTCCGGGGGACCAAAGCGCAAGGAGTCCAAAAGGGCGATGGGCCGGGCCCCCATGCTCATGATGTCCCGGATGATCCCTCCCACCCCGGTGGCGGCTCCCTGGAGGGGTTCCACTGCGGAGGGGTGGTTATGGCTTTCGATCTTAAAGGCCACCGCAAAGCCTTCCCCGATGCGCACCACGCCGGCGTTCTCCCCGGGGCCCTGGAGCACGGCCTCCCCCTCCTTGGGTAGCCCCTTCAGGAGGGGCCGGGAGTTCTTGTAGGCGCAGTGCTCGCTCCACATCACCTTGAAGAGGAAGAGCTCCACCCGGTTGGGCTCCCGCCCAAGCCGCTTCACCATTTCCCGGTACTCGGTTTCCGGGATGCCGATTTCCTGGGCCAGGGTCTCCATCACTGGAGAAGGGGAAGGAGTTCCCGGTGGCTTTTCACCTTGGCGGTGGGCTTGACCTCCCCGTTCACCTCCCTCAAGCCCACGTACTGGACCGCCCAGGGGTAGCCGGTGGCAAAAGCCCCCTTGATGTCCGTCTGGGGTAGGTCGCCCACGTGCAGGGCCTCCTCCGGGGCCACCCCCAGGGCCTCGAGGGCCACCTTGAAGGCCTCGGGCTTCGGTTTCACATAGCCGGTTTCATCCGAGAAGCTGTAGGCCTGGAACACATCCAAACCCTGCCGCCTCAGGTGCTCCCGGAGGAGGCGGCCCGGGGTGAGGCCGGTGTCGGAAACCAAGGCCAGGGGGTAGGTGCGGGCCAGCTCCTTCAAGACCTCTACTCCCGGAAGGGGCTCGAGGTCCACCAAAAGGGAGCTTTCCTCCAGCTTCCTGGCGGTGATGGCGATGAGCCCAGGGTCGTGGGGGGCCCCAAGGAGGGCGAAGATGCGGGCCACCCGGTCGTATACGGACATGTGCTCCCCGGCCTTCCACGCCTCCTCAAAGGCGAGGGCCGCCTGCCGGTAGGCCTCCCGCACCTCGTGTTCCTCCGCCGGATGCCCGGCCTCGGATAGGGCGTCCAGAAGGATCTCGTACCGGGCGGGCATGACCCTTTCCAAAAACGCCTTTCCCTCGGTGAAGAGGGTGCCCCAGAAGTCAAAGGTGATGGCCTTGGGTTTCATGCCGTTACCTCCTCTAAAAGACCTAAGAACAAGGGGAGCCCATCCGTACCGCCCAACACCTCATCCACCGCCCGCTCGGGGTGGGGCATCATCCCCAGGACGTTGCCCCTTTCATTGGTGATGCCGGCGATGTCGTTCAGGCTTCCGTTAGGGTTGTAATCCGCCTCCCCCCTTAAGGGGGCGTAGCGGAAGACCACCAGGCCTTCTCCCTCCAGCCGGGCCAGGGTTTTTGCATCCGCATAGTAGCGGCCCTCGGCGTGGGCGATGGGCAAGCGGAGCACCTGCCCCTTTTGGTAAAGGCGGGTGAAGGGGAGGTCCGTGCGCTCCACCCGCACCCCCACCTCCTTGCAGGTGAAGTGGAGGTTCAGGTTGGCCAGAAGGGCCCCGGGGAGGATCCCGGCTTCCGTGAGCACCTGGAAGCCGTTGCAGACCCCGATCACCCAGCGGCCCTCCCGGGCGAAGCGCCTTACCTCCTCCATCACCGGGCTCTTGGCCGCCAGGGCCCCGGCCCTCAGGTAGTCCCCGTAGCTGAACCCCCCGGGGAGGAAGACCCCATCAAAGCCCTTTAGGCTCCTTTCCGTGTGCCAGACGTATTCCGCCTTTATGCCCGCCTTCTCCAAGGCGAAGCGGGCGTCCTCGTCGCAGTTGGAGCCGGGAAAGCGGACGATGGCCCACTTCATGGGAGTTCCTTTATGGCCTCGAGGGTATAGACCTCCATCACCGGGTTGGTGAGGAGTCTTCCCATGGCCTTGGCCTTCTCCTCTGCTTCCAGGAGGGTTTCCGCGGGGAAGACGATCTCCAAGACCTTCCCCACCCGCACTGACTCCACGGGATGGCCTAGGTCCTGCAAGACCCCTTCCACCGCCCGGCCTTGCGGGTCCAGGATGCCGTCTTTCAGCTCAATGAGCAAAGTAGCCTGGTACCTGGGCATGGCTACACCTCTAGAACCCGCCTCAGGACCTCCTGGTAGGCCTCCTCCACCCCACCCAGGTCCTTGCGGAAGCGGTCCTTGTCCATGGGTTCTCCCGTCTTCTGGTCCCAAAGGCGCATGGTGTCGGGGGAGATCTCGTCGGCCAGGAGGATCTCCCCATCCCGTTTCCCAAACTCCAGCTTGAAGTCAATAAGGTCCAGCCCCCTTTGGGCGAAGAAGTTCCGCAATAGCTCCCCCACCTTCAGGGTGGTGGCCCTCACCTGGCCAAGTTCCTCCTCCCCCGCCAGGCCCAGGGCCAGGATGGCCTCAGGGCAGATCAGGGGGTCGCCCAGGGGGTCGCTCTTAAGGGAGAACTCCACCAAGGGGGCCTTTAGGGGAGTGCCCTCCTTTACCCCATAGCGCTTGGCGAAGCTCCCCGCTGCCCGGAAGCGGAGGATGACCTCTAAGGGAAGGATCTCCACCCTTAAGACCCGCATCTCCCGGTCGGAAACTTCCTCCTGGAAGTGGGTCTTTACCCCATGGGCCTCCAGGTAGCGGAAGAGGGCGGCCGAAACCTTGTTGTTCACCACCCCTTTCCCAGGGATGATCCCCCGCTTTTGCGCATTGAAGGCCGTGGCCTCGTCCTTGAAGTAGACCCGAAGGGTGTCTGGCCCTTCGGGGTAGAGGATTTTTGCCTTGCCCTCGTATAGCTTTTCCATGCGCCTCCTCAGGGGCCTTACCCCTCTTGGCTCCCATTTTAAGCCCTGGGGGTGCGGGATTGAGGAGGGGTTCCCTCTTGAAGGGATCCGCTCCTATACCCCTTTGGCCTCTCTTGGGGTCACCTTTCCTGGCATTCCCCGTGGTTATTGGGAGTTTTCTCATGTGGGAGGCATGTAAGTTGGCGCTGCTGTGCTATGCTGGAGTTAGCAAGCAGGAAGGGGATTTCCGAAGGGCGTGATCCGGGGGAAGGGGACGAAGGGCGATGCTTCGAAAGGGCACTTACTTTCGTATAGGCCTAGGGGTTTTCCTTTCGCTTAGCAGCGGTTTTTTGCTCATCCTCGCTTTCCCTCCTTTCGGCCTCTGGCCCTTCATTTGGGTGGGCTTTTTGCCCATGCTGGTTGCTCAGTTCCGCGTGTTGCCACCCCGCCTTTCTGGCCTGGCCTCCTCCATTGCCCTCGGTACCTGGTTGGGTGGATACCTGACGCCCATTTTTGCCGGAAGCGGTCTTTATATTACCTGGCTACCCCTGGCCATTGCTGGCATCAGCTACTTGACGGATAGCGGTGTGCGTGCTTTCCATGAGCGTACGGGTTACCGCTGGTTTGTACCCTATGGAGCGCTGAGTTGGGTAGGTTTTGAAATGATCCGGGGCTTCATCCCCATTATGGGTACGTGGGGTTTTGTGGCCAACACGCTTTACGGCCAGCCGTGGTTGATCCAGCCTGTGAGTATATTTAGCATATTTGGCCTGAGCCTGCTCATCATGGTGGTCAACTACGGGATGGGCTTGGGAGCGCTCTATCTCTTTGACCGGCGCTGGCGGTTCGACCCAGGCTTGCCTGGCCTCACCTTCCGGACGGTGGGGAAATGGGTAGGGGGAGTGGTTGCCGCCCTTTTTTTGTGGGTGGGCCTAAGCTTAACGCTTTACCGCTCCCCAACGACCGCAACGGTTCGCGTTGCCGCCCTTCACTACGATGCTGGTTCCCCACCGTGGCGAGCGGTGGACCGCTTCAGCGAACTTACCCGCTGGGCGGCGCAAGAGGGGGCTCGCCTCGTTGTCTGGCCCGAGGTTGCGATTCAAGGGGATCCGCAGGTCACCGATACCGAACGGTTTCGTCGGTTGGCAGCGGAAACCGATGCCTATTTGGTCCTAGGTTACATCGTCCCAGTTAGCGAGCGCCTCTTCCGCAACGAGGCAACGGTCCTGTCGCCGCAAGGGGAATGGCTGGGGGTCTATGGTAAAGACCACCCCGTCGTCTTCGCCGGTGAAACCAGCTTCACGCGGGGTATCTACCCGGTGTACGAAACCCCCCTAGGGCGGATTGGCACCATTATCTGTTACGATCTAGATTTCACCGACACGGCCCGGCGCCTTGCCCGTAAAGGAGCCCAGTTGCTCCTGGTACCATCACATGATTGGCCGCAGATCGCCACCAAGCATTACACCCATCTGGTTTTCCGGGCCGTTGAGAACCGGGTGAGCTTGGTCAAGGCCGATAGCAGTGGCAACGACTCTGCTGTCATTGATCCCTACGGGCGCATCCTTGCGGTGGCGGTCACCCCTGGCGGGGATCGCGACGGACAGGTGGTCGTGGCCGATGTGCCTTTGGGGGAAGGCGATTCTGTGGCTGTTCGTTTAGGGGATTGGGTGGGATGGGTGGCTCTGGTGGGGATGGTCTTTTTCATGATCTACGACCTCTGGACGAAGACACCAGACCGACGCCGCAAGGGTTCAAGGCTGGATGACGAAGCCCCGGAGTCGGGTCGGTTTCCGCCCCAATCGTAAGCGGAGGAATATGAGCGGAAATCCTGTGGTTAAGTTCTACATTCTGGCCGTGGGCATCTCATGGCTGGGTTGGATACCCGTGGTCATGAGCTCCCATGGTATTGGGCCCTTTGATCGGCCGTACTTCCAAATCCTCTTGCTCTTTCCCGCCCTTGGGCCCATGTTGGCGGCGATGTGGGTGATGGCGAGGGCACACGGCAAGGCGGGGGTTGGGGAGTTGTTCAACCCTCTTTTCCAATGGCGCCTTGCGCCAGGCTGGCTCCTCGTGGCTTCACTGGCTCCGCTCATGCTGTTTCTCTTGGCCCGAGGCCTCACCGGGTGGCTGGGCCTTCCGGTTATAGGGTCTTCGCCTCGAGGCGAGCTGCTATCCGTTGCCGTATCCGCCTTCCTGGTGTCCTCGCTCTCCAACCCTTGGGAAGAAGTGGGCTGGCGGGGATTCGCCTTACCCCGTCTGCAAGAGCGCTATGCAGCTTGGATGGCTTCCTTGATCCTGGGCGTCTTTTGGGGGCTATGGCATCTTCCGCTTTTCTTTTGGAAGGGAAACCCCATGGCTGACTACCCCTTTTTCCCTTGGTTTGCGGGCATCGTTGCCTTGTCTTTCCTCTACACCTGGCTCTACAACAGCACCCAAGGTAGCCTCCTTGTGACCTCTCTCTTCCACATTTTTCTAAATACTTTTGCTGCCGTAATCTCTGGTGTGTCCGTCCTAGCGCTGGCGATGGTGTATATTGTGGCGGCCCTTCTCCTGGTGGCCCTATTTGGAGGCACCCACCTGTCTTGGAGGGAAAGGGTTCGTGCCCGCTGAGGTAGCCCGAGCCCCCTGGGGCAGCGGCTTGGGCTGCTTTAACTTAAGCCAAAGCGGGCGTAGATGGCGTCCACATGCTTGAGGAAGGGGGTCGGGTCAAAAAGGGCCCTAAGCCTTTCCCCCTTGAGGGGGTTTTCCGGGTCCTTTTCCAAAAGTTCGGCGAAGCTTCGGCCCTCCTCCCAGCTCCGTAGGGCGTTGCGTTGCACGATGGCGTAGGCCTTGTCCCGAGGGAGGCCCAGGGCGATGAGGGCATTCAGCACCTGCTGGGAGTAGACCAGGCCCCGGGTGAGGTCCAGGTTCCTCTTCAGGTTTTCCTCAAAGACCACCAGGCCCTTCAGGATTCCCCTAAGCCGCCTTAGGGCATAGTGGCAGGTGGTGGTGGCGTCGGGGAGGATCACCCGTTCCACGGAGGAGTGGGAGATGTCCCGCTCGTGCCACAGGGCGATGTTTTCCAGGGCTGGTCCCAGGTAGCCCCTTAGAAGCCTCGCCATCCCCGTAAGGTTTTCCAAACCCACGGGGTTTTTCTTGTGGGGCATGCTGGAGCTTCCCGTCTGCCCTTCCCTAAAGGGCTCCTGGGCTTCCAACACCTCTGTGCGCTGCAGGTGCCTGAGCTCCACCGCCACCCGCTCCAGGTTCCCCCCCAGGATGGCCAAGGCGGCTAGCACCTCCGCATGCCGGTCCCGGGGCACCACCTGGGTGGAAAGGGGTTCGGGGATGAGACCAAGCCTTTCCGCCACATGGGCCTCCACCTCCGGGGGCACGTGGGCGTAGTTCCCCACCGAGCCCGAGAGCATGGCTACGCCCATGGTCTTCTGGGCCCGCTTTAGCCTTTCCTCGTCCCTTTGGAAGGCGGCGTAAAAGCTCAGGAAACGGAGGCCGAAGCCCGTGGGCTCCGCATGGACCCCGTGGGTGCGGGCGATGGCGGGGGTGTGCTTGTACTGGAGGGCTAGCCGCTTAAGCTCCTCCTGCACCCCGAAGAGCTCCTCAAGGATCAGGTCCAAGGCCTTCACCAGAAGGGCGTTTTGCGCCGTGTCCACGATGTCGGAGCTGGTGAGGCCCAGGTGCAGGTAGCGCCCCACCTCCTCGTCCCCGGTCCACTCCACCAGGGCCCGGGTGAAGGCCACCAGGTCGTGGCGGGTGATCTCCTCCAGCTCCGCCACCCTCTGGGCGAAGCGGGCGTCCAGGGGGTGCTTCTTTAGGTGCTCCAGAAGCCTTTGGGCAAGTCCCTTGGGCACCTGGCCCAAGGCCTCCCAGGCCTCGAGGGCATAGGCCTCCACCAAAGCCCACATGCGGTAGCGGTTTTCCTCCGACCATAGCTCGGCCATCTCTGGGGTCTGGTAACGGGGGACCATGCCTTAAGGGTACTAAAAGGGGAGGGTGAGGACGAAGCTTCCCCCATAACCTTCCCCTTCGGGCTTCAGGGCCAGGAGGAGGTCAGCCCGGAAGATCATGTCTTGGCGGTTACCTATCCGGGGCATCCCCCTTTCGGCGTAGGGGGCTAAACCCCGTTAGAAGGGCCAGGGTATACACTAGGTTCATGACCCGGGCGGTGCTCTTTGACGTGGGGAATACCCTGATCCTGGCAAGCCCCCGGTTTTGGCTTCTGCCCTTTTTGCAGGAAAGGGGGCTAAAGCCCAGGAGGGATCCCAAGAAGGCGGCCTTGGTGGCCTTTCGCTTCTACGAGGACCACCACTTAGAGGCCCGGGACCTGGAAACCGCCCTGGGGCTATGGCGGGAGTTCCACCGAAGGCTTTTTACCGGCATGGGCCTCGAGGAGCACGCCGAGGCCCTGAGCCGGGAGCTGGTGGAAAACTGGAAGGACCCCCGCTTTTGGCCCTTAACCCCGGGAGCCAAGGAAACCCTGCAAGCGCTACGGGAGCGGGGTTATGCCCTGGCGGTGGTTTCCAACTGGGATGCCACCTTGCCGGAGATCCTCGAGGTGGTGGGCCTTAGGCCCTATTTCCAACACCTTTCCGTAAGCGCCCTTTCCGGGGTGGCCAAGCCCGACCCTAGGCTCTTCCAGGAGGCCTTGGCCGCCTTGGGCGTGCCGCCTGAGAGGGCGGTGCACGTGGGGGATTCGGAGGCGGATGTGGCCGGGGCCCAAGGGGCCGGGGTTAAGCCCCTCCTCTTTGACCCCTTGGGGGAGAACCCAGAGGCCCTCCACCGCCTGGAGGGGGTGCTAGACTACCTGCCATGAGCGTGCGGCGGGCCATCTGGGGGGAGAAGGAGGAGGCCATTGAAAAGGCCCTCAAAGAGGTGGATGAGGACCTTTTCCGCTACATCCGCGATTTTGCCTACGAGGAGGTTCTGGCCCGGCCCGGGCTGGACCTCAGGACCCGGGAACTCCTGGCCATCACGGCCCTGATCGCCCTTGGTAGCCCCAAGGAGCTGGCCACCCATCTGGAGGGGGCCTTGCGGGTGGGGGCCAAGGAGGAGGAGGTGCGGGAAACCATCTTGCAGTCCGCCCTCTTTCTGGGCTTCCCCCGGGCCTTGGCCGCCATGAAGCTCTTTCACCAGGTCTTGAGGGGTCGTGGTCCTGCTCACCCGCGGGAAGGATAAGGAGCTTTTGCACCGGCTCCGCACCTTGGGGATTGAGGCGGCGGAGGTGGCCCTTTTAGAGCAGGTGGACTTGCCGGGGCTTAAGGGGCTTCCCGAAAGACTCTTCCAGGCGGACTGGCTGGCGGTCACCTCCAAGGAGGGGGCCAAGCGGCTCCTTTGGGCCTGGGAAAGCGTGGGGAGGCCGTTGCTGAGGGTGGCGGCGGTGGGGGAGGGGACGGGAGAGGTCTTGCGCCAGGGGGGGCTATCCCCTACCTTCCTCCCTCCCAGGGCCACGGCCAAGGACTTGGCGGTGGCCTTTCCCCCAGCCCAAAAGGTGCTTTTTGTGGCGGGGGACCTGGCGGGGCGGGACCTCGAGGAGGGCCTAAGGGCCCGGGGAATGGAGGTGGAACGGCTGGAGGTCTACGCCACCCAGGAGCGGGAGCTTTCCCCGGAGGAGGTAGCCCTCCTGGAGGCGGCCCAGGTGGTGGCCTTCTTTAGCCCCAGCGGCGTCCGGGCCTACGCCCGTTGGACAAAAAGGCGCCCCAAGGCGGCTTGCATTGGCCCCAGCACCGCCAAGGAGGCGTTGGCCTTGGGCTTCCCCGTGGTGGAGGCGGAGGTGCCGGGCCTAGAGGGCCTCTTCCAGGCCATCCTGCAGGCACTTTCATAGGCGTTTGGTTAAGGGTCGCCCGGGAGGGGGATTCTTGTCCCTACCCGGGTGGCGTATACTGACGGAAGCCTATGGCCCTGCCCCTTTACCTGGTGGGCCTTTCCCACAAGACCGCTCCCCTCGAGGTGCGGGAAAAGGTGGCCTTGGACCCCGTGGTGGCCTTGCCTGCGGCCCTTTTCACCCTGGGCAAGGCGGTGGTGCTTTCCACCTGTAACCGCACGGAGATCTACGGGGTGGGTAGCGCCAAGGAGGCCAAGGCCCTCCTCCTCTCCCGGGGCGTGGAGGCCCACCACCTATACCAGAAGGAGGGAATAGAGGTTCTGCGGCACCTCTTTCGGGTGGCGGCGGGCCTAGACTCCTTGGTGATGGGAGAAGCGCAGATCCTGGGGCAGGTGCGGGAGGCCCTTTTCCTGGCCCGCAAATATGGGGCCACGGAAAGCCTCCTAGAGAAGGCCTTTCAGTCGGCCATCGCTTTGGGGAAACGCGCCCGGAGCGAAACCGCCATTGGGGCCGGGGCGGTGAGCGTGGCCTATGCCGCCTTGGACCTGGCCCTGGCGGTGTACGGGGACCTTACGGGCCTTGCCGTGGCGGTTTTGGGGGCGGGGGAGATGGCGGAGCTTTTCCTCACCCACCTGAAGGCCCAAGGGGTGGGGAGGGTCTTGGTGGTGAACCGCACGGTGGAAAGGGCCAAGGCCTTGGCGGAGCGGTTTGGTGGCGAGGCCTTTGGCCTTTCGGCCCTGCCCCAGGTCCTGCGCCAGGCGGATCTGGTGGTGGCCTCGGCGGCTAGTCCCCATTACCTGGTGCGCCCGGAGGACCTCCCCAGGAGGTCCAAGCCCCTTTTCCTCATCGACATCGCCCTACCCCGGAACATCGATCCGCGGGTGGGGCGTCTTTCCCAGGCCTACCTCTACAACCTGGACGACCTGAAGCGGGTGGTGGAGAAGAACCTCAGGGCCCGCCAGGGGGAGGTGCCCAAGGTGGAAGCCCTTATTGAGAGGGCCCTGGGGGAGTACCTGGAGTGGTACGCAGGCCACCGGGTGCGGGAGGCCATAAGGGCCCTGGAGGGCTTAGCCTTTAGGGAGGTGGTGCGGGAGTACCCGGAGGCGGATCCCCTCACCTGGCACAAGGAGGCGGGGCGTAGGGCCCATCCCTGGATCCTGGCGGTGAAGGCGCGGACCCAGGAGTTCCTGCAGGGCCCTCCCTGCCCCAGGGAGTGTCCCCTCCTGGCCTTCCGTCCCCCACGGCTATGACCGGTGCTTCCCTTTTGGCCTTGATGGGGGTCCTCCTCTTGGCCGTGGGGTTGTTCTGGCCTCGAGGGCTTTCCCTGGGGGCCTTCCTTTGCCTGGGGGCCGCCTTGGCCGATGCCCTTGCCAAGGGGTTTTTCTCAGGGCCAGCCCAGCCCGCCCTGGTCCTGGGGGGACTTTTGGCCTTACGGGGGGAGAGCCTCCTCCTTAGACCCCGGCTGACCCCCTTGCGCCGCTATCTGGTCCTCCTGGCCATGCTTCTCGGCCTCTTTGCCCTCAAGGCCTTGCCCCATCCGGGGGGGAGCCTGCCTCCCCTTCTTACCCTGGTGCATGCCGGGGCTTTCCTGGTAGCCTACCTGGCCCTGGCGGTGGGGGTGGGGGCGGGGGTGATGTGCGCTTTGCAGGACCTGCGCTTGCGGTCGGTGCCGGAAAAGGCCTTGCTCTTTGCTCCCCTTTGGAGCCTGAGGCGGCTGGAGCAGGGGTACTTGCGGGTGGGGTATCTGGCCACCACCTTGGGCTTGACCAGCGGCATGGCCTGGGCCTGGGGCTATTTCGGCAGTCCCTTGGCCTTGGATCCCAAGGAGATCTCTGTGCTGTTGGGTTGGTTTGGCCTTACCCTCTACTTTTTGCTGGAGGAAAGGCTCCGGGGCTATGTGCGCATGGCCCTGCTCCTTTCGGCCTATGCCCTTTTGCTCTTTGCCTTTATAGGCGCCCCCTTCCTGGGTTCCCGCCATCCCTCGGGGTTGGGGTTTTGAATGGGAGATCACCTGGGTCCCCCCACGGTGCGGGCCCGGCTGGATGCCCTCTTGAGGGCCTTGGGCTACGAGGCGGTGGAGGAGGAGGGGGAGGATAGGCTTAAGGTTCTGGAGGCCTTGCGCCGGGGGGAGATCAGCGTGGAGGAGGCGGTGGCGCGGCTGAAGGGAGGGAGAAGCTGAAGGCCGTGCCTTTGCCCACCTCGCTTTCCACCCAGATCTCCCCCCCGTGGGCCTCGAGGATGGCCTTCACGATGGCCAGGCCCAGCCCCGACCCCCCCCGCTCCCGGTCCCGGGCCTTGTCCACCCGGTAGAAGCGCTCAAAAAGGTGGGGAAGGTGCTCCTTGGGGATGCCCTCCCCATCGTCCTCCACCCGGACCACCACCTTTTCCCCCAGGTCAAAGGCCCTGAGCCAGATGTGCCGGGCCCCCGCTTTGATGGCGTTGGAAAGGAGGTTGGCCAGGACCTGATGGAGCCGGTCGGGGTCGCCTTGCACCCAAAGCTCCGGGGCGGCTTCGATTTCTATTTCCCCTTCAAAGCTCTTGGCGAACTCCTCCTTCACCTCCTCCAAGAGGTCGAGCACCCGCACCGGGGCGGGTTCCATGCGCCAGGTGCCGCTTTGGGAAAGCTCCAGGAGGTCGGAAACCAGTTTCCCCATGCGCTCCGCCTCCCGCTTTACCACCTCGAGGCTTTCCCTTTGGGCTTCCGTGAGGGGGGTGCGCCTTAAAAGGTAGCCCACGTGGCCCAGGATGGCGGTGATGGGGGTCCTGAGCTCATGGGAAGCATCCTGGAGGAAGCGGGCCTGGGCCAGGAAAGCCTCCTGCATCCGGGAGAGCATCCCATTCAGGGCCCGCACCAGGGTGGCCACCTCATCCCGCCCTTCAGGTTCCGGCAAGGGCTCGGGGCGGGTGGTGATGGCCTCGGCCCGCTTGGCCACCCACTCCAGGGGCTCCAGGGCCCGGGCCACCAGCTTCCTGGCCAGGAGGATGGCGAGGAGGAGCACGAGAAGCGCTGTCCCCGTATAGATGCGGGCGAACTGGGTGAGGGTGCTCTCCAGGCTTTCCACAGGCCTTCCCACCAGGAGGGCTCCTTTCCACACGGTTCCTCCCAGGTTCACCTCCACCCGTCGGGCATAGACCAGAAGCCTGAGGGGGGGTCCTTCCCGGGGTAGCCCGGCGTAGGCCCAGGCCTCGCCCCGCTGCAAAAGGGCGCGGTAGTCCGCCTCTTTTAGGAGGAGGCGCTGGGCTCCTAGGGCGGGGCTTTTTTGCAGGCTGATCCCACCTTCCTGAGCCAGAAGGGCGGGGTTTTCCTCGGGGAGGAGGATCAGCTCCGCATACAGGTTTGCGGGAAGCCCTGCTTCCAAGAGGGCTTGTCCGCCCAGGTTCAGAAGGCGCACCACCTGGTTGCTGGCCTCCTGGAGCTCCTGGCGGAGGGAGCGGTAGAGGAAGTTTCGTAAAAGACCCTCCAAGGCAATCCCCAGGGCCAAGAGGGTGACCAGGAGGAGGCCTGCGGTGAGGAGGGTGATGCGGAAGCGGAGGGTCATACCACCCCGCCCTGGCTTCGCCAGGGTGGGGGCCCCGGCGAAGGGGTGCGGGGGGAGGGCATCCGAACCCCCTCTAGGCTAGGCAGGGTCCTGCTGGCCAAGGGCATGGCGGATGGCGTATCAGTCCTCGCGGAGCACGTAGCCCACACCCCGAACCGTGTGGATGAGGCGCCTTTCCCCCCCGGCTTCCAGCTTCTTGCGCAGGTAGCCGATGTAGACGTCCACCACGTTGCTTCCTCCCTGGTAGCCGGGCCAGACCTTCTCCTCTATCTCGTAGCGGCTGAAGACCTTCCCCGGATTTCGGGCGAGGAGTTCCAGGAGCTCAAACTCCTTGTTGGAAAGCTCTATGCGCCTTCCGCTGCGGAAGACCTCCCTTCCTTCCAGGTTGATGATGAGGTCGGCCACCCGGATCTCCCCGGTGATGGCCGGGCTTACCCGGCGCAGGTGGGCCCGCACCCGGGCGAGAAGCTCCTCAATGGAAAAGGGCTTCACCAGGTAGTCATCGGCCCCAGCGTCCAGGCCCTCCACCTTGTCCTCCACGCGGTCCTTGGCGGTGAGGATGAGAATGGGTACGTTGGAGGTCTTGCGGATGCGCTTGGCCACCTCAATCCCGTCCATGACGGGAAGCATTAGGTCCAGGATCACCAGGTTGGGGTTCACCTCCCGGAAGCGGGAAAGCCCGGTGATGCCGTCGTAGGCCACCTCGGTGCGGTAGCCCTCAGCCTGGAGTTCCAGCTCAATGAAACGGGCGATGTCCTTCTCGTCTTCCACGATCAGGATTAGAGGGGGTTCCATACCCCTCAGGATACTCACTTTCTCATGAGAAAGCTAGGTGTACAGGCTTAGAACCGCCAGATACATGAAAAGGCTTCCCAGGAGGACCAGGAGGTGCCAAAGTCCGTGGAACCCCACTTTTCCCGGCCAGGGGTCGGGCTTCCTTCTGGCGTAGACCCAGGCGCCCAGGGTGTAGAAGGCCCCGGAGATGGCCATGAGGCCGAAGGTGGAAAAGGGCAGGTGGAGCTTGGGGAGAAAGATGACGGAAAGCCATCCCAGGGCCAGGTAGGCCAGGGTATAAAGCCAACGGGGCGCCCTAAGAAAGAAGAGGCGGAAGCCCACCCCCAGGAGGGCCAAGTCCCACACCAGGCCCAGGGCAAAGGGCTTCCAGCTTTCCTGCAGGCCCTCCACCAGAAAGGGGGTGTAGCTTCCGGCGATGAAGAGGAAAATGGCCGCATGGTCCAGCCGCCTGAGCCAGGCCAGGGCCCGATCCCCCACCTGTAAGGCGTGGTAAAGGGTGCTGGCGCCGAACATGAAGGCCATGGTGAGCCCGAAGATGAGGAGGGCGGGCCAAACCTCCCTGGGGGCAAGGAGGAGGAGAAGACCGCTTCCCAAGAGGGCCAAGGGCACCCCCAGGGCATGGCTCAAGGCGTTAAAGGGTTCGCGGACCATGCCCCAGGGTACCCCAAATCGGGCCTCAGGAGCCTGGGCCTAGGGCCGCTTCCATCTCCGCCACCTTCTTCACCGTGCGCAGGAGGGCATCGGGGTTGAGGCTTAGGGAGTCGATCCCCCTTTCCACCAGGAAGGCGGCGAACTCGGGGTAGTCGGAAGGCCCTTGGCCGCAGATTCCCACCTTCTTCCCCTTGGCGTGGGCTTTTTCCAAAAGCATGGCGCAGAGGGCCTTGACCGTTTCCCGCCTTTCGTCAAAGAGCCAGGCCACCCTTTCCGAATCCCGGTCCAGGCCCAGGGCCAGCTGGGTGAGGTCGTTGGAACCGATGGAAAACCCGTCAAAAAGCTCGGCAAAGGCCTCGGCCTCGAGGATGTTGGAGGGGATCTCCGCCATCACATAGACCTCCAGGCCCTCTTCCCGCCTCAAGCCCCCTTCCGCCATCGCCTCCAAGACCCTGGCCCCCTCCTCTGGGGTGCGGCAGAAGGGCACCATCACCATGAGGTTCTTCAGGCCCATCTCCTCCCGCACCTTCCTCACCGCCTGCACCTCGAGGAGGAACCCCTCCTTGTAGTCGGGGTGGTAGTAGCGGCTTGCCCCCCGCCAGCCCAGCATGGGGTTTTCCTCCTTGGGCTCAAAGAGGTGCCCCCCGAGGAGGCGGGCGTACTCGTTGGTCTTGAAGTCGGAGAAGCGGAGGATTACAGGCCTGGGGTAAAAGGCGGCGGCGATGAGGCCAATCCCCTGGGCCAGGGTGTCCACGAAGTAGGCCCGTTTGTCGGGGTAAGCCTCGGTGAGCTCCTCCACCTGGCGCTGGACCTCCTTGGGCAGGGTGGCAAACCGCGTAAGGGCCAAGGGGTGGATGCGCACGTGGCTGGCAAAGACGAACTCCATGCGCAAAAGCCCCACCCCATCCGTGGGTAGGAGGCTTACCCTGAGGGCCTCCTCCGGAGTCCCCACATTCACCATGATCCGGGTGCGGGTTTGGGGAAGGGTTTCGGGCCGGACCTCCTCCACCGCAAAGGGCAGGGCCCCCCGGTAGATGCGCCCCACCTCCCCCTCGGCGCAGGACACCGTGATCACCTCCCCTTCGGGGATGAGCCGGGTGGCTCCCAAGGCCCCCACCACCGCCGGTACCCCCAGCTCCCGGGCCACGATGGCGGCATGGGAGGTGCGCCCACCCCGCTCGGTGACGATGGCCGAGGCCCGCTTCATGATGGGCTCCCAGTCGGGGTTGGTGGTCTCCGTGACCAGGACCTCCCCTTCCTGAAAGCGATCCATCTCCTTGGGGTCTTTGAGCACCCGGGCCCTTCCCGTGGCGATGGCCTCGCCCACCGCCAGGCCCTCGGCCAGGACCTCGCCCCTTTGCAAAAGGCGGTAGATGCGGAGCACCGGGGCCTTTTGCGAGTGGACGGTTTCGGGGCGGGCTTGCAGGATGAAAAGCTCCCCCGTGGGCCCGTCCTTGGCCCACTCGATGTCCATGGGGGTGGGAACCCCCCGCTTCCGGCTGTAATGCTCCTCAATCCGGATGGACCAGTCGGCCAGGAGGAGGGCCTCCTGGTCGGAAAGGGCAAACTGCTTGCGAAGATAGGGGGGAGTGGGGCGGTTTCTGAGGCGTCCTTCCCTAGGGTCAAGGGCCAGGGTGAGTTCCTTGGGGCCCAGCTTTTTGTGCACCAGGGCCCGGTAGCCCGCCTTCAGGGTTTCCTTGTGCACGTAGTAGGCGTCGGGCCCCACCCGCCCCTGGACGATGTTTTCCCCAAGGCCGTAGATGGCGGTGATGTAGACAAAGCCCCGGTGCCCGGTGTCGGGGTCCAGGGTGAAGATCACCCCGCTTGAGCCGGTGTCCGCCCGCACCATGCGCTGGACCCCCACGGATAGGGCCACCTTCAGGTGGTCAAAGCCCATGTGGGCCCGGTAGCTGATGGCCCGGGCGGTGAAGAGGCTGGCCATGGCCCGTTTCACGTGGAGGAGGAGGTCTTCTTCCCCTTGCACGTAGAGGTAGCTTTCCTGTTGTCCGGCGAAGCTGGCGGTGGGGAGGTCCTCGGCGGTGGCGCTACTGCGCACGGCCACGGGGAGGGCCTCTTCCCCAGCCTCCTCAGAGAGCTTTCGGTAGACCAGGCGGATCTCCTCCTCCAGGTCCTTCGGATATGCCCCTTTCAGGATCAGGTTCCTTAGGCGGCGGCTGGCCCTTTGCAAGGCCAGGGGGTCGTCGGGGTCCAGATTTCTTAGTTCCTGGCGGATGGCCTCCTCGAGGCCATTGGCCTTGAGGAAGTACCCGTAGGCCTCGCTGGTGGTGGCAAACCCCCCGGGCACCTTCACCCCCAAGGGGGCAAGCTCCCGGATCATCTCCCCCAAGGAGGCGTTCTTGCCCCCCACCAAGGGAACATCCTCGAGGCCCACCTGGTGGAAAAACCGTATCCAGCGCATACCCTTCCTCCTTTCTTAAGGAATGCCCCCCTTTTTGAGAAGCTGCTTTAGGATTTCCTCGGAACTTTCCCCCTCGTAAAGGGCCTCCTCCGTGAGGAAAAGCCGGTGGGGAAGGGCCAAAAAGGCGGCATCCTTAAGCTCCTTCCAGTCCACCAGGGGCTTGCCCCTGAGGTAGGCCAAGGCCCGGGCCAGGGCCAGCCAGGCCTTGGCCCCCCGGGGGGAGAGGCCCATGCGCAGGCGGCCATCCTCCCCGCTCAGGAAGGCCACGTGGGTGATGGCCTCCAGGGCTTCCTTGGCCACCCGCACCGCTTGGGCCTCCTTTTGTGCTTTTAGGAAGTCCACGGGCAGGGGTTCGGGGAGATGGGGTTCTTCCGTCAGGATCCTGAGCCAGATCTCCCGCCTGGGGGGGCGGAAGGGGATTTTGGCGGTGAAGCGGTCCAGCTGGGCCTCAGGGAGGGGGTAGGTGCCCTCGAGCTCCAAAGGGTTTTGCGTGGCCACCACGAAGAAGGGCTCGGGCAGGGGGTAGCGGACCCCTCCTATGGTCACCGCCCGTTCCTGCATGGCCTCGAGGAGGGCCGACTGCACCTTGGGCGGGGCCCGGTTGATCTCGTCCGCCAGGACCACCTGGGCGAAGAGGGGACCCTTGACGAAGGCGAACTGACCCTCGCGAAACACCTCGCTTCCCGTGAGGTCCTGGGGGAGGAGGTCGGGGGTGAACTGGATGCGCTTGTAGCTGAGGCCGCTTCCCCTGGCGAAGCCTTCGGCCAGGAGGGTCTTCCCTAAGCCCGGCACCCCCTCCATGAGGGTGTGCCCCCGGGCCAGGACCGTGGCCAGGAGGGCCTCGATCACCTCCTCCTGGCCGAAGAGAACCTGGCTGAGCGCCTCCTTCAGTCGGGAGATGGCCGGGAGTTCTTCCACTGCCCTATGGCCTCCTCATTCCTCCACGGCCTTGCGCTCCTGGATCACCTTCTGGGCCAGGTGAGGGGGGACCTCGGCGTAGTGGCTGAACTCCAGGGTGTAGGCCCCCGCTCCCCCGGTGAGGCTGGGCAAGGCCTTGTAGTACTCCAGGACCTCGGCCAGGGGCACCTCGGCCCTCACCGCCGCCAGGGCCCCCTCCTGTTCCATGCCCAGGATCCGCCCCCGCCTTGCCTGAAGGTCGGAGAGGATATCCCCCACCCGCTCCTGGGGGGCGATCACCTTGATCTGGTAGATGGGTTCCAGGAGAACGGGGCTAGCCAGCTCCATCACCTTCTTGAAGGCCATGCTGGCGGCGATCTGGAAGGCGAGGTCGGAGGAGTCCACCTCGTGGTAGGAGCCGTTATACACGATGGCCTTGAAGCCCATCACCGGGTAGCCCGCCAGAACCCCCTTCTTGGCGGCCTCGAGGATCCCCTCCTCAATGGCCTCCTGGTACTTGCTGGGGATCACCCCCCCGGTGATGCGCCACTCAAAGGTGTACTCGGGGGCAGGCTCCAGCCTGAGCCACACGTCCCCGTACTGGCCGTGCCCCCCGGTCTGCTTCTTGTACTTGCCCTGCCCCTCGGCCACCTTGCGGATGGTTTCCCGGTAGGGCACCTTGGGCACGGAGAACTCCACCTCCACCCCGTAGTCGGCCAGGCGCTCCTTGGCGGTGGTGAGGTGGAGCTCCCCGTGTCCCCAAAGGAGGAGCTCCCCGGTTTCCTCCTGGCGCTCAAGCCTTAAGCTGGGGTCCTCCTCCAGCAGTTTCCGCAAAGCCTCTCCCAGCTTGGCCTCGTCCGTCTTGCCCTTGGGCCGGATGGCCACGGGCACGTTGGGCTCAGGTAAACGGGCGAAGGGCACCGCCTCGCTTTCCGGCCTTTCCCCTTGCCAAAGCACCATGCCCCGGTGGAGGTTTTCCGCCTTAGGGAGGCCCAGGATATACCCCCCTTCCGCCTCTTCCACCTCCAGAAGGTCCTTGCCCATGGGCACGTAGAGATGGGGAAGGCGGATGGGGCCCGCCTCGCTTTGCAAGGCGTCCCCGGGCCTTAGCCTTCCCCGGTAGAGGCGCACGTAGGCCACCTGGCCCATGAAGGGGTCCACCTGGACCTTAAAGACCTTGGCTAGGGCGGGGCCGTTTCCAAAGCGTTCCTCCGGGGAAGGGAGGGCCTCCAGGACCAGGTCCAAAAGGGGTAGGACCCCGATGCCTTCCGTGCCCGAGGCCAGGGCCACGGGATAGAGGAGGCCCTTGCGCACCGCCTCGTGGAAGGCCCTTTCCAGGGCCTCCCCGGTCACCTCCTCCCCCTCCAGGTACTTTTCCAAAAGGGTCTCGTCGGTCTCCACGATGGCCTCGAGGACCTCCTGGCGGAAGCGCTCGGCCCGTTCCTGTTCCTCCTCGGGCACGGGTACCTCCACCTCCTGCCCCTTCTCGTACCGGTAGGCCTTACCGTGGAAGACATCGATAAGGCCCACCCAGCGCCCCCCTTCCAAGAGGGGAAGGTCAATGGGCAGGATGTGGCCTAAGGTGGCCCGGAGGTCCTGCAAAAGGGCGTAGTAATCCCCGCCCTTGTCCAGCTTGGTGACCACCACCATGCGGGCTAGACCCAGCCGCTCCGCCACGGTCCAGGCCCTTTCCGTGCCCACCTGCACCCCGTTTTCCGCAGAAACCGTCACCAAGGCGGCATCTGCAGCCTCCAAAGCCCCCCGTATCTCCCCCACGAAATCCCCGTAGCCGGGGGCGTCCAAGAGGAAGATGCGGTGGCCCTTGTACTTTAGGGGGGCCACCCCGGTGCGCACCGTGGTGCGGTGGAGCTTGGCCTCGGGGGTGTAGTCGGTGGTGGTGGTGCCGTCCTCCACCCGGCCCATGCGCTCCTTGGCGCCGGTTCGGAAAAGAAGGGCCTCGGTCAAGGTGGTTTTGCCGCTTCCCGCATGGCCCACCAGGGCCACGGTTCGGATGGGAGAGGTTCCTGGGATCATCTTCCCTCCTTCTTGGTGCCCATAGTATAGGCCTAAGGAGGGGGCGATTGTCCCAAGTGCTCTACGTGCCCAGGAGGCTTCTTGCGGAAACCCGCACCCACCTGGATAAGGAGGTGCCCAGGGAGGGGGTGGGGCTGTGGGCGGGCAGGCGGGAGGTGGAACGGGTGGTCCCCCTGCCCAACGTCCACCCTGAGCCCTTGACGGGGTATTTGGCGGAGCCTTTGGCCCTGCTTCGGGCCTTGAAGGAGTTGGAAAGGGAGGGCCTGGCCCTCCTGGCCATCTACCACTCCCACCCCACGGGGCCCGCTTTCCCTAGCCCCACCGACATTCGCGAGGCCCGCTGGCGGGTGCCCTACGTGATCTTCGGCACCGATGGGGTCAGGGCCTTCCTCCTTCCGGAGGGTAGGGAAGTGCCCCTAAGCCTCCTCCCTTAACCCCCGTAGAACCAGCCCGTGTCCCACATGATGAGGGGCTTGGCCTCTTCCCTCACCCCAGCCTCCACCACCTCGGCCACCACCAGGCTGTGGTCCCCGCCCTCGTAAAGGTGGCGCACCTCGGCCTCGAGCCAGTAGGGAAGCTCGCTGAGGAGGGGAAGGCCAAAGGTGGGGGAGGGTTCAAAGGGATGGCCGTTTAGGGTGTTCCCCTCCCGCACCGTGGGCTTGAAGAAGTCCTGGGCGATGGGCTTCTGGTCCTGGGCCAGGGTCATGAGGGCCAGCTTCCCCGTGCGCTGGATCAGCCCGTGGAGGCGGCTATCCCGCTTCACCCCCAGGGCCACGAGGGGTGGGGTGAAGGAGGCCTGGGTTACCCAGTTCACGGTGCCGGCGGCGTAGTCCTCCCCGTCCTTGGCCGTGAGGATGTACAGGCCATAGGTGAAGCTGCGCAGGACTTTCTTTTTGGCCTCGAGGTCCATGCCCCCTATTTTAGCGGCCCAGGAGGGTCTGGATGAGGGCCTCGTGGATCTCGCCGTTGGTGGCCACGATGTAGCGGTGCCCCAGGCGGTAGAGCCGGCCTTCCAGGTCGGTCACCTTGCCCCCGGCCTCCTCCACGATGAGCCAGCCTGCGGCCACATCCCAGGGGTTCAGCTTCACCTCCCAGAAGCCCTCCAGCCTCCCGGCAGCCACATAGACCAGGTCCAAAGCTGCCGCCCCAGGCCGGCGCACCAAAAGCCCTTGGGACAGGGCCCGGTGGAAGTAGGTGAGGTTCTCCGGGTCCTTGGCCACGTCGTAGGGAAATCCCGTGGCGAGAAGGCTTCCCAAAAGCTCCTTCCGCTTTGTGACCCGGATGGGCCTGCCGTTTAGGAAGGCGCCCTCTCCCCGCACCGCGTAAAAGGCCTCGTCCCGGCTGGTGTCCAGGACCACGCCCACCTGGATCTGGCCTTCCACCTCGAGGGCGATGGAAACCGCATAGAAGGGGAAGCCATGGGCGTAGTTCACCGTGCCGTCCAGGGGGTCCACGATGAAGCGGAGGGCCTTTCCCCCCTCGCTCCCCCCTTCCTCCCCCAGGAAGCCCGCTTCGGGGAAGCGGGAAAGGAGAAGCTCTTTGATGGCCTCCTCCGATTCCCGGTCCGCCTGGGTCACCAGATCGGTGGGGCCGGACTTGGTGCCGTGGGTGAAGCCCTTTTCCAAGTAGTAGGCGTGGATGCCCTTGGCCAGGTGGGCGGCTTCCAGCATGGTTTCCAAAAAGGGGTAGTAGGGGTGCTTCTGGCCGATCACCTTTCCATCATACGCCGGGCCGCAAAATCTCTAACTTTAGCGAAGAGCCTTCTCAACTTGGCCTCGTCCTTCACCCCGGGGGCCTGTTCCACCCCGCTGGAAAGGTCCAGGGCGTAGGGCCTTAGCGCCAGAACCTCCTCCAGGTTTTCCGGGGTGATCCCTCCGGCCAGGATCACCCGCTTCCCGGTTTGCAAAAGGGGCCGGGCCCAGTCCCTTGGGTAGGCCTGGCCGCTTCCCGGGACCTTGCCGTCCAGAAGGAGGGCGCTGGCGGGGTAGTCCTTCCAGGCGGGGTCTGCGGGGCCGGTGAGGGAAAAGGCTTTGATGACGGGGTAGTGCTTGCCGATGGCCTCCGCCCACTCCGGGGGTTCCTGGCCATGGAGCTGGACCACCTGGAGCTTGGCCCCCTCCGCAAGCCTCAGCACCTCCTCGGGGCCTTGGTCCTGGAAGACCCCTACCCGCACCGCCAAGGGCCCCAGGGCCTCCGAGATGCTCCGGGCCACCTCGAGGGCCACCCGCCTTTTGGAGCCCGGGGCGAAGACAAATCCCAAGGCGAAGGCCCCCAGGGCCTCCGCCAGAAGGGCGTCCTCCAACCGGGTTATGCCGCAGATCTTGATGCGGATCAAGGCAGAATCTCCTTTGCCTTCCACGAAACCTGAGGGAAGGCCATGGGGGACAGGGTGTCCTCAGGGCCTAGCTCCCGCACCTCCTGAAAGGCCCCTCCCATAGGATTCCGGTAGACCTCCACCCTGTTTTCCTCCAGGTTCACCAGCCAGACCTCCGGAATCCCTGCCTGGGCGTAAAGGGGAAGCTTTACTTGACGGTCATAGGCTAGGGAAGCCTCGGCCACCTCCACCAGGAGAAGGATGTCTTCCGGACCAGGGTGATCCTGGGCATAGAAGTCGGGGCGCACCTTCAGGAGGACCAGGTCCGGCTGGGGTTCGGAAAAAGGGGAAAGCCTTATGGGGTCCTGGACTCCCACAAGGGCCCGCTCCCCCAGGGCTTGGTGAAAGAGGGCGTTGAGCTTTTTGACCCCTGCGGCATGCCGGCTTCCTATGGGGCTCATTTCCACCACGGTACCCTCAATGAGCTCCACCCGTTCATCCTCCTGGATCACCCCAGCCTCCAGGAGGCGGCGGTACTCCTTGCGGGTGAAGCGCCGGGGCTGGACCATATCGTTAGTGTAAGGCCCCACCGGACTAGCCGGTGGGGCCTGGGTCCCTAGGGCGCACCTAACCGCACTTGGAATAACCGCATACCTGGCACTTAAAGCACCCTTCCTCCCGCACCAGGGCCTTTTGCCCGCAGACAGGGCAGGTGCTGGCCCCCGCCAGGGCCAGCCGTCCCTCTTGAGGCCCCCTCCCCCCCAGGGAACCGCCGGAGAGGGGGGGTATCCCGGCCAGCTCTGCCACAGGGTCCCCATTCCCCAAATGAACCTGCGGGGTTGCCTCAGGGCTAGGGGCAGCTTGTCCCTTCAGGGCCTCGGGGATGGTTTCCAAGGCCACGGCGATCAGGTCCGCCTTGCTGGACACCAGCCTCCCCTGGTAGGTGCCGTAGAGCCCACCGTTGATGCCCCTAAGGGTGCGGATGAGGGCCTCCGGGGGCACCCCGTATTGGAGGGCGATGGAAACCACCCGGCCTAAGGCCTCGGAATCGGCGTTGGCCTCGTCCCCCGCCTTGCCCGAGGTGAGGATGACCTCTATAGGCCTTCCTTCCAGCATGTTCACCGTGACCAAAAAGCTCCGCTTGCCCCCATCGGGGGAGAGGAGCTTGACCATGTCGGTGAAGCCCATGAGCCTCCCTGGGCGCTCGTATATGGGGGTGCCCGGCTGAGGTGCCGATGAAGGGGCCTGGGGGACAGGGTTGGAAGCCCAGGGAGCTTCTTCTAGGTGGGAGCCCATACCTTGCCCGTCCACCGGCGACTCCTTCTTTTCCTCCGCTTTCTTTACCGTCAGCACCTGGAACTCCCGGGAGCCATCCCGGTAGACGGTGATGCCCTTGCACCCCGTGCGGTAGGCCTCCAGGTAGGCGGCCTCCACCTCTTCCACGGTGGCGTGGTTGGGCAGGTTGATGGTCTTGGAGAGGGAGTTGCCCGCATACCCCTCGGAGTCGAAGGCCCGCTGGACGGCTCCCTGCATGCGCACGTGGTCCAGGGGGTGGATGTCGTGGGCGCACTCGAAGATCTGGCGTATGGCCTCAGGGACGAAGGGGAGGTTCTTCACGGAGCCGTGCCCGTCCTCCTGGATGGCGGAGATGATCCTGTCCCAGTCCCACTTCCCCCCCTTCTCGTACTCGGGGTGGGGCGGGTAGGCCTCCATGAGCTCCACGAAGAGGGGGTGGAGGAGGGGCTTGTACTCCCCGCCGATCCTGCGCCACACGAAGGGGCTGAAGACGGGCTCGATGCCGCTACTAACCCCCATGAGCATGCTGGTAGTGCCGGTGGGGGCCACGGTGAGGAGGGCCACGTTGCGCCTGGGCCTTACCCCTAAGGCGGCAAAGTACTCCCGGTGCTCCTCGTAGAGGGGGAAGGGGCCCCTCTCCTCGGCTAAGGCTTCCGAGGCCTTGATGGCCTCCTCCCGCATAGCGGACATGATCTCGTAGACCTTTTCCCTGGCCGCCTCTGAGGCGTAGGGGAGGCCCATCTTGATGAGGGCGTCCGCCAGGCCCATGACCCCGAGACCCAGCCTGCGGAGCTTCTTGGCCGCCTCCTCGTTGTCCTTAAGGGCGAACTGGTTCACGTCCAGGACGTTGTCCAGGAAGCGGATGGCGGTGTGGACATCCTTTCGGAACTCCTCCATCTGGAAGACCCCATCCTTCACGTAGGCGGCCAGGTTCAGGGCTCCCAGGTCGCAGGGCTCGCCTGTGGTGAGGGGGATTTCCCCGCAGTTGTGGCAGACCAAGCCTCCGGCGATGAGGCTGTGGGTGACCGGCTCGGTGAGATCGTAAACCGGTGCCTCCCCAGCGGGCTCTATCTTTTCCACGGTGGCCAGGAAGGGTTTTCCGTAGCTCCCCCGGGGACGTGCTTTAAGGAAGGAGGTGAGCTTTTCCTGCTTCTCCTTTTGTAGGAAACCCACCACCTCGGCGAAATGGTCCCGGTTTTCCGCCCCGAGAATAAGCTCGTACTGGGCGGCCACCGGGTAGAGCTTGGGCTTTCGCTGGCTATCGGGTAAGGCCTTGAGCCCAGCCTCGCGGCGCTTGTAGATCTTCCCATAGATGCCCAGGTTGAGGAGAAGGAGCTGCACATCCTTTAAAAGCTCCGGGCTCGAGGAGGCCAAGCGGATGGTGGCGTCCTTTTTGTGGGGGTTGATCTGCACCGAGCCGTCGGCGCTGAAAAGGCCTTGGAGAAACCCCACCACGGCCTCGCGGGGTGCCCGGAAGAGGCTTTCGGGGACCCGTTTCTCCGTGCCCTTAGCGGGTTTTACCCCTAGGGCCTGGAAGAACTCGGAGGGGATCCGGTTGAAATGGAGGTGGTAAGTGGAAGAGGGGGTTTCTTGTAGGCTTCCCCCGCCAAACCAATCCCTTAGAAGGGTGGGGAGCCAGGAAACGTTTTCAAAGTCCTGCCGGGAGAAGTAGAAGCCTACCCCATCCTCCCGGAGATAGCCATCGCCCAAAAGCCACCCCAGGGCTACCCCTAGCTCCCGGCTCCACCGGGTGGGAAGGTTGGTATATTGGGCCTGCACGTCCTGGCGCCCCCTGCCGCCCCGGCTTCCCGCGGTGGCTACCCGGGCTTGGGCCACGGCCAGGGCAGGGACAGGGAGGAGCTCCTCCTTGGGGAAGAGGCCCTCTCCGCTTTGCACCAGGATGCGGTCCCCAGGCTTGAGGCCACCCGCCTTTCGGTACCCCTCGGGGGTTAGGACCTTGTGGTCCGGGGTAAGGGTGACCTCGAGGCCCTCCCGGGTGGTGAGGCGCACCACGGGCTTGACCCCGGTGAAGAAGGCCTTGGCGGCCCGGCGCACAGTGGTGCCCATTCCCGGCCTAGGTCCACCCAAGCCCCCGAAGGGAGCCCGGTTATCGGTGACCAGAAAGAAACTTCCCTTCTGGACCAGTTCTTCAATGGGCACCAGGCCGTACTCCGTGGGGATGCGGGTGCTGCCCACGAAGCAGGGGTTGGTGGAGTGTATCTGGTACCTGGGCCCAAGCCCCTTTAGGGCGGAAAGCTCATTGATCCTGTCCACAAAGATGAGCCCCGGCTCTCCCGTGGCCCAGGCGTGCCAGGCGATCTCGTGCCAAAGCCAGCGGGCGGGGACCTTGCCCCCATAGAGGGGGATGGGCTTGGCCCCGTCCTCCCGTTCCGGCAGGCTGGGGATATGGCCCGTGTAGGTGCCCTCCACGGGGTAGGGGTAGTACTTGCCCGGCACCTCAATGGGGGTCACGGGCCAAAGGGCGTCCTCCTCGAGGGCCTTCATGAAGGCCTCGGTGACCAGGACGGAGATGTTGAAGGTGGAGATGTCCCCTTCCGCCTTCTCCCGGTCCAGGTCCTTGGCGGTGAGGAAGTCCAGAAGGTCCGGGTGCTCTATGGAAAGGGTGGCCATGCCTGCGCCACGGCGGGTCCCGCCTTGGCGCACCACCCTCAGTACGGGAGCGTATACATACCGCAAGGTGGCTACGGGACCAGCCTCCTCCGCCCCAAGAGCCGCCCACTCCAGGAAGTTGTCAAAGATTTCAAACAGAAAACTCACCGGCCCCGAGCTGGTGCCCCCAGAGCCCCGGATGGGGGCTCCTTCGGGCCGTAGAAGGGAGAAGTCCACATGGGGCGAAAAGCCCTTGCGGGCCAGGTCGGCGGCCTTTTGGGCGGCGTCGATAATCCCCCCCATGTCGTCGGGCACCCGGATGGCCTCAGGAGGTTCCTTGAGGATGCCTACCCCGTAGCGCTCCGCCAGGGACCTAAGCTCGGGGGAAACCTCCCCGTAAACGGCCCTTTTGAAGTTCTTCAGGGCGATCTCCTCCTTTTCCCCTTCGGGATTGGTGGGGGGGCGCATCAGGCCCCGGATGAAGTCGGTCACATCGGGATGGCGGGCGGAGAGGTAGGCCACCCCCTGCACCGCCCGGCGCTTGCGGTTCCCCTTGGAGCGGTAGGGGTCCAGGTTGACCCCATTGCCCCCGCCCACCTTGGTGACCAGGGCCAGTTTCTTGGCCACCTCCATGATGCCTTCAAAGCTTTCCGGTGGGTTCTCCGTGGCCCCTTGCACAAAGCAGTTCAGAAGGTTGCCGTGCAGGGTGCCCGCCCCCGACAGGATGCGCCCCCCAGGGGAGAAGCGCTTGGAGGCCATGAGATGGTAAAACTTTTCCTCCCAGAAGGCGCGGTCTTCCGGCTTCTCCACCTTGGCGATCTCCCGGGCCACCCGGCGGAACATGCCCAGGATGTCCCCATCCCCTTCTTGCAGATACTGGCGTTTGGCGATGGCCTGTGCGTGCTCATCAAACAAATGCTCCATAAATCCTCCCTGAGTACTTGAGTGGACAAGATCGCTGGCCCCAAGGGCCTTCCCCCATATCTTGGGGCAGACGGAGGTGATGCTACAACTCCTGGGGTTTTCACCGCAAGTGGGGGGGATCACACTCTGCCCCCGGTTGTTGACTTGGTCCCCTTAGCCTACCAGAATGGAAAGGATGCGCGCGGCCTTCCGCACCCTGGGGTGCAAGGTGAACCAGGTGGAAACCGAGGCCCTTTTGGGCTTCCTTAAGGCCTTGGAGCCGGAGGTGGTTCCCCTCGAGGCGGGGGCCGACCTGGTGGTCATCAACACCTGCGCGGTGACCACCACCGCCGAGGCCGACGCCCGCAAGGAGATCCGCCGGGCCAGGAGGGCTAATCCCAAGGCCTTTATCGTGGTCACGGGATGCTATGCCGAGCTTGCCCCTGAGGAGGTGCGGGAACTGGGTGCCGACGCCGTGGTGCCCAACACCCGCAAAGCGGAGCTTCCCAAGGTGATCCTGGAGCACTTTGGCCTCCCCGCAGACCCCATCACCACCCCCCCCAACGAGTTCTGGGGGGCGGGGGAGAGGGGGCTTTTGAATAGCCGGGTGCGGGCCTTTTTGAAGGTGCAGGATGGCTGCCAGGTGGGCTGCGCCTACTGCATCATCCCCCGGCTACGGGGCAAGGAGCGGCACCGGGACTTCCGGGACGCCTTGGCGGAGGCGGAGACGCTTCTCCGGATGGGCATCAAGGAAATCGTGCTCACGGGGGTGCGGCTGGGAAGCTACCGGGGCCATCCCAAGGGCCTTGCGGGGTTGGTGGAGGACCTCCACCACCTGGGGGCAAGGGTGCGGCTTTCCTCCATTGAGCCCGAGGACGTGGGGGAGGATCTCCTTGGGGTCATCGCCCGCTATGCCCCCGGGGTCAGGCCCCACCTGCACCTTTCCCTGCAGACGGGCTCGGACCGCCTCCTAAGGCTCATGGGCCGCCGCTACGACAAGGCCTACTACCGTAAGCTGGTGCAGAGGGCCTACGAGCTTATCCCCGGCTTTGCCCTCACCACGGACGTCATTGCCGGCCTACCCACGGAGACCGAGGAGGAGCACCAGGAAACCCTAGCCTTCTTGGAGGAGCTCAGGCCCACCCGGGTCCACGCCTTCACCTACACCCCCAGGCCCAAGACCAAGGCGGCCTCCATGCCCCAGGTGCCCCCAGAGGTGCGCAAGCGGCGCACCAAGGAGATCATCGCCTTGGCCCAGCGCCTAGCGGAGGAGCGCCTAAGGCCCAAGCTGGGAAGCCAGGTGGAGGTCCTGGTGGAGAGGATCCAGGATGGCTTGGCCTTAGGCCATACCCCTGACTACTACGAGGCCCGGCTTTCTGGGCCTACCCGGCCCGGGGACACGGTTTTGGCCCGGGTGGAGGGGGCGGAGGGGTACACCCTTTTGGGCCGGGTGGAGGCGGTGGTGGAAGGGCCGCCGCTTCCTGTGGAGCTTCCCTTAGGGTAGACTTTTCCCCATGGAGTGCGTGTTCTGCCGCATCATCGCCGGGGAGCTTTCTTCCCGGAAGGTCTACGAGGATGCGGGCTTTGTGGCCTTCCACGACATAAGGCCTAGGGCCCCGGTGCATGTTTTGGTGGTGCCCAAGGAGCACGTAGAGAAGCTTTCCGACTACCCCGACACGGAGGAGGGGGAGAGGAAGCTCGGGGCCCTTTTCCGCACCGCCAACCGGGTGGCGCGGTCCTTGGGGCTAGAGGGCTACAAGGTCCAGGTGCACGTGGGGGAGAAGGGGGGACAGGAGGTCTTCCACGTGCACGTGCACGTCATGGGGAGCCCTTCCTAAGGACAAAGCGGTCCAGCACCCGGTTGCCAAAGGCGGGGTAGAGGGGCACGGGGGGAAGCTCCCGGAGAAAGCCTTCCACCACCTGCCCCCGGGGGTAGAAATTGTCCCCCACGGTAAGAAGGGCAGCGAGGGGCTTGCGGGCATGCTCCGCTCGAAGGAGCCTGGCCACCTGCGGGCGGCCGGGGGTGTCCTGGCCCCAATCCCCTATGACCGCCAGGCGCTGGCCCAAGGCCAGCCCCAGGAAAAGGAGGAGGAGAATAGCCCTTTGCACTAGGCTTCCGCTGCTCCGTGGGGCTTTAGGCTGGCCTCCTCTACCCCGGCCCTTTCCACCACTTCCTCCGCCACCAGGATGGGGGCCCCGGCCCTTAAGGCCAGGGCCATAGCGTCGGAGGGCCTTGCGTCCACCTCCAGCTCAATGCCCCGGTGCTCCAGGATGAGGCGAGCGTAGAAGGTTCCGTCTCGCAGGTCAATGATTTCCACCCGAAGGAGTTTTCCTTGGAGCATTTCCATTACGGACAGCAGAAGGTCAGGGGTTAGGGGGCGGGGGGGTTTTTCCCCTTGCAAGGCCACCACGATGTGGTGGGCCTCGAGGGGACCGATGACGATGGGAAGAAGCTTGTCGTTCTCCGTCCTGAGCAGAACCACCACGCTCCCGTTCTGGGGGTCCACGCCCAGGGTTTCTATCTTGGCGCTTAGCATACCTAGAGTATAGACTAGCGGCGTGAGGACCTACCCTGTGGAGATCGCTGGGGTTCGGCGCGAGCTTCCCATCGTTCAGGTGGGCCCGGATGTGGCGGTGGCCCTTTTAAACCTTCTGGGGGACACCGAGCTCACCGAGGCCGCCGCCGAGGAACTGGCCAAGCATCTTCCCCCCGAGGTGGAAACCCTGGTCACCCCGGAGGTCAAGGCGGTGCCCTTGGCCCACGCCCTTTCCCGGATCACCAAGAAGCCCTACGTGGTGGCCCGCAAGACGGAGAAGCCCTACATGATCAACCCCGTGAGCCGTCAGGTGCTCTCCATCACCACGGGCAAGCCCCAGCTTTTGGTGCTGGACGGGGCGGACATCCCCCTCATCCGGGGGCACAAGGTGGCCATTGTGGACGACGTGGTGTCCACAGGGTCCACCCTTTCCGGTCTAAGGGAACTCATTGAGAGCGTGGGGGGCCAGGTGGTGGCGGTCCTGGCGGTCTTCACCGAGGGAACGCCCCGCCAGGATGTCACCGCCCTGGGTCATCTGCCTCTCTTTAAGCCGGAATAGGAGGTTGTATGGAAACCTATCCCATTACCATCGGTGGCGTTACCCGGCATGTGCCCCTCATCGAGCCCTTACCAGGACGGCGCATCCCCCTGGTGGAGTTTTTGGGGGACCCTGAGCTGGTGCGGGCTGCGGCCCAGGCCCTAAAGCCCTTGGTACCTCTGGGAACCGAGGTGCTTTTCACCACGGAAACCAGCCCCATTCCCCTCACCCATGTGCTGGCGGAGGAGATGGGCCTGCCTTACGTGGTGGCGAGAAGGCGCCGACGCCCTTACATGGAGGATCCCATCATCCAGGAGGTGCAGACCCTGACCCTAGGGGTAGGGGAGGTGCTCTGGCTGGACCGGCGTTTTGCTGAAAAGCTTCTCAACCAGAAGGTGACCCTGGTATCCGATGTGGTGGCAAGCGGTGAAACCATGAAGGCCATGGAGCGCATGGTGCATAGGGCCGGGGGGCATGTGGTGGGGCGGCTAGCCGTCTTCCGCCAAGGGGTTTCAACGGTGGATGTGGTGACCGTGGCCGAGCTTCCCGTGCTTTAGACTTGGGAATCCGAGAGGGGTCTGGACAGGATCCGGACCCCTCGGTTATTTTTGCCAAGGGGTCTTTATGAAGTGGACTTGGGTTGGGTTGCTTTTTCTGGCAGGCTTGTCGTGGGCGGCTTTCTCTGATATCCCCTCAGGCACCTTGGCCGAACAGGTGGAGCGGGTGGTGGCGGCCGGTTGGATACAAGGCTATCCTGATGGTACTTTCCGTGGTCGGGAGCCCTTAAATCGCTACCAGCTGGCTACGGCCTTGGGGCGGGTGCTTAAAGACATGGGGGCAGAGGCCCGAGAGGTGAGGTTTCGGGATGTGCCTCAGGGGCACTGGGCATTAGAGTCCTTGGCTTTGGCGGTTTCCTGGGGGCTGGTCACGGGGTATCCCGATGGCACCTTTCGCGGCAACGAGCCCTTGACCCGGGGAGCGCTGGCGGTGGTGTTGGCCAAGCTTTTGGACAAACTTTCCTTGGCCAAGGAGGCACCCCTTCCTTGGGATGTGCCGGCCTCCCACTGGGCGGCGAAAGCGGTGCAAAAGGTGCTGGGTACGGGCTTGATGGATCCCAATCCCGACGGCTCGTTTGGCTTGGAGGCGCAGGTTAACCGATACCAGTTGGCCCGGGCTTTGGCTGCTTTGCACTCCCTGGTGGGTTCCCAGCTGTCCAAGGTTCCTGGGCCTCCTTCCCAACCCGGGGTTCCGGCTTCTTCCAGGGAGGAGGCTAAGGTGGAGAACCTGGAGGTAGCTGGCCGGTGGATGGGTACCCGTATGGGGCATACCGTGGTGCTCACAGAAGAGAAGGTCTACCGGCTAACCCCCACGGGGCTGGAGGAGATTGGGAGTGCCTCGGGTGCTTTGGCGGCGGTTCCCCCTTGGGTTTTGAAGGCGGGTGCCCTAGAAGATGGGCGACAACGTTACGTGCCTGTGGATACCCCTGGGGGCAAGGGAGTTTTGCCGCCGGTATTTAAGAACTTGCGGGAGGGCCACCTGGCCCTGGATCCTTCTGGGAACTACTTGCTCCTGGTCAATGCTGAACCCCTTTGCAACTGCCCAAGCCGGATTGTGCGCCTGGTCCTCCTCTTAACCAACCCTGTGGGTCTTTATGCGGAATACGTGTACCTGCTGGATGAAGTGGGGGCTCGGGTGGCTGGGGTAGCCTGGGCGGATCCCAAAAGCCTTCTGGTCTTGGAGACGGTTGGCCAAAAGGGCCGCCTTTATCGGATTAACCTTAATGCTGGCGAGGACATAGCCTTTAGCGCCTGGGATGAAGGGGGACTGGAGGAGCGAAGCCCCGTACCTGTGCGTCCCGTGGCCAAGGTTTTGCTGGTGGAGGTACCTGTTGCCGAAGCCTGGGGACTGGGTGTGGAAGCCTCGGACCGCCTGCTTACCGGGGTGGGGGGGAAGATCCTCCGGATTCAGTTGCCCAGCGCCCTTTGGTAAGCGTGGTATACCTCGGCCCGCAGGCCTAGCCTGCGGGCCACTTCCACATTTTCCGGATCATCGTCCAGGTAAAGGGTCTCTTCAGGGGCTAGACTCAGGCCCTCGAGGGCCATCCGGAACGCCCTGGGGTCCGGCTTGGCTACCCCCAGGGAGCAGGAGGCGAAGAAGCCATCCACGTACCGGTCCAGGCCGTGATAGGCGAGGCTCTCCCAAAGGCTTGGCAGGGTGTTGGAGAGGACGCCCACCTTGAGCCCTTGTTCTTTCAGACTCCGAAGAAGGGCTTCCGCCCCTGGGGCTTTGCGCAGGAAGTGGTAATAGCGCCAGGAGAGGAGCTTTTCGGATAAGGAGGTTTGAGCGGAACTGGAAAGCCCAAGCCCCTCCGCCGCCTTCTGGGCCAGGGCCTTCCAGAAAGCGGCTTCCTCCTCGAGGGTCCGCACCCTTAGGGTACGGACCGCTTCGTTCACCTCCCGCACCGCCCAGGCCAGGACGGCCAAGGCCCTGTCAAGCCCGGCTCCATGGAGGGAAAGCTCCAGGGCCCTTTTGTAAAGGGCTTCCTCGTCCATCAGGAGCAAAACCCCGTCCCGGTCCAGAAGGGCTCCTCGCATGGGCCTAAGTGTAGCATCCCAGGGCTTGACCCATGGGTCATCTGACCGGGTGCACCCCCTCCTCCGTGGCCAAGAAGCTTACCGGCACATCCCAAGGGTCCCGGGGGAGGCGGGGAAACAGAAGGGCCTTGGGGATCACCCCCAGCTTCTCGGCCCGGATCGTGGCCAGGAAGCGGTCATAGTACCCCTTGCCGTGCCCCAGGCGGTAGCCTTCCTGGTCAAAGGCTAACCCGGGGACCACCACCAGCTCCAGGACCTCGGGGTCCACCGGCTTTGTGGTGGGTTCCAAAAGGCCGAAGGGCCCGGGGGCCAAGGGGCCCAGGGGGTGTACCGTGAGTCCTAGGCCAGCCACTTTAGGCAGGTGGTAGCGGGCAGGGTAAAGCTGGGTGAGGGAAAGGAGGTTGAGCTCGTGGGGCAGGGGATGGTAGAGGAGGATTTCCCGGAAGCCCTGCCCCTTCAGCCAGGGCACCAGGGCCTCCGCCACCTGCCGGGAAAGGCGCTCTCGGTCCAGGGTCCGCCAAAGGCGAAGGCAGTGGCGGCGTAAGCTGGGCTTGTCCACGGGGGGAGGGTACCATTTCCCCCTCTTGACACTCAAGGTAGTTGAGTGTCAAAATGGCCAGACAGGAGGGTGGGTATGCCGGTTTACGTCTACAAGGGCCTGGAGACGGGTAACTACTACGAGTTCGAACAGGGCTTCCACGACGAGCCTCTTAAGGCGCACCCGGAGACCGGGGAGCCCTTGAAGCGGGTTATCACCCCGCCCGCCATCATCTTCAAGGGTTCGGGCTGGCATGTGAAGGACTACGCCAAAAAGGACACCAGCTCCAAGTCCGAAGGCGGGGAATCCAAGGACAAGGAGTGAGGTCTTGGGCTAGGGCCCAAGGCCTTGTTGTTTAGGGGAGGCCTAGTACCGCACCCGGTCCCCTGGGGAAAGGTTTAAAAGCCCCTCCCGTACCTCCAGCACCCCCCGGTAGGCAAGGCCAGGGGCGTAGGTTTCCCCGGGTTGCAGCCGCGCCACCTTGAGCACCTGGCCCTTGGCGTCCAGGAAGGCCAGGAGGACGGCGAAGCGGTAGCCTTGGGCGGTAAAGGGGGCGTCGGTGGCCTTGGGGAAGAGGTAGAGGAGGGCCTCCAGCTCCTCACCCCGCATCCCCAGGCCCCGGCTCCAGGCCTCCGGGGTGCGGGCCAGGCGGGCCTTTAAGGCGCGAGTGCCCTCCTGGGTTTCCACCACCACCCTTTGGGGGGGAGGGGGGGTCTGGAGCCTTTGGGCCGCCAGCATGTAGCCCAGAAAGGAAACTACGGAAAGTGCGATCAAGAGAAGGAAGGCGGCGATGGGGAGAAAGGGATTCCGTTCCACTATCGGGGCCAGAACTTCAGGGCCTCGCCCCCCACCCGGGCCCCGGGGGTAAGGCCCCGTTTCTGGAACCAGCTTTGGTTCACCTCGAGGGCCCCTTGGTAGACCACCCCAGGGTAGTACACGGGGCAGGGGTCTTTGCGGCAGGGCTCCATGTCCAGAATGCGGAGGATCTGCCCTTGGCGGTCAAAGAAGGCGATGGAAAGGGGAATGAGGGTATTTTTCATCCAGAAGCCCCCGGCCGTGGGGGTGGGGAAGAGGAAAACCATGCCCTCGTCCTCCCCCAGGCTTTTGCGGAACATGAGGCCCTGGGCCTGGCGCTCTGGGGTGTCGGCCACCTCCACCTTGAGGACGTGGCGCCTTCCCCCCTGCTCCACGTAAAGGGTGCTCTTGGGAAAGGATAGGCCCTGGGCCAGGGCCAGAAGCCCCAGGACCCAGGGGGCCAGCCACCGGGCGGGAAAAAGGAGCATAGGCTCATTATGGCAGATGGAGATGCCCTTTCCTTAGGGGAAGAGTGGGGAGATGCCCGACTGAATGGCCGCTTGCACCTCGGCCACCGGCCGGGTGGCGTCCACCACCCGGAAGCGCTCGGGTTCCGCTTTCGCCAGCCGAAGGTAGCCTTCCCTGACCCGCCTAAAGAACTCCAGCCCCGTCCTTTCCAGGCGGTCCGGCGTGGCTACCCGCTTAAGGGCCTCCTCCGGGGGAAGGTCCAGGAGGAAGGTGAGGCGGGGTTTCAGGTCCAAGGTGGCCCGCCTGGCCACCTCTAGAAGCCAAGGGAGGGGAAGGCCGCGGCCATAGCCCTGGTAGGCCAGGCTGGAGTCCAGGTAGCGGTCGGAGATGACCCAGTAGCCCTCTTCCAAGGCGGGAAGGATGACCTTGCGCACGTGTTCTGCCCGGTCGGCGCTGAAGAGGAGGTACTCGGCTTCCGGAGAGAGGGCCCCTCCCTTTAGGAGAAGGTCCCGCACCCCCTTAAGCCCCCCGCCGGGCTCCCGGGTCAGAAGGACCCGGATTCCCTTCTCTTCCAGGAACCGGGCCAGGAGTCGGGCCTGGGTGGTCTTACCGGAGCCGTCCAGGCCTTCGAGGGTGAGGAAAAAGCCCTTCATAGCCCCGTGGGATGGTCCAGGAAAACCCAGGGCAGGCCAAAGCGGGCTTCCAGGTGCTGGGCCAGGGCCTTGACCCCGAAGACCTCGGTGTCGTAGTGGCCGGCGTAGATGACGTTAAGGCCCCGCTCAAAGGTCTCGTGGAAGACGCTGTGCTTGGGTTCCCCGGTGATGAAGAGGTCCGTGTCCACCTGGCCTATCAGGCTGGCCGCCCCGCCGGATACGAGGGTCACCGTTTCCACCAGGCCTTTGCCCCCTTGGTGGACCAAAGGCTGCATCCCCGTAAGCTGGCCCAGCATGTCCGCCACCTGGGCCAAGGGGGTAGGGAAGGGAAAGCGGCCCTTTACCCCCACGTCGAAGGGTTCCAGCTCCACCAGACCCAGAGCCTGGGCCAGCTGGTGGTTGTTGCCCACCTCGGGGTGGGCGTCTAAGGGAAGGTGGGCGGCGTAGAGGTTGATGCCTCCTTGGAGGAGAAGCTCCAGCCGGCGCTTGTGGTGGCCCACGATGGGGAAGGGTTTTCCCCAAAAAAGGCCGTGGTGGACCAGGAGGAAGTCCACTCCCTCCGCCCTTGCCTTTTGGAAGATGGCCTCGGCGGCGTCCACCGCCGCCCCAACCTTCCGCACCTCCTTCTTCCCCTCCACCTGCAGGCCGTTTAGGGAGGGGTCCTGGGGGAAGTCTCCTAGGCGCAGGTACGTGTCCAAGTAGCCCACCAGCTCGTCCCGGTCCATGGTGCCCAGCTTACCGGAAAGGGGAGCCTGGGGACAGGCGAATGACCGGTCAGTATTATAGGGGTATGGAACCGGAAATCCTCCTTAAGCTCCGCTTCCTGTCGGACCTTACCCCTGGCCCCCTGGGCTTTCCTCTTTTCCTCCTCACCGACGTCCAGGAGGGGGACCCGCCCCGCTACCGCTCCAGGCTTGCCCTTTTTGACGGGGCCTTGCGCTTCCTCACCCAGGAGGAGGCCAAAAAGCCCCGCTATGCCCATCCTTACGTCTACTTCCTGCGCAAGGTGGGGGAGGGCCAGGAGCTTTTCCGCCTGGACCTAAGGGGTGGGGAGGCGGAGAGGCTTACGGAAACCCCGGGGGTCTTGGACTACGCCCTGGGTCCTGAAGGGGAGGTGTTTTTCCTGGCCCTGAAGGAGGCTCCCAAGCCGGGAAGCCCCCGCACGTACGAGGGATGGCCCTTCAAGTTCGATGGCCGGGGCCTCCTGCCCGAGGGGAGTGTGGCCCTTTATGCCCTCGAGGGGGGTCAAAAGAAGCTTCTTCTGGACCGCTTCCCCGCTCCCAAGGAAATGGTGCCCTCCCCCGAGGGACTTTACCTGGTGATGGCCGAGGATGTGCAGGCCCAGGCGGAGTGGCGGGACACCCTATACCGCCTTAGGGATGGGTCGCTGGAGAAGGTTTACGGGGGCTTTGGCCCCATCTTCGCCCTGGAGTGGAGCCCGGAAGGGCTCTTCTTCCTAGGGCACGCCTTTGAACGGGGAGGGGGCACGGAGGCCCGGCTTTACCACCTGCATGGCGGGGAGGCCCGGGTTCTCTTTGAGGGTAGCCTGCACAACTCCCTCAACTCGGATCTCCGCTTTGGTGCCCACCCTCAAGGACCCAAGTGGGGTGGGGACGGGGTGTATGTGGTACGCACGGAGGAGGGGATGGCCCGGCTTTACCGGGTCGGGCCAGAGGGAAAGGCTGAGGTCGTGGCGGTGGAAGGTAGCGTTCTTTCCTTCGCTATCACGGAGCGGGGCCTCTTTTTCCTTACCGAGGACTTCACCCGTCCGGCCCGCCTCGAGGGGCCCCTGGGCCTCTTTGACCCCAACGAGGGGGTTTCCCTTCCCCTGGCCGAGCCTGTCCACACGGAGTGGCCAAGCCCCGAAGGGCATCGGGTTCCGGGCTGGGTGCTTTTACCGGAAGGGGAAGGACCCCATCCCGTCATCCTCTACATCCACGGGGGGCCCCACACCGCCTTCGGCCGGGCGCCCATGTTGGAGTTCCAGCTTTTTTGCCAGGCGGGGTATGCCGTGGCTTTTTGTAATCCTCGAGGGTCCACGGGCTACGGCCAGGACTTCGCCCTCCTGGAAGGGGCGTGGGGGGAACGGGACGAGCGGGACCTCCTGGGCTTTTTGGAGCACGTTCTGGTCCATTTTCCCTTGGACCCAGCCCGGGTGGGGGTGGCGGGGGGTAGCTACGGGGGGTATATGGTGAACTGGCTCACCGCCCACCATCCGGAGCGCTTCCGAGCGGCGGTCACCGACCGCAGCATCTGCAACTGGTTCAGCTTCTTTGGGGCCAGCGACATCGGCCCCCGCTTCACCTTCATGGAACTTTTCGCCAAGCCCTGGGAGAGGCCCGAGGTGCTGTGGGAAAAAAGCCCCCTGCGCCACGTCCACCAGGTGAGGACGCCCACCCTGGTGGTCCACTCCGAGCAGGACCACCGCTGCCCCATAGACCAGGGGGAAACCTGGTACACCGCCCTCCTCCACCTGGGAGTAAAGACCCGGTTTTTCCGCGTGCCCGAGGAGGGGCACGAACTTTCCCGCTCCGGCAGGCCAGACCGCCGGATTGCCCGGCTCAAGGCCTACCTGGACTGGTGGCGGGAAAACCTCTAATACACTCTCCTCCTGTTTCGTTCTCTAAGCCGCAACGAGATGATGCCTACCGGAGGCCCTTTCCGGGGCCCCCACCCTGGCGCAAGCCAGGGTGGGGTGGTATAAGAAGGGCCCCCACCTGGGCGAAAACCCGGGTGGGGGTTCCGTGGCCCTGATCCCTAGGCCTGGCCCTCTGCCACCGGCTCGGGGATGGGGCCGAAGGTTTCCTCGTACCGGGCCACGTTTTCCGCCAGGCTCCGGAGAAGGGCCTTGGCGTGTTGGGGGCTGGTGATCACCCGGCTCACCACCATGGCCCCCCCCTGGGGTTGCAACAGGGCAAAGTCCAGGATGAACTCGTTCTTGGTGTGGGCGATGAGGGCCAGGTTGGTGTACCGGCCCAGGGCCACCTCCTTGTCGATTTGGATATCCAGCTTTAGCTCGCTCATCTAAGCGCCTCCTCTAGCTTGGGCACGGCCCTTTTCAAGGCCAGGCGTACCCGTCCCAGGCTGCGCACGCTGTCCAGGAGAAGGAGCAGGTGGTAGCCGGGAAGGGGCACCAAAAACAGGGCCCCCTCGGGGTACTCTACCATGACTTCCTCCACCCCTTCCTGGCCCAGGGTCTGGGCCAAGGCCTTGGCGGTGCCTAGCGCCGTGGCGGCCCGGGCGGAAAGGAGGCTGGCTTCGGGGGCCTCCATCTCCCTTGCCTCTTCCACCACGAACCCATCCTCGCTGAGGAGGGCCGCCACCCGCACCCCTTTGGTGGCCTTTAGTTCCTGTAGGACTTCCTCCACCATGCCTCCTTATACCAGCGCTAGAGGTTCTGCACCCTAAGGGCGATGCGGGAAAGCTCCTGGCCGATGGCCTTGCGGTCCATGCCCCGCTCCACCACCGCCCCCAGGACGTACTCCCCCACCCGTAGGGCCAGGATCTCGTGGGTGTCCGTGGCCAGGGTGAACCGGCGCACTTCCCCGGAGAGGGCCTCCGCCAAGGGGGTCATGTGGCGCACCAGGGAGGCCAGCTCCGCCGCCAGGACCTCGGCCGGGGGGTGGCCCCGGCCTAGGGCCTCGATGACCAGGCCGTCCAGGCCCGTAAGCACCGCCCGCTTGACGCCAAAGGGCGCCAGGCTTTCTAGGTAAGCCATCCCGCCACCTCCGCCAGTTTTTCCACGGCCTTGGCCGTCTGCCGGCGCGCCTGGCCCAGGTTGGCATCCGGGCCCATGAGGAGGAGGAAGAAGAGTTCCTCTGGGCCCTTGCCTCGAGGCAAGGGCCTCTGGGGGCCTGGACCGGCCCTGCGCACCACGTGGGCATAGCCTACCACGGGGTGGCCCCCCACCAAAAGCTCCTGCACCCGGGGGGTGCCCAGGCTTCCGGCGTAAGCCGCCTTGGCCTGGCGCAAAAGGGCGGCGTGTTCGGCCACGGCCGCCTCGAGGTCCACCCGCTTACGCCGCACCCCCTCCACCAGAAGCCCGTCCAAGGTGCCAATGGCGGCGGCAAAGGCACCTTCCACCTGGTCCAGGAGGTGTTGCAAAAGCTCCTCCATACCCGAAGCCTAAAGGGGTTTCCTCCCCTCCAGGGCCCGGCCTAAGGTTACCTCGTCCACGTACTCCAGGCTTCCCCCCACGGGAAGGCCGTAGGCCAGGCGGCTGGCCCTGATCCCCCGGCGCTTGAGCTCCTCCGCCAGGAAAAGGGCGGTGGCCTCCCCTTCCACGGTCATGGAGGTGGCCAGGACCACTTCCTCTACCCCCGGAAGCCTGGCCCAGAGGCTTTCCAGGTTGAGCTCCCTTGGCCCCACCCCTTCCAAGGGGTTTAGGGCCCCGCCCAGCACGTGGTAAAGCCCGTGGAACTCGCCGCTCCTTTCCAGGGCATAGAGGTCGGAAACCGTTTCCACCACGGCGATCACCGACCGGTCCCGGGCTTCGTCCTGGCAGATGGGGCAAAGTTCCCCTTCCGCCAGGTTCCCGCAGATCCGGCAGACGCCCAGGGCCTCGAGCCCGGCCAAGGCCCTTTCCAGCTCCTCGGCCTCCTCCCGGTGGAAGGCCAGGTGGAGGGAAAGCTTCTGGGCGGTCTTGGGACCGATGCCAGGCAGGCGGGAGAGGGCGCGGCTGAGCTTGAGGAGGCTTTCCGGGTACCGCATCCTAGAAAAGCTTGCCCAGCATCTGGCCCACGCCCCCCAGCTCCCGGGCCATCTCCTTTTCCGAAAGCTCGTGGGCCTTCTTCTGGGCGTCCTGGATGGCCACCACCAGGAGGTCCTCCAGGCCCTCGAGGTCGTCCTGGAAGGCGGAAAGCACCTCGGGCTTCAGGCGCACCGCCAGGATTTTGCCATGGCCGTTGGCCTCCACCTCCACCAGGCCCTGGGCCGTGCCCACCACGGTCATGGTCTCTAGCCTCTCTTGCACCTCAGCGGCCTTCTTTTGGGCTTTCTGCGCTTCCTTTAAGAGCTTCTGCAGGTTCATGCTCCCTCCTCCCTGAGTATAGTGGAAGGCATGGAGCGCCCAAGAAGGCTACGTTCGCCCCTTCTCCGGCCCCTGGTGGCGGAGGTGGAGCTTAGCCCCAGGCACCTGATCCTGCCGGTCTTCGTGAAGGAGGAGGGGGAGCCCGAGGAGGTTGCCTCCATGCCCGGGGTCTTCCGTCAGCCCCTGGCGAAGCTTCCCCGGTTAGGGGAGGAGGTGCTGAAGGCGGGCCTTGGGGGAGTCATTCTCTTCGGCGTCTTGTCCGAGGAAAAGAAGGACGCCTTGGGGCACGGGGCTTATGCGGAAGAGGGCATTGTCCAGCGGGCTATCCGCCTTTTAAAGCGGGAATTCCCCGAGCTTCTCGTCCTGGCCGACACCTGCCTTTGCGAGTACACGGACCACGGACACTGCGGGGTGGTGCGGGAAGGCCCCTTGGGGTTTTACGTGGACAACGACGCAACCCTCCAGCTTTTGGCCAAAACGGCCCTTTCCCAGGTCCAGGCGGGGGCGGACGTGGTGGCCCCCAGCGCCATGATGGATGGGCAGGTTAGGGCCATCCGGGAGGCCTTGGACCAGGGGGGGTTCGCCCATGTGCCCATCCTCTCCTATGCGGTGAAGTACGCCTCCGCCTTCTATGGGCCTTTCCGGGAGGCGGCAGGGAGTGCCCCCCAGTTTGGGGACCGGGCTGGGTACCAGATGGATCCCAGGGCGGGCCTCTGGGACGCCTTGCGGGAGGCGGGGCTGGATGACCTCGAGGGGGCCGACATGCTCATGGTCAAGCCTGCCCTGCCCTATCTGGACGTGCTCTTTGCCCTTAAGGGGCGGTTTTCCAAGCCCCTTTTCGCCTACCAGGTGTCCGGGGAGTACGCCATGCTGAAGGCGGCAAGCCTCAAGGGCTGGCTGGACGAGAAGCGGGCGGCCCTGGAAAGCCTCTATGCCTTAAGGCGGGCTGGGGCCCAGGGAATCCTCACCTACTACGCCCTGGAGGCGGCCCGCTGGCTGAGGGAAGCCTAGCTAGGCTTCTTGGGTGGAAGGGGTTTCCCTGGGGGCGGGGATGCCCCCGGTAAGGAGGGTGTAGCCCGCCGCCAGGCTCACCATGGCCCCCGCCACCAGGAAGACCCGGGGGGCTCCCAGAGAGCCTTCCAAGGCCCCGCCCCACATGGTGCCCAGGAGCACGGCGGCGTTCATCACCGCGCCGAAGGCGGCGAAGATCCGCCCCCGCATCTCCTGGGGGGTGTTGAGCTGGAGGATGGAGCGGGCGGGAACGATGAAGGCCATGTTGAGGAAGCCGCTGATAAAGAAGGCCAGGAGCACCCAGGCGAAGAGGGGGAAGGCGCCGATGGAGGCTTCAAAGAGGCCGAAGAGGAGAAGCCCCAAGAGGAAAAGCCTTTCCCGGGGGATGCGCCTAAGGAGATAGGGGATGGCGAGGCCTCCCAGGATGGCCCCTAAGGCCATGGCAGCCTCCATAAAGCCAAACCCCGCCGAACCCACCCCAAGCCACTTGATGGCCAGCACCACCCCCAAGGCGGTCTCCACGGAGCCAAAGGCGGCGGCCACGAACAGGGTCCCCACCGCCCGGCGGAGGGCGGGGTGGCCCACCAGGTGGCCGATCCCCTCCTTCACCCGGGCGAAGAAGCCAGCCTTGGGAAGCCTTTGGGGCCTTAGGGAGGGAAGGCCCATCAGGATGAGCCCTGAGGCCAGGTAGGTGGCGGCATCCAGATAGAAGGCAAAGGCCGGCCCCACGGCGGCCACCAAGACCCCGGCGGCCCCCACGAAGAGCACCTCGGAAAGGCGGTCCGCCAGGAGGACCAGGCTGTTGGCCTCGTCCACCTCCTCCTTGGGCACCAGGTCGGGGAGCACGGCGTTTTGGATGGGGTCGTGCAGGTCCCTTAGGAGCTCAATCAGGAAGACGAGAAGGAGCAGGATGGGGAGGCTCTTGGCCCCAAGAAGGGGGATGAGGGCCACAAGCGGCGCCCTAAGGAGATCGGACCAGACGAGGAGCCGCTTGCGGTCCTGGGTATCGGCCCAGGCGGAGAGGAGGGGGGAGAAGACCACCGTACCCAGAAGTTGGACCCCCAGGGTGAGGGAAACCCAAAGGGCCTTTTCCGTGAGCAGGTAGACCAGGACCAGAAGGGCTACCCGGTGCACCTTGCTGCCCGCCTGGGAAACCAGGTAGGAGAGGATCAGGCGGGCGAAGGCCTTGTGCCGCAAAGCCTTCATAAAACCCCCTTGCCTGGGAGTATACCAAGAGCCTTTTCACGTCAAGGGTTACCCATCACCAGATAGGCCAGCCGCCTTCCCTCCCGGGCCAGGACCACGGTTCCCTCCGCAAGGCGGTAGACCAGGAGGTCCTTGAGCCTGCGGGGTACCTCGCCCGCTTGGCCCACGTAAAGGGCCTCCTCCTGAGGGTTTTCCGAGGAAGCGTTCCTGGGGCGTATGGAAAGGACGGTTTGCCCCACCTTGAGGGCCAGGGGTTCGGCCCCGAGGGAAAGGAGGTGCACCTCCCCCCCGAGGGTTTCCCGGGTGGGGGGACGGCGGCCCAGGTATTCCCTTAGGGCATCCGCCAAGGCCAGGGCTGCCCGCTCCTGCCCCAGGGCCTGGCCCACCTCCTTTAAAAGTGGAACGGGGTCGGTGGCGCCCAGGCGTTTGCTAGCGAGTTCCAGAACCTTCCGGGCAAAGTCCTGAAGCGCCTCAGGGGGGGCTTGTCGGTACTTTTCCGCCAGCTCCGGGCCAAAGGCCTGGGGGCTAAACTCCCCCTTAAGGCGGGCGGAGAGGGCCCGGAGGAGGCGTAGATAGGCGTAGTCCTGGGTAGGTTCCAGCAAAAGAGCCAGCACCCGCCCTTCGGAGAGGAGTTCGTAAAGCCTTAGCCCGCTTCGGGCCTCGAGCCTCAGGTGGAGCAGGTTTCCTTCCCGCACCGCCAGGACCTCGAGGTCCTCCCAGGGGATCACCAAGGTGCCCTCCAGGATGTGGTCCTCACCTGCCATCCCTAGATGCCAACTGCCCTCCACCTGGCTTAGGGTGAGGGTGAGGGGGCCCAAGGTGATGCGGCCCGGCTTCAGGGGCAGGGTGAGAAGGCTTTCTTCCCCCTGGCCGGGCTCGGGGACCTTGGGCCAAGGGGTTTCCCCTTGGGGCGCAGGGAGAAGCCGGAGAAGGGAAAGCACCTTTTCCATGGCCACGCGGAAGCGACGCTTTTCCTCTTCCAGGAGGAGTTCTCGCCGCCTTTCCTCCTGGGCTTCCCTCCGGAGGCGCTCCTCCAGGCGGGCGATCTCCTGGGCGCTGGCCCCGATGCGCTTGGCTTCCTCCAGGGCCTTTTTCAAGGGCAGGAGGTCCCGCCTGGGAAGAAGGCCATAGGCATCCTCCCACTCCAGGATGCGGTTCAGGAAGCGGCGGATATAGGTGCGCACCTCCTCGGGGGGCAAGGGGAGGTCTTGGGGCAGGTGCAGGGCGGTTTCCAAAAACTCCAGCACCAAGGCCTCGGCCACCTTGGGATCCTCGAGGTCCATGAGGCTGTCGGAAAGCGAGGGGATGGGGTGGGTGGGGTGGAAGCGGGAGAGGTTGAAGTCCCGCCCGAAGGTTTCCTTCTCCCGGTAATCCAGGTAGTTCTGCAAGAAGGCGTGGATGAGCCTTAGTTCCTCCCGTCTGCCGGTGAGGAATTCCTTGGCCCGGGCCCTCACCTCCCGTGCCGTCAGGAGGCGCCAGACCTTTAAGGCCATGGCCCGCAAGGGGGAGGTATCCTGGCCCGGTTCCTCGGGGGCTTCCGGTATGGCGATGGGAAGGTCCAGGGGAGGGGCTTCTCGGGGCTTTTGAGGGTTTTGGCTTTGCCGCAAGGCCCTGAAACGGGCATCGGCCTGGCGGAAGCGTTTGGCCAGGGCGCCCGGCAGGCGGGACTGGATCAGGAAAGCCCGGAGGGCCAAAAGGGCCTTCTTGCCCCCCTTGGGGGTGCGCCCTGCCACCAGGTCCTCCACCCGGTACTCGTAGAGGTCCACCAGGTCGGCCAGGTGTTCCACCCATTCATCCTATAATGGGTCTGATGCGCCTTGCCCCCCGTTACGCCGTGGCTGCGGTCTCCCATGTGGGCCGTCGCCAGAACAACGAGGACTTTCACCGGGTGATGCGCCTGGAGGTTCCCCAGGGCAACCTTCTCCTCCTGGCGGTGGCCGACGGCATGGGGGGGATGGAGGCGGGGGAGTGGGCCAGCAAGGTGGCCATCGAGGCCCTCTCCGAGGCGGTACGGGCCTATGCCGAACACCTTAAGAGTGGACGCCCGGCGGTGGGCTTGGCCAAGGTGATGGAAAAGGCCTTTACCCTAGCGGCCAAGCGGGTGGAAAAGGAGGCGGAAAGGCTGGGCAAGAAGGGCATGGGCACCACCCTCACCGCCTTTCTCTATGCGGACTGGCTCAAGGAGGGGGTGGTGGGGCATATCGGGGATTCCCGGGCTTACCATCTCACGGCCAAGGGGCTGAAGCGGCTCACCGAGGACCACTCCTGGGTGGCGGAGCGCCTGAAGGAGGGGGTTTTGACCCGCACCGAGGCGGAACGCCACCCCTATCGCAACGTCCTTACCCGAGCCCTGGGTCTGCCCGAGGCCCGCTTTGACCTGAAGGAGGTGCGCCTCGCCCCAGGGGAAGGGGTGCTTTTGGTCACGGACGGGCTCTACGGCCTGCTCCCGGAGGAAGAGTGGCTTTTGGGCAAGGACCTCCAGGCGAGCCTCGAGGGCCTCATGGCCGAGGCTTTGCGCCGGGGCGGGGACGATAACGTGACCGCCATCGCCTTACGGGTGGAGTGATGCAGGGGCTTCTGGCCTTCCTCCTGGTTCTCCTTACCGCAGCCTTGGCCTCACGCCTCTCCCCTTGGCCCCTCTGGTTCCTCTTGCTTTTCCTCACGGGAGCTGCCTGGGCCACGGGGGTACGGCCGGATGGGGTTTTCCCCTGGCTCCTCCTGGGCCTCGGGGTCCTGGCGGCACCCCGGGTGTACCTGGGTTCCCGAAGGCGGCTCCCAAGGCGTCCCCGCACCCAGGGGCGGCCTTCCTCCGCCTCCAGGACCACCGAGGAGGCCCGGGCTCTGGAAAAGCAGTACGAGATCCTGGAGAAGGTGGGCGTGGGGGGCATGGCCACCGTCTACAAGGCCAAGGACAAGAAAACGGGCCGCCTGGTGGCCCTAAAGGTTCCCCAGGAGCGCTTCCTGGGCGACCCCCGCTTTGTGCGCCGTTTTCACCGGGAGGCGGAGGTCTTGGCCAAGATGGACCACCCCAACATCGTCAAGGTGTACGACCACGGCCAGGTGGATGGGGTCCACTATATCGCCATGGAGTACCTGGAGGGGGAGGGCCTGGACAAGCTCATTGAGGAAAGGCGCCTTTCCCTCAAGCAGGCGGCCGCCATCCTGGCCCGGGTGGCCGACGCCCTAAGGCACATCCACGCCCAAGGCATCGTCCACCGGGACATCAAGCCCGGCAACATCATGATCCTCAAGGGGGCCTTAAGGGAGGACGGGGTGGATCCCAGGGGGGTGCGGCTCATGGATTTCGGCATCGCCGCCGGCAAGGTCCTCACCCGCCTCACCATCACCGGGGCCCGGATCGGCACCCCGGTCTACATGAGCCCAGAACAGGCCAAGGGGCAGAAGCTGGACCACCGCTCGGATATTTACTCCCTGGGGATCGTCCTCTACGAGGCCTTAACCGGCCAGCCCCCCTTCACCGGTGGGTACGAGACCGTGATCCACCAGCAGATCTTCCAGGTGCCCACCCCTCCCAAGCAGCTCAATCCCCAGATTCCCCAGGTTCTTTCCGATCTGGTCCTGAAGATGCTGGAGAAGGACCCCGCCAAGCGGCCCACCCTGGACGAGGTGGTCCAGGTGCTCTCCGGCTCCTGGGAGGAGGAAAAGGGCTTGCCCCATCCCTTCTACCTCTTGGTGGGGGTGGAGGCCAAAAAGGGCACGGTGCGGCTTCTGGACCTTTCGGGTACCGCCGCCCGGCTCATTTCCGGCATTGGCTCGGGCCCTGGCCACTTCCCGGCCCCGCCTTTGGCGGTGGCCGCCGATCCCGAAGGGGGGATCTGGATGGCGGTTTTTGAGCATGGGGCCAAGCTCCTCCACCGCTTTTCCCCTGAGGGCGAGCTTCTCCTTTCCACAGGCCCTTATGGGATGAAGCCTGGGGAGTTCCTTTTTCCCACAGCTCTAGCGGTGGCGGATGGTAGCCTTTTCGTTCTGGATTCGGAAACCGCCACGGTGAGCCGGTTGGACTTAAAGGGCCAGTACCAGGAGCGCTTTGGCGGTCAAGGAATGGGCCGGGGCACCTTCCAAGACCCCAAGGCCCTGGTGGTCACCTCGGAGTTCCTCTTCGTGTTGGACTACGGCAACCGGCAGGTGCAGCGCCTCTCCTTGGATGGCCGCTACTTATCCCGCTATGCCTTCCGCCGCTCTAAGGAAAGCGAGGAGCTAAGGCTCCTGGGCGGGGTAGGGGTAGAAGGGGAGAGGCTTTACCTCTACGATGTGGAGGCGGTCAAGGTGCGGGTGGTGGATCTTGCCGGGTCCCTCCTCGCCTCCTACGCACTACCCCTTTTAGAAGGGGAGGACCGCATGAGCCTGGTGGAGCTTCTGCCCTTCGGGGGCATCCTCTATGCTGCCAGGCGTGGGGCGAGCCGCATCCACCGCATAGACCTGAAGACCGGGGAGGCCTTGCCGCCTTTGGAGGTCTACGCTCCGGTGCGGGCCCTGGCCCTTTGGCGGAATCCGGCATGAGGGTGCTTTTGGTGGAGGACGACCCGGGGGTTCGGGAGGCCTTGGAGCTGGGCCTGGCCTTGGAGGGGCACCAGGTACGGTCCACGGAAAGCCCCCAGGAGGCCCTAAGCCTTTTGCCCTGGGCAGAAGTGGTGGTTTTGGACGTGCTTTTGCCGGAAGGGGATGGCTTTTCCCTCCTTAAGGAGATCCGCGCCCGTTCAGAGGTGCCGGTGCTGATGCTCACCGCCTTGGATGCCGTGGAGTGGCGGGTGAAGGGCTTAAAGGAGGGGGCCGACGACTACCTGGTCAAGCCCTATAGCCTTTCCGAGCTCCTGGCCCGCCTCGAGGCCCTGGTGCGCCGGACCAAGGGACCCTCTGAGGTCTTGGCCTACAAGGACCTGAGGCTTTATCCCAGGCGCATGGAAGCCTTCCGCGGCGAAAGGCGGCTTTCCCTTCCCCCCAAGGCCTTTCTCCTCCTGAAGGCCTTTTTGGAGTCGCCGGAGGAGGTGCTTTCCAAAGAGGCCCTGATGCACAGGGTCTGGGGGGAGGAGGTGGAGCCCGCCACCTTAGAGGTGCACCTTTCCCTCTTGAGAAAGGCCCTGGGGGAGCCCAGTCCCATCCAGACGGTGCGCGGCTATGGCTACCGCCTTTTCCTCCCTTAGGGGCAGGCTTTTCGCCCTTCTTTTTTTGGCCCTTGTGCTTTTGGCCCTGCCCCTGGCCTTCCTTTCCGCCAGGGAGGCGGAAAGGGCCGCCAGCGAGGACCTGCGCCGGGCCCTCTATACCCGGCTTTACCTCCTTGAGGAGGAAGGCCCCAAGGAGGAAGAGGCCCTGCTTCTGGAGCTTTTCCGCCTGGCCCAGGTCTACGGGGGCGGCACGGGTTTCGTGAAGGGGAAGGAGGGCGTGGTCTTCACCGAGGTGCCTTCCCCCGAGCTTCCCCCTGGCCTCCTCGAGGGCCTCGCCCAAGGAAGGGCCTACCAGGGGGTATGGCGGGGGGTGCTCTATGTGGCCCTGCCCCGGGATGGGGGAGGGTTCGGCCTGGCGGTGCCCCTGGAGGGGGTTGCGGGCCTGGGGCGGAGGCTCCTCCTCCTCTACGCCACCTGGGGGGGAGGGGTGCTCTTGGCCACCTTTCTCCTCTCCGCCCTGGGGCTTTCCTGGGCTCTCCGCCCCTTGAGGCGGCTGGCCCAGCTTCTGCAGGGAAGGCGCCCCGAGGACTTAAGCCCCCTTCCCGACCCGGGTCTGGTGGAGCTTGGGCCCTTGGTGGAGGCCTTAAACCGCCGCCTGGCCCAGGTGGAGGGTCTCCTTAAGGAGCTTTCCGAGAAGGAGGAGGCAGCCCGTCGTTTCGCCCACCACGCTTCCCACGAGCTCCGAAACCCCCTGGCCGCCTTGAAGGGGTACTTGCAGGTGCTCCTGCGCAAGCCTGAGCCCAGGGCCCTCATGGGGGCCTTGCGGGAAGCGGAAAGGATGGAGGCCTTGCTTTCCGGGCTTCTCCGGTTATCCCGCCTCGAGGCCACACCTCCTAGGCTTACCCCTCTGGACCTAAGGGCTTTCCTGAAGGGATGGGGCCTGGAGGTGGAAGGAGAGGCCCAGGCTTTGGTAGATCCCGAGCTTCTCGCCCTGGCGGTGGAAAACGTGCTGGATAACGCCCGCCGCCACGGAAATCTTCCCCTGAAGGCCAGGATCCAGCAGGAGGAGGAAGGGGTGTGGCTTTGGCTGGTGGACTCAGGCCCTGGTTTTCCCCCAGAACTCCTGCCGAAAGCCTTGGAGCCCTTTGTCCATGGGGGAAGGGGCACGGGGCTGGGCCTAGCCCTGGTGGCGGCGGTGGCCCGGGCCCATGGGGGAAAGGCGGCGGTAGCCAACCGGGGTGGAGCGGCGGTAGGGCTTTTCCTGCCTTTAGCTTCCCTTAAGGTTTCCCCCGATGCGCCCTTTAGCCAGGGGGACTAGGCTCCCTTTGGAGGTGATGGGAATGCGGAGGATGTTGGCGGGTGTGTTGGTTCTGGCGGCAGGCCTTTCCCTGGCCCAGACCACCGATTACCGGCAGGCGGCCAAGGCGGCAGCCGCCTTGGCCCGGCTGGAGAAGGTGGCCCAAGAGGTCACGGGTGTAGCCGAGGAGAGGCTTCTCTCCTGGGCCAAGGAGGTGAAGGCCCGGGCGGAGAAAAGCTACGAGGCCAAGAACTACTTCAAGGCGGCACGGGAGGCCCAGGCGGCCCTCCTCCTCTTCCGGGCTACCCAAGGGGAGCCCCAGGTGCGGGCCCAGGTGGAAAGGCCCGTGCCCCATAGGGGGATGGGGATGCATCACCCCTATGGGCCTAGGGGCCATGCCTTCCCCCCGGGTAAAGGGCAAGACCCAGGTGCCCGCTTGGCCCAAAGGGCTCCGGTGGCGGTGGACCGGGCGGAGAAGGAGCTGGCCTACTACCGGGCCCAGGACAACCTGGTGAAGGACCTGGTGGCCGAGGCCAAGAACAGGCTCTCTAAGGAACCTGGCCGGGCCTTCTTGTTGGCGCAGGCAGCCTTGGCCCTGATCTCGGCGGAGCGCGGCTTCTAATACCCTTTCCTCTTGTTCCCCTCTCTAAGCTCCAACGAGATGGCGCCTACCGGAGGCCCTTTCCGGAGCCCCCACCCTGGCGCAAGCCAGGGTGGGGTGGTATAACCCTGCCCCACCCGGGCAGGGCCCGATTACCATGGCGGCATGATGCGGTGGCTTGGGGTCCTCCTCCTCGGCCTTGGGGGTTTTGCCCTGGGGGAGGGGGGCCCTAAGGCCGTGGTTTTGGCCCCGGAAGAGGTCCTAAACCGCTGCGGGGCCCTGGTGCGGGTCCTCGAGGTCCAGGCCCTTTACCGGGAAGGGGATACCTTTTTGCTGGTCCTGGGCCAGAAGGAGCCCTTGCTCCTCTTGGCCCTGGAAGGGGATAGGCCCATGCCCCACATGGGCCCCCCCAGGGGCCGGCCCATACGTAAGCGGCCTTTTCCCTTTTTGCGGGAGCTTTCCCTGGCCCGGTGGGTGGTGGTCCTGCCGGGGGAGTACCGGTGCTTCATCCTCCACCGGGGACGGGTGGTGGGGGTGTTGCGCCTGGGTCTGGACCTCACCCCCTTGCCCCTCCCTCTTGAAGAAACCCCTTCCCCGGGCCCGCCCCGGCGTGGCCCCTAGGGCCCTCGGAGAGGGGTGTGGCGGGCTTTCACCTGGAGGATAGCGGCAGGTTAAGGGCTTCATCCGGGGATACGCCCCGCCTTTAGGCCTTGGGCAAGGCGAAGGCCTTGGGGTTTTAAAATGTTCCCATTATGAAGCCTGGCCTTTATCCCCTTCTGGGCCCTCCTGCCTCGGGGAAAACCTGTTTGGCCCGGGAGTGGGCCTTGGAGGTGCTAAGGCAACGGGGAAGGGTTTACTGGGTGGGCCTGCCCCACCAAAGGGCTTATGTCTACCGTCTTTTCGGCGGGCAGGAGGCGGTGCTGGGCCTGGAGTTCATGTCCTTCCAGGCCCTGTACTACCGGGTGCTGGCCGAGGTGGGCCGGCTTGGGCCCTTGCTTCCCGGGGCGGGAAGGGTGGCCCTGGTGGGGGAGGCCTTGAGGAGCCTCTACGGGGAGGAGATCGCCCCGGGGGAGGCGCGGCTATTTGCCCGAGCCATCGCCGAGCTCAAACGCTATGGCCTTTCCCCCTTTGCCCTGCCCAAGGAGGGGGAGGCGAGAAGGCTCAGGCAGGTCTACTTCGCCTACGAGCGCCTTAAGGGGAAGGCCCTGGACTACGATGACTTCCGCTACCGGGCAGGCCGGGTGCCCCTTCGCCTTTTCCCCAAGCCCGATCTGGTGGTGGTGGATGGCTTTCGGGAGGTGGGTCCTTTGGACCTCCGCTTCCTAAGGCGCCTGGCCCAGGAGGTGCCGGTCCTCCTCACGGCGGAACTCCTCCCAGAAGGGCTTGCGCCCTGGAAAGCCCTTTCCCCTAGGCCGGTAAAAAGGGAGGTCCTGGCCCTGGCCAACCCCGTGGAGGAGGTCCGCTACCTCCTTAGGGCCTTAAAGCGGGTCCTGGCCCCCAAGGGGATGGGTGGGGAAGGCCTGGATCCCTGGGAGGTCCTGGTGGTGGCCCCCGAGGAGCGCATCGGGGGGCTTCTTCTCCTCAAGGACGAGTACGGCCTTCCCCTTTACGATGGCCGGGAAAGGGCCTTGGGCGACACGGAGGAAGGGGAGAGGGTGCTGGCCCTTTTAAACCCTTTCCCCACAGGGCGGGACCTTCTGGCCTTGGGGTTTCCCACCTTGGGGAGGAAGGCCCTGAGGCTGGGTCTGGCGGGGGAGGAGGCCCTTGGGGCTTTGGCGGAGCGGGAAGGGCTTGAGGAGGAGTGGCGGGCCTTCCAAAAGCTCCGCACCCCGGGGCCTGACCTTTTGGCCTGGGCGGAGGAGGCTTTGGAGCGCCTGGGGATCGCAGCCAAGGAGCCTTTTCTTACCCGCCTCCGCCTGGCCCAGCGGGCCGATAGGGGGAACCCCTTGGCCTGGTGGCGGAGCCTGCTTTTGGACGAAAGCCTGCCCCCCGAGCCCAACCGGGGGGTGGCCCTGCTTCCTCCCTTGAGGGCCCTCGGCATAAGGGCCAAAAGGGCCTATGTGCTGGACTGGGTGGCGGGGCGCTATAGCCTAGGGGAGCGGGAGGACTACTTCCTCCTGGAAGAGCTTAGGGAAAGAGGGCTTCTAAAGGGGCTTCCCCGGCGCCTTAAGGGCCTTGACCCCCTTTTCTGGGAGGAGGTTTCCACCCGGGGGGAGGAGGTGGTTCTCCTTTACCCGGAGGCCGGCCCCTCGGGGCTCTACCCGCCCTTGGAGAGGGGGGTTAAGCCTGAGCCCTTGCCCCCGGCAAGCCGCCTCGAGGCCCTTCCCCAGCTTCCCTTTACCCCGCCCCTGCCCACGGGGCGGGAGCCCCCGCCCCACCTGGAGGTCCTCCGCCGCTTCCGGGAGTGCCCTTTTAGGGCCTACGTGGAGCGGTTTGACCTTGGGGGGCGGGATGGGGCCTTGGGGTGGCACCTCCTGCCCACGGAGTTGGAAAGGCTTCTGGGCCACGCCCAGGTGGGTCCCTGGTTGGAGGCCCATCGGGCGCATTGGGAGGGGATGCACTTTTGGTCCACCTTGCCTGGGAAACCTCCCTTACGCCTGGATGGTGTGCGGCGGGAAGGGGACACCGTTCACCTTTACCGCCTCTTGCCCCAGGGAGCGGAAGCCGACTTGGGGCCGCAAAAGCGCTGGACGGAGTGGTATGCCCTTGGGGTCTTGCTGGGCCGACGGGATGTCAGCGAGGTGAGGCTTTGGGCCTGGCCTTGGATGGGAAAGCCTTCCCTCCTTCGCCGTCAACCCTCGGGAACCCTGCCCAAGCCGGTGGAGGAGGTACGCCAACAGGCGAACGAGGCCTATCGCCTTTGGCGCGAGGGGGCTTTTCCCCCAAAGCCAGGCTTCCACTGCTACACCTGTGGCCTTGCAGACCTCTGCCGAAAGGAGGAGAGGTGAAGCTCTACGTGGCCTCAGCGGGCACGGGGAAAACCCATGCCTTGGTCCAGGAGCTTTTGGCCCTTTTGCGCCAAGGGGTGCCCCTACGGCGCATGGCCGCCCTCACCTTTACCCGAAAGGCCGCCGAGGAGCTTAGGGAACGCATCCTGGAGGAAGTTAAAGCCCTGGGGGATGGGGAGGCGGAAACGGCCAAGCGGGAGCTTTATGGCGCCCTTTTCACCACCATCCACGGCTTCATGGCCGAGGCCTTACGCCACACGGCTCCCTTCCTCTCCCTGGACCCCGATTTCGCCGTCTTGGACGAGTTCCTTGCCGAGGCCCTCTTCCTGGAGGAGGCCCGAAGCCTCCTCTACTTGAAGGGCCGGAACCCCGGGGAGGAGGAAGGGCTTGTGGGGGCCCTCCTCGCCCTTTACGAAAAGCGCTCCTTGGCGGAAGCCTTCCGGCCCTTACCGGGAGCGGAGGAGGTTTATGCCCTTTTCCAGGAGGTCCTTGGGAGGTACCAGGCCCGCACCCTTGACCTCCTAGGGCCAGGGGACCTCGAGGCCCAAGCCCTCCGCCTCCTGAAAAACCCCCAGGCCCTAGGGCGGGTGGTGGAGCGGTTTAGCCATATCTTCCTGGACGAGTACCAGGATGTAAATCCCCTGCAGGGGCGGTTTTTCCAGGCCCTGGAGGAGGCGGGGGCCAAGGTGGTGGCCGTGGGGGACCCCAAGCAGTCCATCTACCTGTTCCGCAACGCCCGGGTGGAGGTGTTCCGCGAGGCCCTAAGGAGGGCTGAGGAGGTCCGCTTTCTGGACGAAACCTTCCGCCACAGCGGGGAGCTGGCCGAGTTTCTGAACCGCTTTGTGGAGCGGTTCTTCCCCGAAACCGAACGGGTTTTGGTGAGGCCTAGACGGCGGGAAAGGGGTTTTTGGGAAGTGCACTGGGTGGGAGGGGAAGGGGAGCTGGATAGGAAGCGCCAGCAAGAGGCCTTGGTCTTAGGGAAGAGGCTTCTGGCCCTACGGGACCAAGGGTATGCCTTCCCCCAGATGGCGGTTTTGGTGCGAAGCCGCCATAGCCTTCCCTACTTGGAACGGGCCTTCCGCGCCTTGGGGGTTCCCTACGGTATCCGCCGGGGAAGGAGCTTCTTCATCCGCCCGGAGGTGCGGGATATCTACCATGCCCTTAGGCTAAGCCTCTTGGAACCCGAGGCTCCCCTTTCCCCCGAGGAGCGGCTTTCCCTTTTGGCCTTCCTGCGGGGCCCATTTGTGGGCGCCGATTTGGGAAGGCTGGAGGGTTTACCCAAGAAATCCCCCTGGAAGGACCTTCTCTCCCAACTCCCCGCTGAAGCCCAGGCCCGGCTGGAGTGGCTGAGGGAGCTGGCCGGGAAGCGGCCCCTAGAGGCCCTTAAGGCCCTGGTGCGGGACGAGGTCTTTTTGGGGCGGCTTTCCCCTAGGGCCCGCACCAATCTGGACACCCTTCTCCTCCTGGCGGCCTCGGAGCGCTTTCCTGACCTCGAGGCCCTCCTGGAGTGGCTTAAGGTGCGGGCTATGGACCCCGAGGCCGCCGAGCTTCCCGAAGGGAGCCAGGGGGTGAACCTCCTTACCGTGCATGCCGCCAAGGGGCTGGAGTGGCCGGTGGTGGGGGTCTTTGACCTCTCTAGACAGGAGCGCTCCGCGGAAGAACCCCTTCTGGTGGGGCTTGAGGGAGAGGTGGCCCTTAAGGGCACGCCCGGCTACCAGGAGGTGAGGCAGGGTCTGAAGGAGGCCGAGGAGGAGGAGGTCCTAAGGCTTCTCTACGTGGCCCTTTCCCGGGCCCGGGATGTCCTTTTGCTCACGGGAAGCGCTTCTTCCCGGCCAGGCCCCTGGGCCAAGGCCCTCATGGCCTTGGGCTTAGGCCCTGGGTCCCAAGACCCCAGGGTACGGGTCCACCCCGTTGGGGCTTCCTTCCCCTCGCCCTCGCTCCCGCCGGCGCCCCTTTTGGACCCAGCCCCTTATGCCCCCTTGGCCTTGGAACCCAAGCCCTTTCCTCCCCTCTACTCCCCCAGCGCCCACCGCAAGGCGGAAGGGGAGCCCTTGCCCCTGGCGGAGGCCTTAGAAGGGGAACTCCTGCCAGAGTTCGCCCGGGCCGTGGGTACCCTAGTCCACTACGCCATCGCCCGGGACCTGGACCCGGAGGAGGAGGGAAGGATGCGCGCCCTCCTCCTGCAGGAGGTGGCCTTACCCTTTTCCGAGGAGGAAAAGGAAGCCTTGCTGGAGGAGGTGCGCACCCTTCTCCGCCACTACCGGGAGATGCTGGGTGGGGTGTTGCCTCCTTTGGCGGTCCGCCTCGAGGATTACCCCGAGCTCCCCCTGGTCCTGCCCCTGGCGGGGACGGTCTGGCACGGGGTTCTGGACCGGCTTTACCGGGTGGGGGACAGGTGGTACCTGGAGGACTACAAAACCGACCGGTCCCTGGCTCCCGAGCATTACCTCCTGCAGCTTGCCCTTTACTGGGAGGCGGTACGGCGGGCCTGGGGGGTGGAGGCGGTTGCTTCCCCCTCAGGGGAACATCTTGTGGCCCGCTTGGTCTATTTGCGGCACAAGAAGGTCCACGTCTTCTCGCCAGAGGAGCTTCAGGAGGCCCTACAGGGGTTGGAAAAAGCCCCTGGGATGCTCTCCCAGGGGCCCGAACCACGCCTTCCTTAGCGCTTGGAGTACTGGGGTGCCCGGCGGGCCTTGTGCTTGCCGTACTTCTTCCGCTCCACCACCCGCGCATCCCGGGTGAGGAAGCCCAAGGGCTTCAGCTTGGCGCGGTAGTCGGGGTTGTACCGGAGAAGGGCCCGGGCCACCCCCAGCTTGATGGCGTCCACCTGGCCGCTCTTGCCGCCCCCCTTCACGGTGATGTAGGCGTCAAAGCGCCCCAGGGCATCCACCACCCTCAGGGGCTCGAGGGCCGCCACCGCCCGCACCAGACCCTGGAAATAGTCCTGGAAGTCCTGGCCGTTCACGGTGACCTTACCGCTACCGGGCCTTAGGAAGACCCGGGCCACCGCTTCCTTGCGCCTGCCGGTGCCGTAATACTGCTCCATCACTTGACCTCCAGTTTAACGGGCTTCTGCGCCTGATGGGGATGGGTGGGGCCGGCGTAGACCTTGAGGCGCTTGAAGAGCCTCCGTCCCAGGGGGCCTTTGGGTAGCATCCCTTTTACCGCATGCTCCAGCACCCTTTCCGGGTGGGTGGCCAGCATTTTCTCGGCGGGAATCTCCTTAAGGCCCCCCTGGTAGCCGCTATACCGGGTGTAGATCTTCTGCTTGAGCTTCTTGCCGGTGAGGCGGACCTTGTCGGCGTTCACCACCACCACGAAGTCGCCCATGGGGAGGTTGGGGGTCCAGTCGGGGCGATGCTTGCCCCTAAGCAGGGTGGCGATCTGGGTGGCCAGCCGCCCCAAGGTCTTGCCCTCGGCGTCTATGAGAACCCACCGGGGTTCAATCTTTTCCGGTACGTACGTCTTGGGCTGCATTTCCAGGGCCCTCCTTAGGCGATACACCCTGTTCTTGCCGGGGGATCGGGGGACCCCGCAAGAACGCCAAAGAAAACTTTACCATAACCCCAGCCCCCTTTTCCAGATGTGGTAGGCTGGAATCCCGTGAACGGGGTTTCCGAGAGCGCGCAACGGCCAAGGAAGTACGTGTTCGTGACCGGAGGGGTGGTGTCCAGCCTGGGTAAGGGCATCCTCACCTCCTCCCTGGGGGCCCTTTTCCGGGCCCGGGGGTATAGGGTTACCGCCATCAAGATTGACCCCTATGTGAACGTGGATGCGGGCACCATGCGCCCCTACGAGCACGGGGAGGTCTTCGTCACCGCCGACGGGGCGGAAACCGATCTGGACATCGGCCACTACGAGCGTTTCTTGGATTTGGACCTCTCCAGGGGCAATAACCTCACCACGGGCCAGGTCTACCTTTCCGTCATCCAGAAGGAGCGCCGGGGGGAGTACCTTTCCCAGACGGTGCAGGTGATCCCCCATATCACCGACGAGATCAAGGACCGCATCCGCCAGGTGGCCGAGGAACAGGGGGCTGAGGTGGTGGTGGTGGAGGTGGGGGGTACGGTGGGGGATATTGAGAGCCTTCCCTTCCTGGAGGCCATCCGCCAGTTTCGCTTTGACGAGGGGGAGGCCAATACCTTCTACATCCACCTCACCTTGGTCCCCTACCTGGAGACCAGCGAGGAATTCAAGACCAAGCCCACCCAGCACTCCGTGGCCACCCTGAGGGGTGTGGGCATCCAGCCCGATGCCATCGTCCTCCGCTCGGTGAAGCCGGTGCCGGAGGAGGTGCGCAAGAAGGTGGCCCTCTTCACCAACGTGCGCCCGGGGCAGGTGTTCAGTAGCCCCAACGTGGAGCACATCTATGAGATCCCCCTCCTTCTGGAGGAGCAGGGCCTAGGCCGGGTGGTGGAAAAGGCCTTGGGCCTGGAGCCCGTCTTCCCCAACCTCTCCTTCTGGCAGGAGGCGGTGCGGGTCTTGAAGCACCCCGAGCGCACCTTAAGGATCGCCATCGCCGGTAAATACGTGAAGATGCCGGACGCCTACCTTTCCCTTCTGGAGGCCCTGAAGCATGCGGGCATCCGGCACGGGGCCCGGGTGGAGGTGAAGTGGGTGGATGCGGAGGGCCTCGAGGGGGCTGACCTGGACGAGGCCTTCCGGGATGTTGCCGGCATCCTGGTCCCTGGCGGGTTTGGGGTTAGGGGCATTGAAGGCAAGGTGCGGGCGGCCCAGTACGCCCGGGAGAAGGGCATCCCCTACTTGGGCATCTGCTTGGGGTTGCAGATTGCCGTCATTGAGTTTGCCCGGAACGTGGCCGGGCTTAAGGGGGCCAACTCCACGGAGTTTGACCCCTATACCCCCCATCCGGTGATTGACCTCATGCCTGAGCAGCTGGAGGTGGAAGGCCTAGGGGGCACCATGCGCCTCGGGGACTGGCCCATGCGCATCCGCCCGGGCACCCTACTCCACCGCCTTTACGGGAAGGAGGAGGTGTTTGAACGGCACCGCCACCGCTACGAGGTGAACCCCCTCTATGTGGACGGGCTGGAGCGGGCTGGGCTGGTGATCTCCGCCACCACCCCGGGGATGCGGGGCCGGGGGGCGGGGTTGGTGGAGGCCATAGAGCTTAAGGACCACCCCTTCTTCCTGGGCCTGCAAAGCCACCCTGAGTTCAAGAGCCGGCCCATGCGCCCCTCCCCGCCCTTCGCCGGCTTTGTGGAGGCAGCCCTCCGGCACGCGGGTCTTTTAGAGGAGGCTTAGGGCGAACTGCCGGGCCACCCGCCCGGAAAAGCCCTTCTGCAAGGCGAAGCGGAGGGCTTCCCTTTCCTCTTCCGGGGTTAGGGGGCGGCCCAAGTGGTGGGCCACTGCCTTCAGGTAAAGCCCCTTGTCAAAGGGGGGGAAGGTGAGGACCAGGCCGAAGCGCTCGGAGAGGGCTAGGGCGTCCTGAAGCTCGTCCCAGGCGCTAGGGTCGGCCCCGGGTAAGGGATTTTCCCCCTGGTGGCGAACCAGGTGGCGGCGGTTGGAGGTGGCAAGAAGCAGGACGTTCTCGGGAGGTCCTTCCAGGCTCCCCTCCAGGAGGGCCTTCAGGTGGTGGAAGGTCTCCTCCTCAGGGTCCAGGGAAAGATCGTCCAGGAAAAGAAAAAACCGGTGGGGAAGGAGGGCCAGCCTCTCCAGGAGGCTTTCCAGGTGGCCCAGGGCCTTGGGTTCCACCTCCACCATGCGGGCCTGGGGAAGGTGGAGGAGGCTTTTAGCGGCGGTGCTTTTGCCCGTGCCCCGGGCTCCATAGAGCAGGGTGTGGAGAGCGGGCCTGCCCGCAAGAAAACGGAGGGCGTTGGCCTTGAGGGCCTCGAGTTGGGCCTCGTAGCCAATAAGTTCGTCCTCCCGGGGCAGGCGAAACGTGCGGAGAGGGTGCACCTCGCCAGAAAAGCGAAAGGCCTGATGGAGGGCAAAGGGGTAAGGGCCGTGGGTTTGGAGCACCCGGGCTAGGGCCTCGGGGTCGCGGGCAAGGAGGGCTCTTAGGGCCTCCTCCTCGGCGGGGTGGGGGGGGCGTTCCCCTAGGTCAGAAAGGGGGTACTCCTTTCGCCTCCCCACCAGCTCCTGGGAGAGGGCCTCGAGGTCCTGCCCCATCAGCTGAAGAAGCCCCGGGGTGGGCCTAAGGGCCCGCCAGGCCCAGGGGGCCCTAAGAAGGCTTTGGGCGAAGGCGTAGCCCCAGGGTTCGCCCCGGGGCAGATCCAGGTCTAGGAGGTCCAGGGGGGTCTTTGGAAGCCTCATGGGCCCCATGGTAAAGGAAAACCCCGGGGGTTTCCCGGGGCCTCCTGGTGGGCCGCACAGGACTCGAACCTGTAACCCACCGATTAAGAGTCGGTTGCTCTACCGGTTGAGCTAGCGGCCCAAGCTACACCGTAGGGGTGTATGGCGCTGGCCTTAACGCCAAAAGCTAGTGTAGCCTTCCCTTAGGGCTCTGTCAAGGCGGCTAGAACAGGTAAAGCACCGCCCTTCCCTTTTCTACCCGGATCCGGATGGGCCCCAGGGCCTGGTTTTCCAGGGTAAGGGTGGTGGCCTTCAGGGGGGTGGGGGGGAGGTTCCACCGCGCCCCCTCTACCCCCAAGGTAGCCTCGGAAAAGGGGATAAGGCTAAAGGGGGTGCCCTTTTCCAAGGGAAAGGCGTGGTTTCCTGTTAGGAGAGGGAAAGCCCGGGTAAGCCCATCGGTGAGCTCCACCCGCACGCCCTTTTCGGCCAGAAGGAAGGAAAGCTCCAGGTGGGCCAGGGTATGGTCCAACCGTCCCCCGATGCCCCCCAGGAGAAGGAGCTCCTCGGCCCCCAGCTCCAGGGCCTTGCGCACCAAGGCTTCCCCGTCCGTAAGGTCTTTCTCCCGGGGAAGCCCTTCCTTGGGAGCGGAAAGGGCGTTTTGTAGCCACTTGAGGCTTGAGTCAAAGTCCCCAAGCCAAAGCTCCAGGGGAAGCCCAAGGGCCAGGGCATGCCGGGCGCCCGAGTCCGCCGCCATTAAGCGGTAGGCCTTTAGGCGTTCCTGCAGGGCCGCCGTTACCAGAAGGGGCCCGCCTAGGAGAAGGGCGAAGCGCTTCATCTCTCCAAGGGTACGGCTTGGGAAAGGTCCAGGCCTAGGGGGACCCTGGCCCCTTCCTCCAGATGGGGGAGGGGATCTAGGGCCTCCAGGTACACCCGCACACCCCTAAGGCGTACCCAAAGCCCCACCCGGCTGCCGAAGAAAAGGCGCTCCTCCACCACCCCTTCTTGGTCTCCTCCCAGGCGCAAGGCTGCCTGGGGCAGGAGGTGGGGGTTATAGGGCAGGCCCAGGGCCTGGCTCTCCTCCGGGGAAAGGAGGTTCTTATGTCCGAGAAAACGGGCAGTCCAGGCGTCCTTGGGCCTGGCGTACACCTCTTCCGGGGGGCCAACCTGGACCAGCCTTCCCTTGTGCAAAATCGCCACCCGGTGGGCCAGGAGGAAGGCCTCGCCTTGGTCGTGGGTGACCACCAAGGTGGTAATCCCTTCTCCCCGGAGAGTTTTGCGGAGGAAGAAGAGGAGTTCTTCCCTTAGCCTCAGGTCTAGGGCTCCCAGGGGTTCGTCCAGGAGGAGAAGCCTTGGCCTTGGCGCCAGGGCCCGGGCCAGGGCTACCCGTTGCTGCTCGCCCCCGGAAAGCTCCTGGGGGCGTTTTCCTGCGTGGGGGGAAAGCTCCATTCTTTCCAAAAGCTCCCTCACCCTGGCTTCCCGCTCCTTCTTGGTCCAGCGGGCCTCCACTAGGCCAAAGGCGATGTTTTCCGCCACGGTGAGGTGGGGGAAAAGGGCGTAGTCCTGGAAGAGGAACCCCACCCCCCGCCTTTCCGGGGGCAGGGGGGTGAGGTCTTGGCCCTGGAAGCGAACGAAGCCCCGGTCTGGGGCTAGCAACCCGGCAATGAGCTTGAGCAGGGTACTCTTCCCGCTTCCCGATGGCCCCAAAAGGGCCAACACCTCCCCTTCCTTTACGGCAAGTTCTAGGGCCAGCCGGAAGCCGGGGAAGGATTTTTCCAAGGATAGCTCCAGCACCCCCTCATTAAAGCAGGTTAAACAGGAAACCCGGAGGGTCTCCCTCCGGGTTTCCTTGCCCGCTTCCCTTACTTCAAGCCGAGTTTCTTCCGCTCCTCCAGCACCTGTTGGGAGGTGAGCTTCTTCTCCCGCAGGGCCTTGACCTCGGCGGCGGTGAAGGGCTTGAAGCCCCGGACCTTCTTGTCGTCGCCCCAGGTGGTAGCGATGTGGTTGAGGAGAGCGGCGATCTCCTCATCCTTAAGCCCGTTGTAGGCGGGCATGGCCCCGTTGTACTTCATGCCCTTGACCTCAATCGAGCCCTGGAGGCCCCAGAGGAGCACCTTGATCAGGTACTCCCGCCCGCCCTGTTTGGCCAGGATCTCGGACACATGCCCGGCCAGGGGCGGGAAGGCCCCGGGCACCCCTTGGCCGGTGGCCTGGTGGCACCCGGCGCACTGGCTGAAAAGCTTGGCGCCGTCTGCCTGGGCAAAGGCCAGGCTGCCGATGAGGAGGAGAGCCGTTAGGGTCCGCTTCATCTTTACCCTCCGGGGTACTAGGGTATTTTGTCCCACTTCCCCTGTCAAGGGTCTAAGCGGAGCCGAACCTTTAGCTTCCCTTTAGGGTATAGGCCCGGGGGGTAATTTGGGAGCCTCGAGGAGGAACCCTTATAAAGAAGCCTTTATGAAAAGGGGGTTCCGTGTCAAAGGAGCTTGACATTACCCCCCGAGGGGTGCTAGGGTACAAATGTCCTTGGGTGTACCCAGGCGGTGTATAAGATGTACGCATACCGGGTACTTTGGTCCCTTGTGGTACTGATCCTAACCGCGGCCCTGGCTGCCCCGGACTTCGGGCGGTGGTATCCCTATGGGGCGGCCCTGGACCTGGCCCAGGCCCATGGGCGGATCGTGATGGTGTACTTCCATTCCCCCCACTGCCCTTACTGCGACCAGATGAATACCTTCGTCCTCTCCGATCCCCAGGTGAGCCAACTTCTGGAGGACCGCTTTGTGGTGGCCTCCGTGGGCACGGAAACCCCGGAGGGCCAGGAGCTTGCCCGGCGCTATAGGGTGCCGGGTACCCCTACCTTCGTCTTCCTCGTCCACCGCCAGGGGACGTGGGAAGAGGTGGGCCGGTTTTTTGGCAGCCGGCCCCGGGCGCAGTTCCTACAGGAGTTGCGCCAGATCTGTGCCAAAGGAGGTGTATGCGGTGAATAGGCGAGCGTTTTTAAAGACTGCTGGCGTAGCCCTGGGGGCTTTGGCCCTGGCGGGGGTTCCCGCACGGGCGCAGGCCCTCGAGGGGGAGGATCTGGCCAAGTTGGAAAAGGCCCTGCAGGAGGTTCTAGGAAAGGGGTTTAAAGACCTTACCCCCTCCGACCTCATCAAGCTCAACATGCCGGCCATTGCCGAAAGCGGGGCCAACGTACCCGCCGAGGTGGAGGTCAACCTGCCCCCGGGCCAGGTGAAGGCCATCCATCTTTTTGCCGACAAGAACCCCACCCCCCACCTGGTGGCCTTCATGCCCATGAAGGCCCTGCCCTACTACGCCACCCGGGTGCGGCTGGCGGAGACCAGCGCCATCCGGGCGGTGGTGGAAACGGCGGACGGCAAGTTTCTTTTGGCCTCGGCCAGCACCCGCGTAACCGTGGGTGGTTGCGGTTAAGGAGGAAGGAGGTAGGAAATGGCCATTCGCACCATTGTTCGCTTGACCCCGGCCAAGCCCAAAGCGGGCGAGAACGTTAAGCTTCAGGTGGTGGCCCAGCACCCCAACGAACCCGGCACCCGCAAGGATGCCGAGGGCAAGATCATCCCCGCCAAGTACATCAACCAGGTGGAGGTCTACTTTGAGGGGGAGAAGGTGGCCGAGGCCAAGCCCGGCCCCTCCACCAGCGCCAACCCCCTTTACGGCTTTATGTTCAAGGCAGAAAAGGCGGGGACCTTCACTGTAAAACTGAAGGACACCGACGGGGATACCGGCGAAGGCACGGTAAAGCTGGAACTAGCCTAAAGGTGGCGCCCGGGTAATCCCCGGGCGCCTGGGTTTGCGGGAGGTGGCGCATGCCTTTACGGGTCTTGGGGATGGCGGGGATTTTCTTCCTCTTGGGGTTTGTCCTGGCCCAGGGAGAGATGGACCCCAGGGAGGAAGCCAAGCGGCAAAAGCAGCTTCTTTTGGAAACAGCTGGCATCTTGCCCACGGAGCTCATCGTGGAGCAGGGAAGGGAGCTTTTTAACCGCAAAGGCCCTAGCGGCAAGACCATGGCCGAGTGCGACTTCGGCCTGGGGAAGGGGGTTTTGGAGGGGGCGGCGGCCCGGTTACCCCGCTACTTCCTGGACACGGGCAAGGTGGAGGACCTGGATAGCCGCATCCTCACCTGCATGACCCGGGTCCAGGGCTTTCGGCCCGACCAGATCAAGCGCCAGGAGGTGGTGGCGGTGGCTTTCTATATCGTCAGCTTCTCCACCAGCAAGCCCATCCAGGTGCGCCTCCTTTTCCCCCAGGAGCGGGAGCTCTATGCCCTTGGCGAAAAGCTCTTCTATGCCCGAAGTGGAGCCCGGGATATAGGCTGCGCCACCTGCCACATCTCTTACGTGGGCCGGCGGGCAGGGGTTCTGCCCTATGCGGATGTCTTGGGCAAGGATAAGTCCTGGACCCACTGGCCCGCCTACCGCTACTCCAACGACCAGATCTGGACCATGCAGGACCGGATCCGGGCCTGCTACGGCAACATTGGCCATCCCCAGCCTGCCCTTTACTCCTTGCCCATCCTAGCCCTGGAGCTCTTTATGGCCTACAAGAACAATGGGGCCATAGTGGAGGAGTGGCCGGCCTTTGTGCGGTGAGGAGGCGGTGATGAAGGCGAAAAAGCTTATCCCCATCCTTTTGGCTGCGCCCTTGGTGGTGGCCTTGGCCCAGTCGTACTTCAACCCTCCCGAGCTGGAGGCCATCAAGACCGGTGGCAAGGCCTACGCCGAGGTCTTCCTGAATCAGCGGCCAGACCAGGCCCTTTGCTCCGCCTACCGGAACCGCTTGCCTGCCGATCTCCTACCCAAGTTCCTGGAAGAGCAACGGGCCCTCATCAAGTACCCGGAAAGCGGCAAGCTCATGGGGGATTGGAAGAAGGGTGGCGCCATCTTCAACAACCTGCAAAAGGCCAACTGCTTCTCCTGTCACTTTGGCTCCCCTGTTCATTTGGGCGGGGATGTGGGGCCTAGCCTAGAGAAGTATGGCGTCCAAAGGGGTCAGTCCGAGGCGGTCCAGCGCTACACCTACGAGGTGATCTACAACTCTTGGGCCTTCTTCCCCTGCACGGTCATGTACCGCTTTGGGGCCCAGGGGCTTTTAACCCCTGAGGAGATCGCCGACGTGGTGGCCTACCTCCTGGATCCGGATTCTGAGTTCAACACCAAGCCGGCGGTGGGGTCCAAATGAACCGTAGGGAGCTCCTCTTTCTCCTTTCTGCCTTAGCTGGCCTGGGGCCCAAGGCCTTGGCCCAGGTCCTGGAGAACCCTTCCCGGCTTTACGACCTCCCCCCCTACGGCAACGCCACCCTCCTTTATTTCTCCGACCTCCACGGCCAGGCCTTTCCCCATTACTACATGGAGCCGCCCAACCTGATCGCCCCGAAAGCGCTGATGGGCCGGCCGGGATACCTGGCTGGGGATGCGGTGTTGCGCTACTACGGCGTGGCCCGCAAAACCCCCTTGGCCTACCTCCTCAGCTACCTGGACTTTGGGGAGTTGGCGAAGGCTTTTGGCCCCATCGGGGGTATGGCCCAGCTCACCGCTTTGATCCGCCAGCAGAAGGCCCAGGTGGAGGCGGAGGGCGGTAGGGCCCTGGTTTTGGATGGGGGGGATACCTGGACCAACTCGGGCCTTTCCCTCCTGACCCAAGGGGAAGCCCTGGTGGACTGGCAGAACCTCACCGGGGTGGACCACATGGTTTCCCACTGGGAGTGGACCCTGGGCCGGGAACGGGTGGAGGCGCTCTTCAAAAAGCTTAAGGGGGAACACCTTTCCTACAACGTGGTGGACGAGCTCTTTGGCGACCCCCTTTACCCCGCTTACCGCATCCACAGGATGGGGAAGTATGCCGTGGCCATCCTGGGGGCCACCTACCCTTACGTGAAGGTTTCCCACCCGGAGGAGTTCACGGAAGGCCTTTCCTTTGCCCTGGACGAGCGCCGTTTGCAGGAGGCCGTGGACCAAGCGCGGGCCGAGGGGGCGGATGCCGTGGTCCTTCTCTCCCACAATGGCCTTCAGCTGGATGCCGCCTTGGCGGAGCGGGTGAAGGGGATTGACTTGATCCTTTCTGGTCACACCCACGACCTCACCCCTTCCCCCTGGCGGGTGGGGAAGACCTGGATCGTGGCGGGAAGCGCCGCCGGGAAGGCCTTGATGCGGGTGGACCTGAAGCTTTTCAAAGGGGGCATCGCCAACCTCCGGGTAAGGGTGTTGCCGGTTTTGGCGGACCATCTTCCCAAAGCCCAGGATGTGGAGGCCTATGTGGAGTCCAAGGTGGCCCCGCACCACCAGCACCTTTTTGAGCCCCTGGCGGTTTCCGAGTCCTTGCTCTACAAGCGGGACACCCTGTACTCCACCTGGGATGAGCTGGTGGGGCGGGCGGTCAAGGCCCTTTACCCGGAGGTGGAGGTGGTCTTCAGCCCGGCGGTGCGCTGGGGTACCACCATCCTGCCGGGGCAGGCCATCACCCGGGACCACCTCTACGCCTATCTGGGCTTCACCTACCCGGAGCTTTACCTCTTCTGGCTAAAGGGGGAGCAGATCCGGAACACCTTAGAGGACATCGCCAGCAACGTCTTCACTCCCGACCCCTTCTACCAACAGGGTGGGGATGTGAGCCGGGTCTACGGCCTTCGCTACGTCCTGGACCCCGATGCCCCCACGGGCAAGCGTATCCGGGAAGTGGAGGTGGGGGGCAAGCCCCTGGATCCCAACCGCCGCTATCTGGCGGCCTCCTATGGGGGAAGGCTCCAGCGGGTGGGGGAGGCCAAGGCCGGGTACCAGCCTAGGCCCATCTACCAGGTCCTCGAGGAGTACCTGAAGGCTGAGGGGCGGGTCAAGGTCCTGCCCCAGCCCAACGTGCGGGTAATCGGACGCAACTACCGTGTACCGGAGGTGAGTTCATGAAGAAAAAAGCGGCAGTGGTTTTGACTTCGGCCCTGCTTCTAGGACTCGGGCTTACCCAGGTAAGCCCTTTTAGGGAGCGCCTCGAGGCGGCTTTGCATGCGGGCGGTCACGAGTTTGCCCAAGTGATGCTTGCTCAGGACAAGGGCCAGGCCCTTTGCTCCCAGTACCGGGACAAGCTTCCTCCTGACCTCATCCCGGGCTTCCTGGCGGAGCAGAAGGCCCTGATCAAGTACCCGGCAAACGGCAAGCTCATGGGGGACTGGAGGAATGGGGAAAAGGTCTTCACCGATCCCAAGCGGGGGAACTGCTACGCTTGCCATGCTGGGGTGGCCACCGAGGTGGCCCACGGTACCATGGGTCCAAGCCTCACGGGCTACGGCCAGCGGGGAACCGCCGAGCCGGTGGTGCGCTACACCTACGAGAAGATCTACAACGCCTGGGCCTTCGTGCCCTGCTCCCTCATGTACCGGGGTGGGGTGCACGGCCTCTTTACCCCGGAGGAGACCGCCGACCTGGTAGCTTTCCTCCTGGACCCCGAGTCCCCCATCAACCGGAGGTGAGCCATGGGACGTAAGAAGCGCTGGATTCTAGTGGGCGTAGTGGCCTTGGGAACCCTGGTGGGCGTGGGGGCTTACACCCAGCAGCAAAAGCCCCTGGACCCCTTTGAGGAGGCCATGCGCCAGCGGCAGATGTACCTGGAGACCTTTGGCGTGCTCCCTGGGGAACTCTTTGCGGAGGAGGGGAAGGAGCTCTTTTTCCGCAAGGGGCCTAGCGGCAAGACCCTCGAGGAGTGCGACTTCGGCAAGGGGAAAGGCGTCTTGGAAGGCGCCTACGCCGTCCTTCCCAAGTACTTCCCCGACACCAAGCGGGTGGAGGACCTGGAAAGCCGGGTCTACACCTGCATGCAGACCGTCCAGGGGTACAAGCCCAACGAGATCAAGCGGGACGAGGTGAAGGCCATCACCACCTACATCGCCACCTTCTCCTCCAAGGCTAAGATCCAGGTGGTGCCCAAGCACCCGGCAGAGCTGGCCATGTACAACCTGGGGCGGGAGCTTTGGTACACCCGCGCAGGGGCCAGGGACATGAGCTGCGCCGTCTGCCACGATCAGTATGCGGGCCAGCGGGTACGGCTTTCCCCGGTCAGGAGCCCCAAGCAGGGCCTGGGCAACGAGTGGCCCGCCTACCGCTTTGAGGAGGACAAGCTCTACACCATGGAGGACCGCATCAACTTCTGCTACGAGTCCATCGCCATTCCCAAGCCGGAGTTCTATTCCGACGTGCACATCGCCTTGACCGTATACATGCTGGCCGAGGCCACCAAGGCCGGGCACTCCTTTGAGGAGTTGCCCTTCTTCACCCGCTAGCCATGCGCCGCCGGGAGGTGTTGGCCCTTCTTCCCCTGCTTCCCCTGGCCCACGCCCAGGGGGGAGGGGATGGGGAGGGCTGGGTAAAGGCCTTTGGGGAATTCATTAAGCGGGTACCCCCCGCCAGCTACCTGGTCTACCCCACGGAGGCCAAGGACCTCCTGCTCTTTGACCCCTTTATCCTGGACGTGCGCACGGAGGAGGAGCGGAAGAAGGGCTATATCCCCGGCTCGGTGCATATCTATGCCGGTCAGGTGCCGGATCGCTTGGCGGAGCTTCCCCAGGATAAGGAAGCCTTGATCCTCGTTTACTGCAACTCGGGAAGCGTTTCGGCGGTGGTGGCCGCTTACCTGCAGGCCCTTGGCTACAAAAACGCCAAGAACATTGCTCACGGCTTCAAAGGCTGGCTGGATGCTGGCCTGGAAGTGGAGGGAGGTTCGCAATGAGGAAGCTTTTGGCTCTGGTGGCCCTTTTGGGTTTAGGCTTGGCCCAGTCGTTGCTGGTGGACGTCCGGGGTTCCCTGGAAGAGGTGGAGGCCAAGACCCTGGCGGCCCTTAAGTCGGTGGGGTTAGAGCCCGACCGGGTTTTGAACCTGGGGGAACAGGTGCGGCAGGTGACGGGCCCCGGTTTCCCCGAGTACCGCCTGGTGGTGCTCAAGCCGGATGGGGGAAGCATTGAGGCGGTTTCCAAAAACCCCATGGCCGCCATTGTCCTACCGCCCACCGTTTTCATCACCGGGCAGGGTGGGAAGTTCCAGGTGGGTACCTTTGATGGGCGGCTCCTTTTCTCCATGCTTCAGGTGTATGGGGGGGAGGTGGAGCGGCTGGTGTGGCGCCTCGAGGCGGCCCTGGGGCGGCTTGGCATCGTGAAGCGTCTGCCCCCCGCCATGATGCCCGATCCCGCGAGCGGCATGATGCCCGCCCTCATGTACCGGGTGCCGGGCGCTAAAGCGGAGGACGTGGTCCTCATGGTGGAGACCGAGCTCACCTCCCACGGACTTAACCTGCTGCCCAACGTAAAGGTGGGCCCGGTCACCGTGATCATGCCCTGCAAGAGCGAGTGGGCCCGGATCATGTTCCTCACCCAGCCCGCCGGGGGCTTTGCTGCCCCCTGCCGTTTCTTCGCCATGCAGATGGGTAATGACGTCTTGGTGGGGGCCATCGAACCCATGCTCATGACCATCATGCCTGGGGTCATGGGTACGCCGGCGGTGCCCATGCTCCAGGAGGCCCGCCAGGTGATGACGGAGATCCTGGAAGCCACGGGCGGGGTTCCCTACCGCCCTGGTGAATAAAAGGGAGGGTGTATGAGCAAGGTGAATCGGCGTCAGGTTTTGAAGACGGGTGCGGCCTTGGCCGCAGCCGGGGCTCTTTCGGGTTCGGCCTTCGCCCAGGAGTTCTATAGCCGCCCGGCCACCCTGCTTCCCCGGACCCGCAAGCCGCGGGTGGTGGTGATCGGGGGCGGCTGGGCCGGCACCACGGTGGCCCGGAAGCTGGTCCAGTCCGGGGTGGACGTGGAGGTGGTGCTCATCGAGCAGAAGCCCATCTTCATGTCCTGCCCCATGTCCAACCTCTTCCTGGCTGGGGTGAAGCCCCTGGAGTGGCTGGTCTTTGACTACACCAACGTGGTCAAGGACGGGGTGATTTTCGTTCAGGAAAGGGTGTTGGACATCAACCGGGACCGCCGCCTGGTGCGGACTGCTGGCGGGTACATCGGCTACGACTTCTTGGTCCTGGCGCCGGGCATTGACTATATGTACGAGGCCATCCCCGGGTACGCCGAGGTGAAGCACCTCATGCCCGTGGGCTTCAAGCCCTTTGAGCACGTGGCCTTGCGCCGGATGCTGGACCAGTTTGACGAGACGGGCGGGGAGCTGGTCATGTACATCCCCAACCCCCCCTACCGTTGCCCCCCGGGGCCCTACGAGCGGGCGGCCATGCTGGCCTGGCGGCTTAAGACCAAGGGAGTCAAGGGCAAGCTCATCGTCCTGGACGCTAACCCCCAGCCTGTCTCCAAGGCCCCGGGCTTCCTGGCCGCCTACAACGACCTCTACAAGGACTACCTGGAGTACGTGCCCAACACCCGGATCACCGGCTTGGATTATGGGAAAAAGGTGGTGAAGACGGAACTTGGGGATGTGCCCTTCACCCTGGCCGACATCATCCCTCCCATGAAGGCGGGGGAGTTGGTGCGCACCGCGGGCTTAGGGGAGCGCTGGGCCAACGTAAAGGTCCCCTACTTCCTCTCGGAGAAGGACGACCGCGTCTACCTGGTGGGGGATATCACCGGCAACACCCCTTACCCCAAAAGCGGCATGGTGGCCTACGTTTCCGGCAACATCGTGGCCCGGCACCTGGCCGAGAGGCTTAAGGGCAAGCCCCTGGCGGAGATCCCCGCCGAGCTGCCCAACAACATCTGCTACTCCTTCGTGAACAGCGAAGAGGCCATCTGGGTGGCGGCCAACTACTCCTGGGACGAGGCGGCCAAGCAGATCAAGTCCCAGGGCTCCGTGGATAACCAGCGCTCGGCGGCCAACGGCACCGCCGCCATCGGCTGGGCCACCGGTCTCTGGAACGACATGTTTGGCCCGGCCTAAGGGTGTTTCCCCGCCCCTTTTGGGGGCGGGGTTTTCCTTGCCTTCAAGAGATACGATGGGAGGGTATATGGACCGAAGGAAGTTCTTCCGGCTTTTGGGTGCAGGAGGCGTGCTGGGCCTCCTTAAGGCTAAGGCCCAGGCGGCCCCTTGGGACGAGGACACCTTCGCCCCCATGAGGACCCTGGGGGCCCCCCTTTCCGAGTACGGCCAGAGGAGCCCCTTTGAGGAAGGTGTGGTGCGCTACATCTCCCCCAACCTGCGCACCCGCCACTCCGGAGCGGATTTTGCCCCCTTGGAGAAGCTGGAGGGGGTCATCACCCCCAACGGCCTGCACTTTGAACGGCACCATGGCGGCGTGCCCCAGGTAGACCCCGCCAAATACCGCCTGGTGATCCACGGGATGGTGGAAAGGCCCTTGGTCTTCACCCTGGAAGACCTCAAGCGCTTCCCCTCCGTGACCCGCACCTACTTCATTGAGTGCGCCGGCAACGGGCAAAACGGCTACCGTAACCCCCCCGACCCCAACCTCACCGCCACCCGGAGCCGGGGCCTGGCCTCCAACGCCAGCTGGACGGGGGTGCCCCTGGCCTTGCTCCTCAAGGAGGCGGGGGTGAAGCCCGAGGCCAAGTGGCTCATCCCCGAGGGCATGGATGCCGCTGCCTACACCCGCTCCCTGCCCCTGGAGAAGGCCATGGAGGATGTGCTGGTGGCCTACGCCCAAAACGGCGAGGCCTTGCGCCCCGAGCAGGGCTACCCGGTGCGCCTGGTGGTGCCGGGCTGGGAGGGGAGCATCCAGGTGAAGTGGTTGAGGCGCATCCTGGTCACGGATCTGCCGGCCATGGCCAAGGACGAGACCAGCGAGTACACGGACGTGATGGCGGACGGCAAGGTCTGGGCCTTCACCTGGATCATGGACCCCGAGTCCATCATCACCTACCCCTCCGGCTTGCAGCAGATCAAGCCGGGCTTCCACGAGATCCGTGGCCTGGCCTGGAGCGGGTATGGGCGCATCACCAAGGTGGAGATCTCCTTTGACGAGGGTAAGACCTGGCGGCAGGCCACCTTGGAACCCCCGGTGGAGCGCTACGCCTTCGTGCGCTTCAAGATGCCCTGGCACTGGGACGGCAAGGAGGTGGTGCTTTGGAGCCGGGCCTGGGACGAGAAGGGGAACACCCAGCCCACCCGGGAGGAGTTCTTTAAGAAGTGGGGCCGGAACAACCGCTACCACTACAACGCCATCCAGGCCTGGCGGATTCTTTCCGACGGCCGGGTGGTGAACGGGGATAGGCCCCTGGGCCAGCAGGCCTTTGGGCCCATGGGCGGATGCGGCGGGGAGGTGTTTGATGGTTAAGCGCGTCCTGATCCTTTTGGCCCTTTTGGGCCTAGCGGTGGGAGCCCGGTACAATCTGGGCACCCCTATCTCCGAGGAGCTGGTGGCCCAGTACGACCTTAGGCCCGTGGTCCTCCCCGATGGCCGGGGGCTTCCCCCGGGGGAGGGGAAGGTGGAGGAAGGGGAGCGCATTTACGCGGAAAAGTGCGCCTCCTGCCACGGGGCTCGAGGGGAGGGGTACCCCTTCAACCGCTTGGTGGCGGAGCCCTTCCCCATTACCCCGGACGCCGAACCCGCGGAGTTCGCCATTGGCAACTACTGGCAGTACGCCACCACCCTTTACGACTACATCCGCCGGGCCATGCCCTTTGGGGCCGAAGGCACCCTCACCAATGAGGAGGTTTACCACCTGGTGGCCTTCCTCCTGTACATGAACGGGATCATCGACGCCCATGACCCCATCAACCAGAAGACCCTGCCCCAGGTGAAGATGCCCGCCCGGGAACTTTTGCAGTTGGACCCTGAAACCAAACGCCGCTTCCCCTGGCTTACCTTGCCCTAGGATGGAGGCATGAGCGTTTCCGTGGCGGCTTCGTTTTTGGCGGGGGTGCTCTCCTTTCTCTCCCCTTGCGTGTTGCCCCTGGTGCCCACCTACCTGGTCTACCTGGGGGGGGAGAGGGGGCGCCCCCTTTTCAACGCCCTCTTCTTCGTGCTGGGTTTTGGCCTGGTGTTCTTCCTCTTGGGCCTGCCTTTTACCCTTCTGGGTGGGCTCCTCTTTGAGCACCGCCAGACCTTGGCCCGGGTGGGAGGGGTGGTCCTGATCCTCTTTGGCCTCTACATGCTGGGCCTGAGGCCCCGCTGGGGGGTAAGCTTGCGCTACGAGGGGGAAACCGCCCGCCCCTTGGGGGCTTTCCTCCTGGGGGCTACCTTGGCTCTGGGCTGGACTCCTTGCATCGGGCCCATCCTGGGGGCCATCCTTACCCTCACGGCGGTGGGGGGCGGGGTGGGGCTCCTTTTGGCCTACATCCTGGGCCTGGCGGTGCCCTTTTTGCTGGTGGCCCTCTTCGCTGAGCGCATCAAGGGGTGGCTGAGGCGGGCGGGGCGGCTTTCCCACTATGTGGAGCTCTTCGCAGGGGCGGTGCTTCTCCTGGTGGGGCTCTTGCTCCTCACGGGCACGTATTCCGCCTTGAACAGTTTCTTCCTCAGGATTACCCCGGAGTGGTTGCAGAAGTATCTGTAAGCAGTAAGGGGCCGGGTGCCTGGGCTCCTTTCCCCAGGGGGGGCCTAATGTCTTACTAGGAGAACCCCCTAAACTGAAGGAGGCATGTTGCTTCGCCTTCAGGCCATCTCCAAACGCTTTGGTCGGGACTGGGTGGTGCGGGACCTTTCCTTCACCCTGCAAAGGGGGGAGGTGGTGGCCCTTTTGGGGCCGAACGGCTCGGGGAAGACCACCCTTTTGCGCCTCATGGCGGGGCTCTTAAAGCCCACCCGGGGGAAGGTGGAGCGGCTGGGCCAAGCCCTTTTCCTGGCTAACCCTCCCGCTTTCCACCGCCGCCTCACCGCCCGGGAACACCTCCTTTACGACCTGGCCTTCCACGGAAAGGGGGGGGACTGGCGGGAAGCCTTGGCCCGCTTCGGCCTACCTGAGGACCTTCCCCTTCTGGCCTTTTCCAGCGGCATGAGGAAGAGGCTCGCTCTGGCCCGCCTCAGCCTTTTAGCTCCCGATATCTGGCTTCTGGACGAGCCGGAAACCGCCTTGGACCGGGAGGGGCGAGGGCTTTTGCTGGCCACCCTGGCTGAGGCCCGCAAGGGGGCGGGGATCGTTTTGGCCACCCACGACCGCCACCTGGCGGAGGAGGTGGCGGACCGGGCCCTGGAACTGGGGGCGGCATGAGGGTTCCCGCCAAGGGATGGCCGCAAGTTGCTGGCGGCGGTAGGGTAGGAGCGGTGAAGCGGGTTTTGCTTTTGGCCTTACGGGACCTGCGCCTCGAGGTCCGGGACCGCTCGGGGCTCCTTTCCGTTCTAGCCTTCTTTGCGGTGATGCTCTTCATCATGGCCCTGGCCTTGGGCCCGGAGGAGGGCCCTTTGCGCCGGGCGGCTCCCGGGGTGCTTTGGGTGGCCTTGGCCTTCGGGAGCACCCTGCTTTCCACCCGGGCCTTTGCCCTCGAGGTGGAGGAGGGCACCTTGGACGACCTCCTCCTGACCCCGGGGGGCAAGGAGTGGATCTACTTCGGTAAGCTGCTTTTCCAGATGCTCCTTTTGCTTCCCCTGGCCCTTTTGTCCCTCTTCATGGCGGCAGGCCTTTTTTATCTGCCTTTAGAGCGCCTCCTCTCCCTCTTTCTGACCCTGGCCCTTGGGGTTTTGGGCTACGCCAGCGTGGCCACCTTCTACGCGGGCCTCCTAGCCCGCCTTAAGGGGCGGGAGGTTCTCCTTCCCCTCCTTCTTTTCTCCTTGGTGGTGCCCGTGGTTCTGGCTTCCGTGCGGGCCACCATGGGCCTGGTGGAGGGATTGCCCCTAGGGGAGGTGTCCCCGTGGTGGCAGCTCCTTTTGGTCTTTGATGTGGTCTACCTTACCGCCAGTGCCCTTCTTTTCCCCTTGGTTATGGAAGGTTAGGGCCTGGGGTATGGAGGCCACAGATTTTTCACCTGGCCCTTGGCTATGCTAGGGGCCGTGGAGGTCAAGATGCTAAAAGCGGCGCAACCCGACCGGCCTGATGCCCTCACCTGGGTTTTCCTGGGGCTAGGGCTTTTGCTCCTGCCCGCGGGGCTTTACCTGGCCCTTTCCGCTCCTCCCGACGTGAACCAGGGCTACCTGGCCCGGATCATGTACCTGCACGTGCCCGGGGCCTGGCTGGGGTACCTGGCCTTTTTCGTTACCTTCCTCTACTCCCTCCTCTACCTCTTCCGCCAAGACCCCCGCTACGACCGGGTAGCCCTGGCCAGCGCCGAAATCGGCCTGGTCTTCATGGGCCTGGCCCTGGTGACGGGGATGCTCTGGGCCCGGCCCACCTGGGGGGTCTACTGGACCTGGGAGCCCCGGCTCACCACCACCGCCATCCTCTTCGCCGTCTACGTGGGCTACTTCCTCCTTAGGGGGGCCATAGAGGACCCAGAGCTTAGGAGAAAGGCGGCGGCGGCGGTGGGCATCTTGGGCTTCATCAACGTACCCATCAGCTACATGTCGGTGAAGTGGTGGCGGAGCCTGCACCAGACCCAGTCCATCGACCTCACCACGGGGAAGATCCACATGGATCCCGCTATGCTCCAGGCCCTCCTCTTCAACCTCTTCGTCTTCACCCTCCTCTACTTGGGCTTTGTCCGCTTCCGGGCCTTTTTGGCGGCCCTCGAGGCCAGGAAGGAGGAGGTGTGAAGGAGGTCTTCGTCACCTGGGTCTACGCCCTCACCTACCTCACGGTCTTCGGCTACCTGGCCTACCTCTTTTGGCGCTACCGGAGGACGCGATGAAGGCGAAGTACCTGATCGGCCTCTTGCTGATCCTGGGGGCCTTGGCCTACCTCATCTTTGGCGGCTTGGGCCAGAACCTGGTCTACTTCCTCACCCCCTCCGAGTACCTCCAGGACCAGGCCCGCTACCAAAACCGCCCCGTGCGCCTGGGGGGTTTGGTGAAGGAGGGAACGGTCCACTACGACAAGGACGGGCTGGAGCTCCGCTTCATCCTCACCGATGGGGTGGCGGAGGTGCCCGTGGTGCACAAGGGTACGCCTCCGGGCATGTTCAAGGAAGGGCAGGGGGTGGTGGTGGAAGGGCGCTTTGGGGAAGGGGTCTTCCACGGGACCAATCTCTTGGTAAAGCACTCGGAAACCTACCAGGCCCCCAAGGCGGGCTGGACCCCGGAGGAAGTGCGCAAGCTGATTGAGGAGGCCAAATGACCCCGGCCCTCTTGGGCAACCTGGGTGTAAGCCTGGCCCTAGCCTTTAGCCTCCTGGGCCTGGCCCTTGCCCTTCTCGCCTACCACCAGGGGGATGGGCGCTTCCTGAAGGGGGCCAGGGCCCTGGTCCTGCCCGCCTTCTTGGCGGCTTTGGCTGCCTTCTTGGCCCTGGAATGGGCCCTGCTCACCCACGACTTCAGCCTGGCCTACGTGGCCCGCAACCACTCGGTCCAGGACCCCCTTTGGGTCACCTTGGTGACCCCCTGGGCGGCCCTCGAGGGGAGCATCCTCCTTTGGGGGCTCCTGCAAACCCTCTACACCCTTCTTGCCAGCCGCAAGCCTTTAGACCCATGGCGGGCCTCCTTGGTGCTGGCGGTGCTCTTCGGCATCCAGGTTTTCTTCTTCGGGGTCATGGCCACCATCGCCAGCCCCTTCCAGACCCTCCCCAACCCTCCCGCCGACGGCGTGGGGCCTAACCCCCTCTTGCAGAACCACTGGATGATGGCCGTCCACCCGGTCCTCATGTACCTGGGCTTCGTGGGCCTCAGCGTGCCCTTCGCCTATGCGGTGGCAGCTATGGTGGTGCGCCGTTACCAGACCTGGGTGGGGGAGACCCGCTGGTGGACCCTGATCGCCTGGGGCTTCCTCACCGCGGGGAAGGTGGCGGGGATGTGGTGGAGCTATGAGGTCTTGGGCTGGGGTGGGTACTGGGCCTGGGACCCGGTGGAAAACGCCTCCTTCATCCCCTGGCTTCTGGCCACCGCCTTCCTGCACACCGCCATCGTGCAGGAGACCCGGGGGGCCTTTAAGGCCTGGAACTTCGCCTTCGTGACCCTGGCCTTCGCCGCCACGGTGCTGGGCACCTTTCTCACCCGTAGCGGGGTGATCCAGTCGGTGCACGCCTTCGCCGAGGGGCCGGTGGGACCCGCTTTCTTGGGGGCCTTCCTCTTCTTCACCGCCTTGGGCCTGGGTCTCCTTTCCCGGGTGAGCCGGGAGGTGCGGGACACCGTGGTCTTCCGGCCCCTTTCCCGGGAGGGGACCTTGCTTCTCGGGGCCTTTTTCTTCGCCGGCTGGGCCTTGGTGGTGGTGCTCGGCACCTTTTACCCCCTGTTGGTGGAGGCCTTTGCTGGGGCCAAGGTGAGCGTGGGGGCGCCCTTTTTCAACCAGGTTTCCGCACCCATAGGGGCAGGGATCCTCCTCCTCATGGGCGTGGGGCCCATCCTGCCTTGGCGAAGGCCCAAGGCGGAGGTCTTCCGAAACCTGTACGTGCTCCTGGCTGTCCTTCTCCTGGGGACCCTGCTTGGGCTTTTCCGGGGGTATACCCTGGGGGCTTCCTTGGCGGTGGGGCTTTTCCTCTACAACACCCTGGCCATCCTCCTCCTGGTGCGGGAGGGGGTGGGGGCCCGGGTTAAGGCGGGGCTTTCCCCATGGGGCTTCTTGGAAAACCGTAGGCGGGTGGGGAGCTTGGTGGTGCACTTTGCCGTGGCCCTCATGGGGCTTGGCATCGCCTTCAGCCAGACCTACCGCCTGGAGGGCGAGAAGACCCTTTACCGGGGCCAGGCCTGGGAGGTGGGGGGGGTGCGCATGGAGTTTTTGGGGGTGCGGGCCCTGGACGAGGGAAGGCGGTTTGCCGTGGAGGCTTCCTTGCGCACGGACCGCTTCGGGGAGGTGCGGCCCAGGCTCCACTTCTACCCCCAGATGAACTCCCCCCTGCCGGCCCCCAAGGTGGTCTACACCCCGGGCAACGACTACTACTTCCTCCTCATGGACTTTGACCGGGAAAGGGGGGAGTGGGCCTCCATCCGGCTCATCGTCACCCCCTTGGTCTTCTGGATGTGGGTGGCGGGGGGGCTTATGGCCTTGGGCACCCTTTACATCCTCTGGCCGGTGGCCAGGCGGGAGGAGCTTAAGGGGGTGAGCCCGGCGTGAGGCTTCCTGTGGGGAGCTTTAGGAACTGGCTTTGGCTCCTTTTGGTCCTGGCCCTGGGAGGGCTTTTCTACTGGGGGATGCAGCGCAACCCCAAGGAGCTTCCCTCGGTCCTGGCCAAGGAGCGCCGCCCGGCCCCCGACTTTACCTTGCCCGTATTGCCTCCTTACCGGGCGGAGTGGGGGGAGACCTTTAGGCTTTCCGACCACCTGGGGAAAAGGCCCGTGGTCCTAAACTTCTGGGCCAGCTGGTGCTACCCCGCCTGCTACGAGGAGGCCCCGGTCCTCGAGGCCACCTGGCGCCGGTATAAGGACCAGGTGCTCTTTGTGGGCATCAACACCCAGGACAAGGAAGGGGAGGCGCTTCGCTTCATCCAGCAGTTTGGCCTCACCTTCCCCCAGGTTTTTGACCCTAGGGGCCGGGTGGGGGTGGACTACGGCATGTACGGGGTTCCGGAAACCTTCGTCATCGACGGGGAGGGCCGGGTAATGGTGCGGCATGCGGGGGCCATAGACCAGGCCAGCTTGGAGAAGTACCTGAAGGAGGTGTTGCCGTGAGGGCTTGGGCGCTTTTGTTTCTGTTCCTCCTGGGGGCTTGGGCCCAGGGTGGCTCCGCCTCTCCGCCCCCCGACCTTCCTCCAGAGGTTTTCGCCATCGCCCGGGAGCTCCGCTGCCCCGTGTGCCAGGGGGAGTCGGCGGCGGAGAGCAACTCCGGGGTGGCGGTGGAGATGCGCCGTCTCATTGCGGAGATGCTCCAGGAGGGCAAAACCAAGGACGAGATCAAGGCCTTCTTCGTGGAACGCTACGGGGAGTGGATCCTCTACGAGCCCCCTAAGCGGGGGGTGACCCTTTGGGTCTGGGTGCTTCCGGTTTTGGGTCTCGCCCTTTTGGGCCTGGGGCTTTTTGCCTACTTCCGGCCCAAGAAACCCCTGCCTCCTGAGCTATTGGAGGAGGCGGAGCGCCGGCTTAAGGAGCCTCCGGCATGATGGCAACCCTTATCTTTCTGGTTTTCTTTCTCTTCGGCCTGTACGTGGCCTTGAGGCCTCTGTGGGGGCCTAAGGAACCCTTCTCCGAGCCCCCTAGGCGGGAGGAGCTCCTAAGGGAGCTTGAGATCCTTAAAGAAGAGGTGCAGAACCTGGAAGGGGAGGAGAAGAAGCTGGCCCTAGCCCGGATGGTGGAGCTGGAACGGGCCTTGGACGGCTGGCGCCCCCCAAAGCCTCGTCCCTTCAACCCCTGGCCCGTGGTCCTGGCCCTGGGGGTGGTGGTCCTCCTGGGGGTGGGGCTTTGGCGCTACACCCTGCCCAGGCTTCCCGGGGAGACCACGGTGACCGCCAGGGCCGAGGCTCGGGAGCTTAAGGCCCTGCAGGACAAGGCCAAGCGCACCGGGGAGGTGGCCGACCTCCTGGCCTGGGGTAGGCGGGCCTATGAGCTCCAGGCCTTTGACCAGGCGGCGGAGGCTTACCTGGAGGTCCTCAAGAAGGACCCCAGGAACGTGGAGGCGGTGCGGCGGGTGGGGATCCTCCTTTTCATGGGGGGAAGGCCCGACGAGGCAGAGATGTTTCTACAGATCGCCCAGCACGCCGACCCCAAGGCCGCCGAGGGCTGGCTCTTTCTGGGCAACATTTACTTCCAAAAAGGCCAGACCCAGGAGGCCATCGCCGCCTGGGAGAGGTACCTGGAGGTGGGGGGGGAGGCCCGGGAGAGGGTGGAGGGCCTCATCGCCATGGCCCGGGCCCAGGCCCAGGGGGGGAAGGATGGGAGGAGCGTCTACCAGGCCCGTTGCGCCGCCTGCCACGGGGCGGAGGCCCAGGGGGGAGTGGGGCCTAAGCTCCAGGGAAACCCCATCCTGAAGGCCCCGGAGGCGGTGAGGGAGATCGTGCTGAAGGGCCGGGGCCAGATGCCGGCGGTACCCCTGGACGAGGGAGAGCTGAAGGCCCTTCTGGACTACTTGTCTAGCCTATGAAGCGGCGGGAGCTCCTCTTCTACATTCCCGTGGCGGTGGCGGGGGGGTTTTTCCTCTGGCTTGGGGTGCGCACCTATAACCTCCGCTTCCGCCCTAGGCCCACGGTGGGGGAGCCGGTCTGGAGGGAGGGGCCAAGGGTAGCGGTGGCCCGGCGGGGGGAGCTGGGAATATGGCAGGCCAAGGCCTTTGCCTACCCCTTGCCCTTGGGGTCGTTAAAGGCCTTTCTCCTCCGCCTGCCGGAGCCGGTTTTGGGGGGGCTTTCCTGGGAAGGGGAGCACTACCTGGCCTTAAGCCGCATCTGTACCCACCAGGGGTGCACCGTGAACTTTGTGCCCGACCCCGAGGTGGCCTCTATCCTCTATAACTTCCGCTACGAGAGGCCCTTTTTGGGCTGCCCCTGCCACTTTGGCGCCTTTGATCCCCTCCTTGGGGGGAAGGCGGTGTACGGCCCGCCCCGCTACCCTTTGCCTCGCCTGCGCCTCGAGGCCCAAGGGGATACCCTCTACGCCACCGGGCACGAGGTGCCCCTAAGGCCCATGGAAGGTTCTTAGTCCGCAAGCCGCACCCGCACAAAGCGGTCCTTGCCCCGCTGGAGGACCCGGGGGCGGGAGAGGTCCACCTCGAGGGCCACATCCTCTATCAGTTCCCCATCCAGCCTTAGGCCCCGGTTCTGGATGAGCCTTCTGGCCTCGGCGTTGGAAGGGGTGAGGCCCGCCAGGGTGAAAAGCCTCGCCACCCAGATGCGCCCCTCCTTGAGCTCCGAGGCGGGGATGGCCACCTCGGGGAGGTTTTCGGGAATGGCCCCCTTGGCCACCTGGTCATAGCGTTCCTCCGCCTGGCGCACGGCCTCTGGCCCCACCCCCTTGTCCTTGCCCAAGGCCTCCCAGGCGTAGCCCAGGCTTTCGTAAAAGGCCCGGTCAATGCGGGCGGGGATGGTGGGTAGGGCGTAGGCGGCGGTGAGGAGGCGGGCCAGGACCCGGTGGGCGGGAACGGGGCCCGCCTGGAGGAGGGTTTGGACTTCGGCCTCCTTTAGGTCGGTGAGGAGGCGGAAGTAGCCCTCCAGGAGGGCATCGGGCACCCACATCAGCTTTTTGAACATCACCTCGGGGGGCTCGGAAACCCCGATGTAGTTGTCCAGGCTCTTGCTCATCTTCTCCCGCCCGTCCAAGCCCAAAAGGAGGGGCATGAGGAAGGCCACCTGGGGGGGCTGGCCGTAGGCCCGTTGCACCTCCCGGCCCACCAGGAGGTTGAAGCGTTGGTCCGTGCCCCCCATCTCCACGTCGGCGCGGATGGCCACGGAGTCGTAGGCCTGGGCGAAGGGGTAGAGGAACTCGTGCAGGGAGATGGGAATGCCCTCCTCGTAGCGCTTCTTGAAGTCCTCCCTTTCCAGCATCTGGGCCACGGTCATGAGGGAGGTGAGGCGCACCACCTCCTTGAAGGTGAGGCCTTCCAGCCACTCGGAGTTGTAACGGAGCTCAAAGAGGTGGGGTTCCTGCCTGAGGATCTTCCCCGCCTGCTCCACGTAGGTCTTGGCGTTTTCCCGGGTTTCCTCGAGGGTAAGGGGGGGCCGGGTTTTGCTCCGGCCCGAAGGATCCCCGATCATACCCGTGAAGTCCCCGATGATGAGCACCACCTTGTGCCCCAGTTCCTGGAACTGGCGCATCTTCCTTAGGACCACCGCATGCCCCAGGTGCAGGTCAGGCCGGGTGGGGTCGGCCCCCAGCTTCACCACCAAGGGGCGGCCTTCCTTCAGCTTCAGGAGGAGCTCCTCCTCGGGGATGATCTCCTCGGCTCCCCGCTTGAGGAGGGCCAGGGCCTCTTCCGGAGAGGGCTTGGTGTCGGCGCCTGCCATGAGCCCAAGTATACTGAAGGCAATGCGGACCCTGCTCTTTTTGGCCGTATTAGCTCTAGGCCTTTACTGGTATGCGGAGCGGTACGGCCTGGCGGTGGGCTACCCCCCCTTCCTGCCGGTTTTCTACTGGAACTACACGGGCGAGGCCCGGTATCCCCTTCGGGTAACCGGCCTGCACGATGCGGTGAAGGTCAAGGTGGCGGGAAGCTTGCGAGAAGGGGAGCTCTCCGTGTCCCTCCTCAAGGAAGGCCGGCCGGTGGGGGAGAAGGTATACCGGGGTAGCTTCCAGGAAGAGGTGCGCTTCCCCGTGGGTCCAGGGGAGTATCTCCTCCGCATTAGGCTTCAGAGGGCCAAGGGCCAGGTGCGCTACGACTGGGTGGCCACCAAGTTTGCCCCTTGAGGCGGGGTATGCTACACTTAGGCCTGGTCTGCCCCTAAGGGGCACGAGGGGAGAACGATGGCGCAGAAGAAGCCCAAGAAGAACCTTTCCGCTCTGAAGCGGCACCGGCAGTCTTTGAAGCGCCGGCTTCGCAACAAGGCCAAGAAGTCGGCCATCAAGACCCTGAGCAAGAAGGCCGTTCTCTTGGCGCAGGAGGGCAAGGCGGAGGAAGCCCTGAAGATCCTGCGCCAGGCGCAAAGCCTTATAGATAAGGCGGCTAAGGGCTCTACCTTGCACAAGAACGCGGCTGCCCGGAAGAAGTCCCGGCTGATGCGCAAGGTGCAGAAGTTCCTTTCCGCGGTGAGCGCTTAGGAGGAAGAGGATGGGCAAAGGCGACCGTCGCACCCGTAGGGGCAAGATCTGGCGGGGCACCTACGGTAAGTACCGTCCGCGCAAGAAGAAGTAGGGCTAGCCCCCTGGCGAGGCCAGGGGGGTAGGCTCGTTTGGAGCCTAGGAGTGTTCTCTAGGTTTCCTCTTCCTTTTCCATCTCCCAGGTGAGGTCCCGCAGAAGCCATCCCCGGCCCGGGGGGCTGAGTTCCCCCGAGGCCAGGGCCTGCACCAGGTAGCGGCGCACCAGGCCCACGGGCACCCCCGAGGCGATGACCTCCCCCAGGTTGCGGCTGCCGTCCAGGAGGGCCTGGAGTTGGCCGAACTCCTCCAGGGTCTTGCCCTTTTTCCCCTGGTATTTGATGCGCAGGGCATACCAAGCGTAGCGGCGAAGGGGGTAAAGGTCCCCTTCCCTCACCCCCATATAGGCCCGCTCCATGGCGATGAGGAGGGGGACCTCCCAGGCCTTGGCGGCGGCCCGCACGCTTTTCCCCCCCTGGAAGACCTCGTAGGGGGGCTTTGGGCGGATGGCCTCGAGGACCCGGCTGGGTGAGTCCACCAGGGTACGGAACCGGTCCCACTCGTCGTTGACCCGGGCCCACTCCCCCACAAGGGCGGAGAAGGGCATCAGGGGTTTGTCTCCGGTGGGTGGGGTTATCTGGAAGCGGAACACCCCTTCCTGGGGATGCAAGGGGAAGCTGAAGAGGGCCTCGAGGCCTTCCCAGTCCAGAATGGCCGCCCCCACCACCTCCCCCCCGGTGAAGCGCAGGGAAAGGGGCAGGTAACCCACGGAGAGCTCCAAGACCCCGGAACGCCGGTGGCCGTGGATCAGCTCCAAAAGCTCCACAAGAGGGATGGCGTTCAGGTTTCCTTCCAGAAGTATCCCTCCCCTATACCCAAGATTAGGGTACGCCCCTCCCCCCGGTAGCCCTCCAAGGCCTTGGCCACCTCCTCCAGGCTATCCTCATGGCTCAGGGCGGCCACGGTGGGACCCGCTCCCCCAACGAAGGCCGCCAGGGCCCCGGCGTCTAGGGCCCCTTTTATGGCTTCTAAAACCCCCGGCATCAGGTGGGCCCGGTGGGGCTGGTGGAGGCGGTCTTGGCAGGCTTCCCGTAGGGCTTCAAGCCTTCCCGAGTAGAGGGCTGCCGGCCAAAGGGCGCTTCGGGCCAGGTTGTAGACGGCGTCGGCCAAGGGGACCATCTCCGGTAAGGCTGCCCGGGCCAGGGGGGTGGGCACCTCATAGGGGGGTACCGCCAGCACGAAAAAGACCCCTTCGGGTCTGGGCAAGGGAATGGCCAGGGGAGGATCCGCTAGGGCCGCCACGAACCCACCATAGACCGCCGGGGCCACGTTGTCGGGGTGGCCTTCCAGGCTGGCGGCTACCCGAAAGACCCCTTCCCGCCCAAGCCTTTCCCCCGAAAGCCGGTCCGCCAGGGCCACCCCCGCCACCAAGGCGGCGGAGGAACTTCCCATCCCCCGGGCCAAGGGAATGGGGTTGAAGGCCCGGATGAGAAGGGGCTCTGGCCGTAGGCCCAAGGCCTTCATCCCTGCCCGGTAACCCTGGTGGATCAGGTTGTCCTTGCCCTCCACCTGGCCCTCCCCTTGGTAGAGGAAGGTGTCCTCCCGGGCGGGTTCGGCCTCCACCTCCAGGTAGAGGTCCAGGGCCACCCCCAAGGCGTCAAACCCCGAGCCCAGGTTGGCCAGGGTGGCGGGAACATAGAGGCGGGCTGGGTGATCCATATGTTCTACACCGCCCCCAGAATACCAGGAGCTTTCTGGGGCCTTGACAAGAAGAAGCCCTGCCTTAGGGGTGGAGGTGCTATGATGAGGCCAGTTATTCTAGGAGGGCTGGTGTCTCTTATCTTGGGTTTACCGGTGGCCGTGGGGCAGGAAGCGCCTTTGTACCCGGAAGGACCTTCCTGCCCGTTTTTGGGGGATGGGTTGGTAAAGCCCCTAGATAACCAGTGCTTGGACCCGGGAAATGGGGGCTCGGCAGTGTGCGGAGGCTATACCTGCTTTACCAAATGTTAAACAGTAACCGTGTATGATTGCACGCTGAAATGGGCCTGTATAGCCGGCATAGCGGTTTGCACGGGTTACGGCTCGACGTATCCTTTCCCTTGCATAGCTACAGTATTCGTTTGTACGGCTTTCGGTTGGGTAAACGAATGCTTTCCGAGGCAGGAGGAGAGATGTCAGACATATTGCGTGCACTAAACAGGCATCTAAGGGCAGCCGCGCTAGCAGGTTGGTATACCCTGTTTCCTGTGGTCTTCTTTGAGCTTGCTCATAGTGTTTTTACGCATTGGAAGGGTGGAACGTTTTCCGCAGACGACGTCTTTGTGGCCTTCGCCTTGGCCTTAATGGTTTGGCTAACCTATCGCTCTGTGGGCTTGGCGTATACGTGTGCCCTTGTGGCTATAACGTATATCGCATATTCTCTCGTGCCCTGACGGACACACAACCTCTAGATTGTACGGCTATCTTCTGTTGGTATAGGGCAGGAGGAGGGAAAAGGGAAAAAGCCGAATCCTTACCACCCCAACGCCGTCTACAAGTACCGGGGTCACGGGCGGAGTTCGGAGCTTGCTGAGCCCTTGAGCAAAGGGGTCTTTCTCGTCTTCGACGATACCCAGAGGAAGACCTGGAAACTGGGCCAGCCCGTCGGGGCATGGTGTACAAAGTTAATAGGGTGATTGGGTAGACTGAGTGCCGTTAGGCGTGTGAGATGCAGTGCAGGTGAAGGGGGGTGTTGGGATGCGCTTTCAGAAGCGAGAAATCCTAAAAAGGCTTCTCTCATTGGGGTTATTTGTGATTCTTACGATTCTTGCGTTTCTTCTCGAACCGAGGGGTATTTGGGGTGGGTTGCCACTGCTCTTGGGCGTGGGTGCGGGGTTGGCCTTCCACCTGGGCTGGGATGGGGGCGTGGTCCTTAACGCCCCGAAGGCCATGGTCCTCTCCCTCATTGCCGTAATCCTCCTTTACTTCCTCCTGGATTTGGTGTCTCCCGGGGCTTTTGCTGATCGCATGGGCGATTTGGCCGCGGAGCCCTACGCTATAGGGGTTGTCTTGGCCCTGCTTCTTTTCCGCCCAGGGCGTATTTCCAGCGTTTGAAGGGGGCCGATAGGGGTGGGATAGCGGAGCGCAAACCCGCTTTCCAGCCCGCCTTTTGCCAGCGCCCTTCTTGGGACCATGAACGCGGCCTACTTCCAGTCCTCTAGATGAGGGGCAGGGTGCTGTGGCCTGAGGCTAGGGCCGTCCGTGCCCGGGGCAGGGCCTCGGCCACCTCCCGGGCCAGGAGGCCAACGCCTTTTTCCTCCGCCAGGAGGTCCCCCGCCAGGCCGTGGAGGTAGACCCCAAGCCGGGCGGCGTCAAAAGGAGCCAGGCCTGCCGCCAAAAGGGCGGCGATGGCTCCGGAGAGCACATCCCCCGTTCCCCCGGTGGCCAGGGCGGGGTTGCCGGTGGGGTTGAGGGAAAGCCGGCTTCCCTGGGCCACCACGGTGGGGTTCCCTTTGAGGACCACGGTGAGCCCGGTGCGTTCCGCCAGGGCCTGGGCGGCCCTTATGGGGTCTTCGGCCACCTCCTCCGCAGGCACCCCAAGAAGCCTTCCCGCCTCCCCCGCGTGGGGGGTGAGGACGGTGGGTACACCGGTTTTGCGGTAGGCCTCGAGGACCTCCAGGTGCAGGGCGTCGGCGTCCAGCACCGTGGGGAGCCGGGCCTCCAGGGCCGCTAAGGCCCATTCCCGTCCCCAGGGTCCCCCGCCCATGCCCACCGCCAGGGCTTCCACCCGCATGGAGGGAAGGGAGGGCGTGGGCACGGGGTGGAAGACCGCCTCGAGGGGCTCCAAGGGGGTGCCCTCAGGGGCTACCAGGTGCACCAGCCCCGCCCCCATGCGGTAGGCCCCCAAGGCAGCCAGCACCGGGGCCCCGGCATAGCGAAGCCCCTCGCCCCGAAAACCCCCCATAATCCCCACCCGGCCCACGCTTCCCTTGTGGGCCGTGAGGGGGCGTTTGGGCAGGAGGGGAAGGAGCCCTTCCGGGGTGGCGATCTGGGGCAGGTCCTCGCGCTGCAAAAGGGACCTGGGTAGGCCGATATCCGCCAGGAAGAGTTGCCCACAGGCCTCTCGCTTGAGGAAATGGGGGGGTTTAAAGGCGGCGAAGGCCACGGTGGCCGTGGCCCGCACGTGGGGGAAGAAGGGAAGCCCCGAGGGCAGGTCCAGGGCCAGGATGGGAAGCCCGGAGGCGTTCATCCGCTCCACCAGGCCGCCATAGAAGCCTTCCAGAGGTCCCTTTAGGCCGGTGCCAAAAAGGGCATCCACCAGAACCTCCTCCCGGTTCCAAAGGGCCTCCTCGAGGGGGCGGATCTCTAGCCCCTGAGCCAGAAGGGCTTGCCGGACCAAGAGGGCATCCCCCCCTTGGCCTTCCGCCGCATAGACCCGCACCGGCACCCCTCCCAAAAAGAGGTGCCGGGCCAGGACCAGCCCGTCCCCCCCGTTATTCCCCTTGCCAGCGAGGACCACGGCGGGCCGGTTTCCAAAAAGCTTCCGGTAGACCCATGCCGCCTTCATCCCCGCCCACTCCATGAGGAGGAGGGAAGGGTAGCCCATTTCCACCGCCTTCCCGTCGGCTTCCCGCATGGCCTCGGGGGTGAAGAGCCTCAAGGTGGTGGCCATGGCTTCTAGAATACTCCTGGAGGGGGCGCCCCATGGAACTAAAAGAGGCCCGGTCCAGGCTCAAGAAGGCCCAAAGGGTAGCGGTCCTGACGGGGGCAGGCATCTCCAAGCCCTCGGGCATCCCCACCTTCCGCGATGCCGAGGGGCTTTGGAAGGAGTTCAACCCCCTGGACTACGCCACCCCGGAGGCCTACGCCAGGGACCCGGAGAGGGTCTGGGCCTGGTACGCCTGGCGCATCGCCAAGGTGCGGGAGGCCAGGCCCAACCCCGCCCACCTGGCCCTGGTGCGCCTCGAGGAGCAGGTCCTCTCCCGGGGCGGGGCGTTTCTCCTGGTGACCCAGAACGTGGACGGCCTCCACGCCCGGGCGGGAAGCCGCAACCTGGTGGAGCTCCACGGCAATATCCTAAGGGCCCGGTGCGAGGCCTGCGGGCACCGTTTTGCCCTTCCCGATCCCTTCACCCCTCCCCCCTTCTGCCCCCTTTGTGGGCACAGGGCTCGGCCCGACGTGGTCTGGTTTGGGGAGTTCTTGCCGGAAGGAGCCTGGGAACGGGCGGAGAAAGCCTTTGCCGAGGCGGATGTGGCCCTGGTGGTGGGCACCAGCGCCGAGGTGGAGCCTGCCGCCTCCCTGGGCCGCATTGCCTATGCCGGCGGGGCTTACCTGATAGAGGTGAACCCCGAGCCCACCCCCCTTACCCCCTTGGCCCACCTCTCCTTGAGGATGGGAGCGGTGGAGGGCTTGGAGGCGCTTTTGCATGAGGACGGCCCTGATCCTTCGGCTTCTGGCTGACCTGGCCACCTTAGGCCGGGCTGGGGTGGTGCTCCTGCTCCTCCTTAGGGTGGGGGAGGGCCTGGGGCTACCGCGCGCTGGAGAAGCCGCCCTTAGCCTTCTTCCCTCCGTCCGCGGAAGACCAAGCGGAAGGGCACCTCTTTAAGGCCCAGGTCCTCACCCACGCGGTTTCTCAGGTAGTTTTCAAAGGCCCGGGTCACGAACTCGGGGTGGTTCACAAAGAAGACAAAGGTGGGTGGGGCCACCTCGGGCTGGGTGGCGTAGAGGATTTTCAAGGGCTTGCCCTTGAAGTTGGGGAGTTGCACCTTGGCGGTCCAGACGGAAAGCCAACGGTTGAGCTCGGCGGTGGGGATGCGGGTGTGGTTGAGCCCAAAGAGGCGCACCGCCTCGCTGAAGATCTTCTCCAGGTTCTGCTTGGTAAAGGCGGAGGTGTACACCCGGGGCAGATGCTCCAGATGGGCAAGCTTTTCCTTGAGTTCCCGGCGCACCTTGGGGGCCTCCTCCTTCCTCACCAGGTCCCACTTGGTGATGACCAGAAGCACGGGCTTGCCCTTTTCCAGGGCGTGATTGGCCAGCTTAAGCTCCCGGTCCCCCACCTGGAAGGGGTCTATGACCAGAAGGACCACGTCGGCCTCCTCTATGGCCTTAAGGCTTCTCCGGATGGCCAGCTCCTCCACCAGGGTTTCCGGGCGCTTGCGGATGCCGGCGGTGTCCACCAGGATGAAGGGTTGGCCGCGGAAGGTGAAGTGGACGTCGATGGCGTCCCGGGTGGTGCCGGGTTCCTCGGAAACGATGACCCGTTCCTCCCCCAAAATGGCGTTGAGAAGGCTGCTTTTCCCGGCATTGGGCCGGCCCACGATGGCGAGCCTAATGCCCGCCACCTCCGGTTCCGACTCAATGTGCTTAACGGGAAGCTTGGCCCAGATGGCCTCGAGGAGCTCCTCGAGGCCCCTATTGTGCTCGCTGGAGGTGGGGATGGGATCGCCAAAGCCCAAAGCGTAAAGGGGGCCCAGGTAAAGCTCGTGCTTGGGGTCGTCCACCTTGGTGGCCACCAGGATCACGGGCTTACCCTTTTTGCGCAGGTACTCCGCCACCTCGTAGTCCGCCTGGGTGAGCTCTGAACGGCCGTCCACGGCAAAGAGGACCACCTCAGCGTCCTCTAGCGCCTGGTCCACCTTTTCCTGGATCTTCTTTTCCCAGCGGTCCCCTGACCAAAGCCCTCCGGTGTCCACCAGGAGGAAGCGGCCCCCTTCGCTTTCCACCACACCTTCCTTAAGGTCGCGGGTAACCCCGGGCACATCGGCCACCACCGCGCTCCTTTTGCCCAGGAGGCGGTTAAAGAGGCTGGATTTGCCCACGTTGGGCCGGCCTACGATGACAACCTTATGCATCCTCACCCCAGAAAACTGGGGTGGGGAAGCCCCCACCCCGCCTTGGAACAGTGTACCACAGGGGGTATACTTTCAGGGTATGCGGAAGCTGGCAGGCCTGGTTTTGCAAAGCCTTGGGTGGCGGTACCACATGCTGCCTCCTCCCAGCAGGAAGTACGTCCTTATCGGTGCTCCCCACACCTCCAACTGGGACTTTCCCGTGGGGCTTCTTGCCCTTTGGGCCCTGGGGATTCGCGCCCGGTGGTTGGGGAAGAAGGAGCTTTTCCGCCCCCCTTTGGGCTGGCTTTTGCGGCTTCTTGGGGGTATTCCCGTGGACCGCTCTCGCCGAAACAACCTGGTGGAGGGCGTGGCAGAGATCTTCCGGCAGGAAGAAGAAATCGCCATTCTCATCACCCCTGAGGGCACCCGGGGGAAGGCGCCCTATTGGCGTACAGGTTTTTACTACATGGCCCTGAAGGCGGGGGTGCCCATCGCTTTGGGCTACGTGGACTTCCGCAAGAAGGAGGTGGGGATTGGCGGCTACCTCTGGCCCAGCGGGGACCTGAGGCGGGACTTTGAGGTTATTCGGGCCTTTTACCAGGACAAGGTGGGCTTGAGGCCCGAAAAGCAGGGGCCCATCCGCATCCGCGAGGAGGTGGAGGAGGTCGCCTGATCCCACCCCACCTTGGGGGCCTCGGTAAATCCCTTCTTCAAGCTACGCCTTTGGGCACCTACCGGGCGCGATCTAGCGGGAAAGGGTAGGACTGGGCAAGGCCCGGGGCCCTGGCAAATCCTCCCACCCCTGCCGCAAGGAGGGGCAGGAAAGGCTCTAGGCTTTAGGGTAGGCTATCCTTATGGAACTAGGCCAGATCCTCTTGCCCCTGGCCATCCTTCTTTGGGGGCCGAAAAGCGCCTTTGTCCAGGCACACGCCAAGGAGTCCTTGAACGGCCAGATCAGCTACACCCTTTACGGGCTGGGCCTCCTCCTTTTGGCCATCACGGTGGTGGGGTTGGTGGTGGCGGTGCCCTTGGGCCTAGGCCTTCTAGTCCTCATGCTTTGGAACATGGTCCGGGGGGCCTTGGCGGCGGGAAGGGGGGAACCGTACACCTACGCCCTTATTCTGCGCCTGGTGCCCTAGCCTCCAAGACCACCACCGCCAGGGCATAGCCCCTTTCGTGGCTTAGGGAGAGGTGGGCCCTAAGGCCTTGGGCCTCGAGGCGGGCCCTTACCCGAGGAGCAAAGCGCAAAACCGGTTTTCTCCCCTCCATCCCCACCCAAACCTCCTTCCAGGAAAGGCTCTCGGGCCAGCACTTCTGGAAGGCTTCCTTGGCGGCGATCCGGGCAGCCAGGCTGGGGGCGGGGTCCTGGTGGCGGAGGGCGTAGCTCAGCTCCTCCTCGGAAAAAAGCCTCTTTAGGGCCTTTTCCCCGTGCCGTCCCAGGAGCCTTCGCACCCGGTCTATGTCCACCAAGTCGGTACCGATGGCTTGAATCATGGGAGGTGAGGTTCCCGGCTATCCCCCGCCATGGCCAGGAGCTGGCCTACCCCGTACCCTAGGCCCTTTTCCTTTAAGGGCCAACTGGGTCCCGGGGGTGAGCCTTTTCGCCCAAGGGGCCATGGGACCATTTTAGCCGGGGAGGTTCCTTGAGCCAGGGAGTGGGTTCGTGCTAGGGTACGTGGGTGTTGCCCAAGGCCTTCCTCTCCCGCATGGCAGCCCTTTTGGGGGAGGAGTTTCCCCTTTTCCTAAAAGCCCTTACGGAGGGGGAAAGGAGCTATGGCCTTAGGGTGAACACCCTGAAGCTTTCCCCCGGGGACTTGAAAAGGATCGCCCCCTGGCCCCTAAGGCCCATCCCCTGGTGCCCGGAGGGCTTCTACTACCCCCCGGAGGCCAGGCCGGGGCCCCATCCCTTCTTCTACGCCGGGCTTTACTACATCCAGGAGCCCAGCGCCCAGGCGGTGGGGGTGCTATTGGACCCGCAACCGGGGGAGCGGGTTTTGGACCTGGCGGCGGCCCCCGGGGGCAAGACCACCCACCTTTTGTCCCGCATGGGGGGAAGGGGACTTCTTATGGCCAACGAGGTGGACGGCAAGAGGATCCGGGGCCTTTTGGAAAACGTGGAGCGCTGGGGGGCGGGGCTAGCCGTGGTCCAGGCCCCACCTAAGGCCTTGGCCGAGGCCTTTGGCGCCTACTTCCACCGGGTCCTTCTGGATGCCCCTTGTTCCGGCGAAGGCATGTTTCGCAAGGACCCCGAGGCCATCCGCCACTGGGGTCCTGGGGCCCCCAGGCGGGCTTCCGAGGTGCAAAGAGGGCTTCTCTCCCAGGCGGCCAGGCTTCTTGGACCAGGGGGGGTCTTGGTCTACTCCACCTGCACCTTCGCCCCCGAGGAGAACGAGGGGGTGGTGGCCCATTTCCTGAAGGAGCATCCCGGGTTTCACCTGGAGGAGGCCCGTTACCATCCCCTCTTTGCCCCGGGAGTGCCGGAGTGGGGGGACGGAAACCCCGAGCTAAGGAAAACCGCCCGGCTTTGGCCCCACCGCTTGGAAGGCGAGGGCCACTTCCTGGCCCGCTTCCGCAAGGGGGAAGGCCCTTGGGGCACGCCCCCTAAGGAGCGTATCCCCCCCTTGGGCCCGGAGACCCGAAGGGCCCTTGGGGGTTTCTTGGAGGAGGTGGGGCTGGCCCTGGAAGGGCCCATCTGGGAGCGCGCGGGCCACCTTTACCTGGTGCCGGAGGAGCTACCCTCCTTGGCGGGGATCAGGGCCCCGGCCCCTGGGCTTTACCTGGGCCTGGTGCAAAAGGGCCGCTTCCGCCCTGCCAAGGCCTTAGCCTTGGCCTTTGGCGCCACCTTGCCTTGGCCCCAGCTTCCCCAGGTGGCCTTCTCCCCGGAAGATCCCCGGGCCTTGGCCCTAGCCACCGGGGAAGGGGTGGCCTGGGAGGGGGAGGATCTTCCGCTCGCCCTGGTGGTTCTCAAGACCGAGGTGGGGAGCTTTCCCCTGGATTTCGGCAAGGCCAAGGCGGGGGTGCTCCGCCCGGTGGGGGTGGGGCTTTAGGCCTTTCACCATAGGGTGGAAGCACCCAGGCTTCGCAGGGCTTCATCGTGAGATAGGAGGACAGCCCTTTCCAAGAGGCTTTGGGCTACCAGCATGCGGTCAAAGGGGTCCCGGTGGTCTCCAGGAAGGGTGGGGGCTAGGAGGGCATGGGGGCCTTGGATAGGGAGTTCCCGGGCTTTCAGAGGTTCCAGCCATCCAGGATAAGCGGAGAGTAGGGCCTCTCCCTGAGGAAACCGGCCCAGCCGAGATTTGATGGCTATTTCCCACAAGGAGGCCACGCTTACCAGACGGGTGTTTTGGGAGTCCTCCAGTAGGCTTCGGGCGAGAGGGGAAAGGCGCTTTGGTTCCACAAGGGCGTAGAGGAGGGTATGGGTGTCCAGGAGAAGCCTTAGCCCTCCCATGCCGTTAACTCCTCCTCTGGCAAGGGGGCGTGGAAGGCTTCCCAATCTACAGGCCCCAGGTGGTCGAGGATGCCTAGCCTTACCCCCTTTTCCCAAGGTTCCAAGCGAGCCAACGGGCGGCCATAACGGGTGATCACGATCTCCTCTCCCCGGCGCACCGCCTCTAGGAGTTCGGAGAGCTTGGCCTTGGCTTCATGTACGCTCACCCTGCGCATAAGATTAGACTAACTTGTTTGGTCAAAAAAACCAAGGCCCTCGAGGACCTCCCGCCAAAGGCCAAAGGCTTCCCTTAGGGTTTCCTCGGGCAGGGGTTGGACCACCAGCCGGCCCGGGGCCAGGGGCACCACCCAGTGGAGGCTTTGGGAGAGCTTCTTCTTATCCCTTTGCAGGTAGGGAAGGAGGTCCTCCCAGGCAACCGGGGGAAGGGGAGGGGGGTTAAGCCACCTGAGGAGGCGGAGGACCAAGGGGGTGAGGTCCTCGCCCCCCAGGAGCCTGCCCAGAAGGGCGGCGTAGAGGAGGCCATGGGCCACCGCTGCCCCGTGGGGCAGGGCGTGGCGGGTGTAGGCCTCCAGGGCGTGCCCCAGGGTGTGCCCCAGGTTTAAAAGCCTTCTTTCCCCTTTCTCCAAAGGGTCCCGCTCGGTGATGGCCACCTTCACCGCCACCGCCTGGGCCAGGTAGGCCTCCAGGCGAGGGCTTTGGGGGGTGAGGCCCTCCACCTCTAAAAGCCCTTCCTCCCCGGAAAGGATCCCGTGCTTGAAGGCCTCCACCAGCCCCTCCCGGAAGGTGAAGGGGGGAAGGGTCTTAAGGGTGCTGAGCTCGGCGTATACCCCCTTGGGAAAGTGGAAGGCTCCCACCAGGTTTTTCCCCTCGGGGAGGTTGAGGCCGGTCTTGCCCCCCACGCTGGCGTCCACCACGCTCAAGGTGGTGGTGGGGAAGGAGAGGTAGGGGATGCCCCGCAGGTAGGTGGCGGCCACGAAGCCGCCCAGGTCGGTGAGGGTACCTCCCCCCACCACCAGCAAGGTGGTGTTCCGGGGGAGGGCCCTTTGCGCCAGGAAGGAAAGCACCTGGCCATACACGCCCAGGCTTTTGGCTCCTTCCCCCCCTTCCACACCCAGACGGTGCTTTACCCCTAGCCTCCCAGACAACTCCCGGGCTAAGCCTTCCACCCGGCGGTCGTAGAGGAGGGCCAGGGGGCCTTCCAGGGGGGGTAGCTCCTCCAGAACCCCTTCCCCAATCAGGATGGGGTAGGGGACGGGTTCATGCACGCTTAGCCTTCGCATACTCCCAGAGCTTCTCCACGATCTCCTCCACCACCTCCTCCACCCGCCGCCCCTCTGTGGAAACGTGGATGTGGGCCTCCCGGTAGATGGGGGCGCGGGCCTCGAGGAGGGTCCTTATCCTTTCTAAGGGGTTTTCCACCTGCAAAAGGGGCCTTTCCCCGGGTTTGCGGGAGGCCCTTTCCAGGATGGTTTCCGGGCTGGCCCAGAGGGCCACCACCGGGCCCCTATGGAGAAGCTTCCTGCGGTTTTCCGGGTCCATGAAGGTTCCCCCGCCCAAGGAGAGGACCAGGTATTCCTTCTGGATAAGCTCCCCCACCGCTTCCCGTTCCATTTTTCGGAAGGTCTCCTCCCCCAGGTGGCGGAAGATATCGGGGATGGAAATCCCTGTGCGCCTTTCAATGTAACGGTCCAGGTCAATGAAGTGGAGCATGAGGGTGCGGGCCAGTTCCCGGCCAATGCGGCTTTTCCCCACCCCCATGAAGCCGGTGAGGCTTACGAAGGTGGCGGGGCGGGGGACTTCCAGGCGGGCCATTGGCCTATCCTAATCCCTCAGTAGGCCCGCACTCGGGCCTTATACCTCTCCACCCGTTCCTGGATCTCCTCCAGGGTATCCCCGCCAAACTTCTCCAGGTAGGCCTGGGCCAGCACGATGGCGGAAAGGGCGCAGAGGATCACGCTGGCCGCGGGTACGGCGGTGACGTCGGAGCGCTCCCGGGCGGCATCGGCGGGCTGGTGGGTCACCACGTCCACGGTGGGCAGGGGCTTCATCAAGGTGGCGATGGGCTTAAGAGCCGCCCTTAGGACCAGCTCCTCCCCCGTGGTCATCCCCCCCTCGAGGCCCCCTGCCCGGTTGGTCTTTCGGTAAAAGCCCCGCTCGGGGCTCCAGTAAATGGCATCGTGTACCTCCGAGCCCCGCTTCATGGCGTTTTGGAAGGCGGGGCCGATCTCCACCCCCTTTACCGCCGGGATGGAAAGGGCCATCTGGGCCAGGCGGCCATCCAGCTTGCGGTCCCAGTGCACGTGGCTCCCTAGGCCGGGCACCAGGCCGCGGAAGCGGGCCTCAATCACCCCGCCTAAGGTGTCCCCTTCCGCCTTGGCCTGGTCTATGAGGCGGATCACCTGGGCCTCGGCCTCGGGGTCGGTCATGCGCAAGGGGCTTTCCTCAATACGGGGAAGAAGCTCCCAGGAAAAGGGCACCTGGCTCCAGACCCCGGCCATGCCCGGCACATATCCCACCCCCTCCACACCCAAAAGGCTTAGGAGCTTAAGGGCCACCGCCCCCACGGCCACCCGCATGGCGGTCTCCCGGGCGCTCGCCCGTTCCAGCACGTCCCTTAGGTCCTTGTGGCCGTACTTCATCCCTCCTGAGAGGTCGGCGTGGCCTGGGCGGGCGGCGGTGAGGGCTTTTTTGCGGGGTTCGTTTCCTGGGGCGGGGTCCATGATCTCCACCCAGTTGCGGTGGTCGGCGTTCTTGATGGCCAGGGCCAGGGGGGCCCCCGTGGTGCGCCCTGCCCTAATGCCGGCCCGGAACTCCACCCGGTCGGTCTCTATGGCCATGCGCCTTCCTCGTCCGTAACCCTTTTGCCTCCTCTCCAGCCAAGGGTTGATGTCCTCCTCGGTGAGGGGGATGCCGGCGGGCAGGCCCTCAATGATGGCCAGAAGCTCCGGGCCATGGGACTCGCCTGCGGTCAAGAACCTCATGGGCCTATTGTAAGGGTTGCCGTGGCAAGGCTAGGCGGGGAGAAAAAGCTTGCAGAGCTCCCCTGGATGAAACTGGGAAGAGCCTTGTTAAGAGTCCTATTTACTGGCAGCGGCTGTTGGAAGCAGACCGACTGCCACTGTATAGTCTAAAGTCCTGCCAATGGTAGTAATAACCAGCCCAGGCACCGCTAGAGCAGCCCGTACTGCCATAGGCTACGCTCATGCACTGGGAGAAGGGCCAGCCCGAGTTTTGGCAGAAATCCCAATCGTTGCCAGCCCTTGCTGCGGTGCGGGATTCCGTGCTACCCCAAACGACGGTATCACTGCATCTGGCAATGGCATAGGCCTTGGCTCCAGGTGAAGCCGTGGTGGGCATGGCGGAGGCCGCCAGGCTGCAGGAGGGGAAAAGGAACTGGGGTGTAAGGCTTTGGATGAGGATGGGGAAGGTGTCCGGGCCTACCACCATTCCTCCGTCAGGGGTCCTGAGCTGGGGGGGAAGCTCTGGTTCCGGTAGGCTTTGGGGGTCCACGCCCTGCTTCATCAGACGGACAATCTCCTCTAGCTTGGCTCGCAGGGCCTGGCGGTTGGCCTTGTCCAGGGGGAGGGGAAACTGGCCGAGAAAGGCCAACTCCAAAGCGTTGACCACCAGGTCCTCGTCCGACCAAATGGCGTACTGCCCTTTTACAAACGCAACTTCCTCTTCCCAAAACCTCCTCTCCTCCTCCGTGGTGGCCTTGCCCATCTGTTCTTGGGCAAACCCTTCAAACCTCGCCACCCCTTGGGCGGTGAAGAGGGGAGGGTCGTATTCAAGCGAAACCCTTCCCTCCCCCATCTTGTAGCGGATCCCAGGGGCCAGTTCCGCCCAGCCATCCGGGTTCGGCAGGGGGCTGGTTTGGGCTTTTGACCTGGGGGTACCGCACCCGGAAAGGAGGGTTAGGAGAAGGACCAGAAGGATTAGGGCTTGCATTTTCGCCACCTCTATCCTGTTTTAAAAAAGAGACGACGTTGTCAAGCCTCCCGGGTACGGGGTGGGGAAAAATTATCGCAGAAAGGTTAGCAGGGCCAGGATAGCGGCCAGGGCGGTGAGGTACAGCATCATGCGGTTAAAGGCGGTGTTGAGGTCCCCCTTTAGCTCCTGCCGCAGGGCTGAGAGGTCCCCCTTAAACTCTTGCCGTAAGGCTGAGAGGTTCCCCTCTAGCTCCTGCCGCAGGGCTGAGAGGTCCCCCTTAAACTCCTGCCGCAAGGCCGAGAGCTCCCCCTTAAACTCCTGCCGAAGGCTGGCCATATGCTGGGTGAGCTTATCCTCAAGCGCCCTTACCTCCTCCTTTAACTCCTGCCGCAGGAGGTCCATGCGGTTTTCCAAGGAGGTCATGCGGTTCTCCAGGGCGGTCATGCGCCCAGGAAGGGTAGCCATAACCCCCTCTACAATGCCCTCCAACTTGTAAAGCCGTTCCTCAGTGGTCATCTAGGTCTAGGATAGCACGGCCCTAGAACCCTCGAGGAAGCAACCAGGGGAGTAAGGAACCCCACCTCCTTGGCTACGCAAGAGGGCTAGCGGCTTGCGGTTTCCTTGACGATATCGGCGGTGATGACCACCAGAAGTTCCCGGTCGGTGGTTTCCTGGGTGCGTTGCTTGAAAAGTTCCCCGATCAGGGGGATATCCATGAGGAGGGGCACCCCTTGTTGCACCTGGTTGTTTTCCTGGGAGGTGAGGCCCCCAAGGACCACGGTCTGCCCGTCCCGCACCCTAAGGGTGGTGGTCACCACCTGCTTGGTGAAGCGGTCCACATCCCCGTCCACGGGGTTGCGCTGGACGTTGCCGGAAACCTCCGCCTTGATGTTGAGGAGGATCTGGCCGTCGGCGGTGATCTGGGGGGTGACCTCCACGATGATGCCGATGTCAAAGGGAACCCGTTCCACCCGGTCCCCCACTACTCGCCGGATGAGGAAGGTTTCCCCGGACTGCAGGCGGGCGGTCTGGTTGTTGAGCACCGTCTGGTTCACATCCCTTAGGGCCCGGGAAAGGCCTTGGCGCTGGAGGGCCTCGAGGGTGGCGAGGATATTGAGGGCCGCCAGGCTTCTCGTGCTGTCAAAGATGAGGGAAAGCCCGGAATCCAGGATGCTGGCCGCCACGTTCCCGCCGGCAATGGTGTTCCACTTGAGGCCTAGGTTGCGGGTGAAGTTGGACTGCACCTCCTGGATGCGCACCCTTAGGTTCACCTGGGGCACCGCCTGGTCCAGCCTGGGGATGAGGCCCTCCACCAGGGCCAGGTCCTCCTGCGTGCCCGTGACGATAAGGGTGTTGGTGCGCTCGTCCGCCACCACCGTGGCCTGGCGTCCTGGGGTTTGGGGTTGCGCTGGACCCTGGCCTTGGGCCTGCCGGGCCTGCAAGGCCTCCTGGAGCACCTTGGCCAGCTCCGAGGCCTTAGCGTTGGAGAGCTGGTAGGAGCGTTGGAAGACGGGCGGCCCTTGCTCAGGGGCTCGGTCAATCTGGGCGAGGAGGTTTTCCACCTCGGAAAGTTGCCTTTCCGTGCCCCGCACCGAGAGGACCGGTTGCCCCGGAACCGTCTGCACCACAATCCCCGGCACCTCCCGGGCCAGGAAGGGGGCTACCTTTTCGGCGTCGGCAAAGCGCAAGGGGTAGAGCCGGCGCACCGTGGCCTCCTGGGTGGGCGGGGCCACCTGAGGAGGCACATCGGCGGCCTTAAGGATTTCCACGAAGAGGGTCTGGTCGGTTTCGGTGGCCTCCAGGAGGAGGGCTTTGGGGTTTCCGGGAATGGCCTCGAGGCGGGCTCCTTTCAGCTCCTTGTCCAGGATGGGGCGAAGCCTTTCCTGGGCTTCCTGATAGGTGAGGTGTTGCAGGGTGTACACCCGGCGCACCAAAGGGGTGGGCTTGGGCAGGTCGGCGGTTTTGAGGAGTTCGCTGATGCGGGTATGGTCCTCCTCGGTGGCGTTGATGATGGCCCGTTTGGGGTCGGTGGGAACAGGGGTGATCTGGGCGTTGGGAACCTGGTTTTGCAAAAAGGGGAGGAGCTCGGGGAAGGTGGCGTGGGTGAGGGCATAGGGGCGCTCCACCCGGGGCTTGGGCAGGGTGAGGGCGGGCAGGGGGCGGAAGTCGATCCCCGCCCGCTGGAGGATGTCGGAGAAGCGGGCGTGCTGTTCCGGGGTGGCCAGGACCGAGAGGAGGGCCCTGAGCTTGCCCCCTTCCTCCACCACGATCCAGTTCACGCTAAGCCCCACCGCCTCCCGGGAGAGGAAGGGAAGGAGATCGTTTTGCACCCAGCCCTTGGCCCCCTCTATGTTCACCAGGGTGCGGGCCTGCCCCTGGGCATCGGTTTCCGTCCGCCGGTAGGCGATCTCGGGGATGGCCACCAGGTAGGGCTTCCGCTCCATGGCCCCGGTGCGGCTTGGGGCGTCCACCAAGGCGGTGATCACCTGGGTGGGGGCCACCACCACCACATCCGGGGGCAGATAGAGGTAGTCCAGGTTGAACTGGGTGCCGTAGGTGGCGAAGAGCAGGTCCCAGACCTCCCGGAAGGGCTTGCCCTGGAAGTCCAGCTTGATGTTGGGCAAGGGGGGCTGGGCCTTGGCCGGGTCACCGGTGGCGTCGTAGGCCCGGTAGATGAGGGGCTGGAGGCCCACGCTTCGGGCTAGGGCTTCCAGGACCACATCCAAGGGCAGGGTGAGCCCGGCCCGCACCTGGCTTTCAGAAACCTTCAGGTCTACCTTGGCGTCAAAACGCCCTTCCTGGGGAAGGCTTCCCGCCAGGGCCCCCATGCCTAGGGCCATAAGGCCGGGGATCACAAGCTTTATAAGTGCCTTTCTCACTGACCACCTCCTGCTTGCATGCTTTCTAGGGAAATCTCAAGGCTTTCGTCCTTTAGTGCCAGAACCACCCGGTCGCTTTCGATGCGCCGGAGCACCGCCTCGCTACCCGGAAGAGGGCTACCCACGGGTAACACCAGGTACCCCTCCTTGCTTTCCAGGATGGCCACGCTCACCGGGCCTAGAAGCGTGCCTGCCAGCTTGAGTCCCCTTTCCTCCACCAGGGTTTCCAAAGGGTTTTTAGCAGGGGTGGGGACGGGTTCGGCCTTCCCTTCCTCTGTTGGTGTCTGGGCGGGCAAGGGGGCTTCCACGAGCCCAGCCGGTGGGGTGAGGATGGGAGGGGCTTCCAACTCAGCCTTGGGTGTTTCCGCCCGGAAGGCTGGCGCCAGCACCTTGGGGGCAGGCAGGGCCCCTTGGCTTCCGGGAAGGGGTCGGGGTGGCGTCTGGGCCACGGTGGGGGCGGGCAAGGGGGTTCCCGGGCTCACCCGTACAGGGGCTCCCGTGGGCACGGGCTGGGGTCTGGGGGCTGGGGTAGGGGTGGGCAGGGGAGCAGGGGGTGGGGCCTCCACCACCAAGGGCACGAAGGGATTGGGCAGGGGAGCTTCCTTTTGGGGTTGCGGCACCGGCACCGGGGCTTGGGCCTTTGCGGCTTCCGTGGCCTGAGGTCTTTCCGCCTGGGCCTTAGGGGGTGTGGGTCCTGGGGAGGGCGGGGTTGCTTCCGCCTCGAGGGGCGGGATGGGAGGCGCCTCTATGGCCTTGGGGGTGGCCTGGGGTGCAGGGACAGGGGTGGGCTCGGCCACAGCGGGCACCTGGGCGGGCAAGTAGAAGCCCACGTACCAGATGGCCACGGCGCTCACCAAGAGGAGGCCTGCCAGAAGGAGCTTGGTGGACTGGGGGAGGTTCCGCCAGGCCTCGGCCAGGCGTGGGAGAAGGGATTTCACCGACCACCTCCTTGTGCCGCTGGCGGCGATGGAGCTCCTTGCGTCTGGGTAGCGCCTTCAGGCTGACCCAGGTCCTTGGCCAGCATGTAGAGGGTTAGGGTCAGGCTGGTGGAGAGAAGGGGGTTTGGGTCCTGACCCTGGACGCTGAGGTTAAGCCCGGAAAGGGAGCTGAAGCGGGAAAGCCCTTCCAGGCGCTTCAGGTAGGCATAGGTTTCGGGGAAAGGCGCCTCCAAGGAGAGGGCCAGGTTCACCGCCCGCACCTCGGGTACCGGGGCCGAGGTGGGGGAGCGGGTGAAGGAGCGTACCGTGACCCCGCTCCTAAGGGCCTCGGTCAGGATCTCGTTCAAGACCTGGGCTAGGCGCTCTTCCTTGGGAAGGGCCCTGAGGAAGGCCTGGCGCTCCGCTTGCAATTCTGCGATGGCCGCCCGGAGTTCCGGCAGGGCCCGCTGGGCCTGGCGTCCCCTATTCCGCTCGGGGATGAGCCTCTCAATCTCTTGGCGCACGGTTTCCGTTTCCTGGCGCAGGGGAACGATGAGGAGGAAGTACCAGAGAAGGGCCACCACCAGGGTGAGGGCGATGGCGATCAGGGCCCATTCCCGCTGTCCCAGCCTAGCGAGCACTTTCCTCACCCCCCACCAAGCCCACCCGGGCGCTGAAGGTGTAAAGCCCCCGGTTCTGGTCCAAGGAAGCCCCTTGGAACTCTATGCCAAAGCGGGGGGAGGTTTCAAAGGCCCGCACGAAGCTCACCAGGGCGTTTTGGTTTAGCGCCTCCCCCTGCACGGTGAACTCCACCCGCACCCGCTTGCCGTCAAAGGTGCCTGCCTGGGCCATCCGGGTGGCCTCCTCCTCGGGAACGGCCCGGGTGCCCACGGAGCGCAGGGCCAGGGGAAGCCGGCCCCCTTCCTGTGGAATCTGGCGGATGAAGGTGGCCAGGTACTCGGACCAGGGGACGAAGTTCTTCTTAAGGCTTTCCCGGATGGCCAGGAGGGCCTCGAGGGCCTTCCTTTCCTGCTCCAGGCGGTTTTGCTCGGCGATAAAGGGTTTCAGGGCTTCCACCTCGGCCCTTAGGGCGTCCCGCTCCGCCTTGGTTTGGTTAAGCTCCGTATATGCGCCGTAGTGGAGGATTCCCAGCACCGAAAGCACCACCAGGGCGAAGGTGGCCGCCGCTAGGCGCCACCAGCCCGGTTCTATGCGGCGGCGTAGGTTTTTGGGGAGGAGGTTAAGCCTAATCAAAGGGCATCACCCCCCGTAAGGCGAGCCCCACGGGCACCATGAACTCTGCGCCCAACTCCCTTAGCTTTTCCAGGTCGAAGCGCTTGGGATCCGCCTGGATCCCCTGCCAGGGGTCGGGGACGGTGAAGTTGACCCCGAGGGTATCGGTGAGAAGGGTGGCGAGACCCCGAAGCCGGCTCCCCCCGCCGTAGAGGTAGCCCACCTCGGGTTGCACATCCCCCAGTTGCACCCGGAAGAACTCCAAGCTCCTCCGGATCTCCTGGGTGAGCTCCACCAGGACGGGGCGGATGGCGTCGTAGATTTTGGCGGGGCTGTAGCGCTCCCTTTCGGCGTCAAAGTCAAGAAGAAGCTCCTCGTCCTCGGTGGGGATGGTGGCGAGGCCGTAGGTGCGCTTCACCTCCTCGGCGGTGAGGAAGTCCAGGCCAAAGTTTTTCCCGATGGCTTCGGTGAAGTCCTTGCCCGAAAGGGTGAGGATCCGCACCGCCAAAGGGCGGTCTCCCTTAAGGAGGACCAGGCTGGTGCTTTCCGCCCCGATCTCCACGGCCACGGAAACCCCTTCCGGGTCGCTGCTGAGCTGGGCCTCGAGGGGGTAGAGCCCGGCAAAGGGTTTTACGTCCAGGACAACGGGGGTCAGGCCGGCTCCCCGCAAGGCCTCCAGCAGGGAAGCCACCGCTTCCTGCCGGGCCGCCCCCACCATCACCTCCACCTGCTCCCCCTCGGCTGCCTCGGCCAGGGGGTCCAAGGGGGCGAAGTCCAAGACCACCTCGTCGATGGGGAAGGGGATGTAGCGCTCCGCTTCCCAGCGCACCGCCTCTTCCATCTCCTTAAGGGGCATCTTGGGCACCTGCAGGGTGCGGAGGATGACGCTGGGGTTGGGGACGGCGGTCACCACATAGCGCTTGCGCACCTTGGCTTCGGCGAGGAGCTCCTTGAGTTCCTGGGCCAGGGCCTGGGGCTCGGCGATCACCCCTTCCACCAGCATGCCCGGGGGGATAGGCCGGGTGGCTAGGGCCCTGAGGACAGGAGGGTTGCCGGAAAGCTCCACCAGCTTTAAGTTGGCGGCGCCGATCTCCAGGCCCAGCGCCTCCACGCGGGGTTGGAATAGCTTGCTGAAACCCGAAAACACATCGCCTCCTCAACACAGAGCGGTGTGGCCGCTACAAGCCATAGGCGAACCTGCTTGCAGTATACATGGTCTTCCTGGAATAGGGAAGAGGAGGTCGCTGGCATTCCCTCGCTGGTTTCAGCCGGATGCGTCTTAAGGAAAGCCTATACCCCTCGAGGACCTCGCCTCGAGGGGCCCTTGGGCCCAAGCCTCAGAGGGCCTTAAGCGTTTCCACCACCGCCTTGGTGAAGGTGTCTGTGGTGGCCGTTCCCCCTAGGTCCGGGGTGCGGGGGCCCTTTTCCAGCACCAGGTCCACCGCCTTCTCCACCTTCTTGGCGGCTTCCTTCTCCCCCAAGTACTCCAGCATCATGGCGGCGGAAAGGATGGCCGCCGTGGGGTTGGCGATCCCCTGGCCGGCGATGTCGGGGGCGGAGCCGTGCACCGGCTCAAAGACGGCAGTGGTATCCCCGATGTTGGCGGAGGGGGCTAGGCCTAAGCCCCCCACCAGGCCCGCCGTAAGGTCCGAGAGGATATCCCCCAGGAGGTTGGTGGTGACGATCACGTCAAAGCGCTCGGGGCGCATGACCAGCTGCATGGCGCAGTTGTCTACGATGATGTCTTGGACGTTTACCAAAGGGTACTCCTTAGCTACCCCCCGCACCGTGTCCAGGAAAAGCCCCTGGGTTACCGGCAGAACGTTGGCCTTGTGGGCGATATGCAGGGTTTTTCGGGGCCGGCCTTCTGCGATCTTCAAGGCCACGCGGCCAATGCGCTCGCTGGCCTTTTGGGAGATCACGGCATCGGCGATGGCCACGTCCAGATAGCGCCGCTCCTGCTCCACGTAAAGGCCTTCGGTGTTCTCCCGCACGATGACGAGATCCACCCCGCTTCGGCTTCCCGGGATGGGGCGGCTTTTGGCGGGGCGCACGTTGGCGTAAAGGTCCAGCCTGCGCCTTAGGTAGCGGATGGCCCCGAAGAAACCCGGCACCTTCCTGGTGGGGCTGGTGGCGGCCCCAAAGAGGGTGGCCTGGCAGGAAAGGATTTTCTCCACCGTTTCCTCGGGCACGGAAACGCCTCTTCGCTCAAAGGTTTCCCAACCTGCTTCTGCCTCCACGAACTCCAGGGGAAGGCCGGTGGCCTCCAGAACTTTTCTGGCCGCTGGGATTACCTCGTGGCCGATGCCGTCGCCCTCAATCAAGCAGATGCGGTACGCCATGTTGCCTCCGGATCTAGGGGTAAGCCCCCTTGTGGGGAATATACACTACACCAGGCCATGAGTAGGCTGGGCTCAGGTGCGGAGGGTAAGGAGAACGAAAACCAGCAGGAGAAAAACCAGGACCCTAAAGGCTGCCTGACGCCTGGAAAGCCGTCTTCCCCCGGCCCTTAGGGCCCCTTCCACCACCACCCCAACGATTCCCGCCAGAATGAAGAGGTCCCCCAGGCTTACCGCCTTGCGCAAGGGTGGCAGGGCGATGACATCCCCCAGGAAGGGAAGGTGGGTGGATTCATCCAAAAGGCTGTGCACGGCGTCGCCCCGGGTCTTGAGAAGCTCCTCCCAGCCTTCTATGCCTGCCTTTTTCAAGGCGTCCAGGCTCACCGGCATATGGCCCCCGTTGGCGAAGATGACCAGGGCGTTCAGGGCAAGGCCCAAGAGCACCAGGTAGAGGCTTTTCAGGTGCCGGTTCCGGTAAAGCCCGTACCCCACCAGGAGGAGGACCAGCACCTTCGCCAAGGGCCCGGCCCATTCGGGTTGAAAAAGGCCCCGGTAGGTTCCGTAGGCCAACCCCCCCTCGGCCAAGGCGGCCAGGAGGAAGGCCCAAGGCACCCTTAACTCTATTCCCCCAAGGTCCTTGGGTTTGGCTCCGAGGGCGAGGGCGAGGCCGATTCCGAATAGGGCTGCGGCCAGGTAGAGCGTGATAAGGGTCCCTCCTTTGCTTTCAGGTAAGCTTCGCGGTCACGCCAGATGGGGTTCGCGTGCCAAAGCTGGGTGAAGAGCTTGACCAGCTTGGGGTCAAACTGGATACCGGAAAGGCTTTGGATTTCGTTTAAGGCTTCCTCCGAGGACTTGGCCGGCCGGTAAGGGCGGCCCGCGGTCATGGCCTCGTAGGCGTCGGCCAGGCCCACGATGCGGGCCTCCTCGGGGATTTCGTGTCCGGCCAGCTCCTTGGGGTACCCGCGGCCATCCCAGCGCTCGTGGTGGTGGAGGATCACGTTGTAGACCACAGGCCCAAAGGCCACCTTCTCCGCCGGCTTCAGGAGCTCAGCCCCCTTGGTGGTGTGGCTTTGCACAATCCGGTATTCCTCGGGCGTGAGCTTGTCGGGCTTAAGGAGAAGGGCTTCGGGAATGCCGATTTTGCCGATGTCGTGAAGCCTTGCGGCCCGGTAGATCTCCTGAGCCTTGGCTTCGTCCTGGTATAAAGCCCGCGCTATGTCAGAAGCGATATCGGCCACCCGTTCGGAGTGCAGGCGGGTTTCCCTTTCTTTGGCCTCTAGCGCGTGCATGAGGACTTCAAGGGTGGTGTCAAAGGCCTGCTCCAGCCGCACCTTCTCGTCCCAGTAGAAACGGCTGTAGTACAAGGGCACCAGGAAAAAAAGGATCGTCCAGCCCCCCCAGCCACCGATAAGCGGGGTTTTGTAGGCCTGGGCCATAAGCAAGGCGAAGGGGGAGAGGAGAAAATAGCTGGCTACTAACCAACCATAGTTTTTCCGCCAGATTTCTCGGATAGGGGTACCGCTAGCGAGATGAATAACCAGGGTCATTAAACTTATATTAATTGCGAAAAAGGTAACTGAGGCTAAGCTTATTCCTGCGCCAGAACTTAAGTTGAAAGTTCCAAGAATGAAGGGGTTCGCTTGAAAAAATTGCCAAACCAGGGCGGCGGCCAGGGTGGCCAGGGCATCCTGGGAGCGATTAAATAGCTGCTTGTACCATCTGTTACCGCTGGATTGGAACAGAAAAACCCATAGTGGAGCAAACCAGGGTGGCGTGAGGACTACCAAGGCCAGAGCGAAAAGGAAAAGGTGGCTCATGCTGGCGCTTAGGGGAAGGCGGATCTCCACCCGCACGCTCCAGAAGACCAGTGCGGCCCAGAAAAGGAGGTCAAACCAGGAGAAGCCTGGTGGGGGAAGACTGAACCCGTAGTGCAGGATTAGATAGCCTTCCAGCAACAGGAAGCTTACAAAGACAGCCGAGATGAGGGCTAACACCTTGGGTGGGGGCAGTTCCAGGCGGCGGAGCTTTTGGAGCATACTGGCCTAAGGATAGCACAAAGCCCCCACCCTGGGGGCCCAAAAGAAAAAAACGGCCAGATTTTGGCCGTTTTTACTGCCAGTGTGAGCTAGCCCCAGCCGCCAGTCCCAAAGCCACCAGAGAGCCGAGAAGTGCCAGAACCTTAGCGATCAGCTTCTTCATCTTCATCCCTCCTTTTCCTAAAGCTTCCGGGGGGTTGGCCCCGTTTGCTTGTCTTTCACTTTAGGGGGGTCTGTCAATACTGTCAAGAGGTAAAGAATAGGTATCATAACGGTGAAAATCGCCATTACTTTAACAGTTTCTGGGAGTGAGTCAGATTTATACTACCCAGCCTAGCACATCCCTGGCCAGCTGGGTAGTACCCTGTTGGGCGAGGGGGAACCTTCCGGGTTTGGGGGGAATACAAGGCCTCAAAAAAACAAGGCGACTGCGGGGCCTAGGCCCTCACAGTCCACCAATGCACCAGCTTGAACACACCCCGAAAATTTCACCGGCAATACCCTAGAATAAAGGCTCTTTGCGCCGAAAAATGCCCTATCCGAATACCCACCCGGAATCTAAAGGGGTTTCCCGCAGGTTCCCACCTCCTTCAGGGGTAGTGTAGCAAAAATGGCAACCCAGGATGGGGAAAAGAAAAACTGCCCTCCCTAAGAGGGCAGTCCAGCTTTCCTGCTGGTGCCGAGGGGCGGAATCGAACCGCCGACACTGCGATTTTCAGTCGCATGCTCTACCAACTGAGCTACCTCGGCCTGGCGGCCCCGACGGGACTCGAACCCGCGATCTCCCACGTGACAGGCGGGTGTGTTAACCAACTACACCACGGGGCCTTAGGTTGTTGCCGGGTCGGGGGCGTCCGACCGGGCACTTAGGATGATAGCCGGGGGAAAGGGCGGTGTCAAGCTTAAGCTGGAGCGAGGTCTTGGCCTACCACCGGACCCGGAAGGGGATTGGGAGGCGTAGCCTCCTGGTGGACCGGGGGGAGTCGGGGTACCGCAACGTGTTTTTGCCCGATGGCCGCATACTCTACCAGGGCGAGGGTAAGCGGGGAAACCAGGAGCCCATAGGGGGAAACCTGCGGCTTCTTCTGGCCCAGCAGGAGGGTACCCCCTTTAGGGTTTTCCTGCGGGAGCGGCCTGGCCTTTGGCGGGACCTAGGGTGCTACCGGGTGGAGGGGCACCGCTACGCCCTTCTTATGGAGGAGGGACGGTGGGTGTACTGGTTTACCCTTGCCCCTTGTGGATGCGAAGCAGGCCTTTAAGGGTTAGGTCCTCGTCCACCACGTCAAAGGAGGGGCAGAGGTCCCGCAGGGTTTCCGCAAAGCCTCCCGTGGCGATCACCAGGGCCTCCCCGGCTTCCTCCTGGAAGCGGCGCACCATGCCCTCTACCAAGGCGGCATAGCCCAGAACCAGGCCTGAGCGCAGGGCGTCCAGGGTGTTTTTGCCCACCACCTGAGGGGGGGGGACCAGGTCTATACGGGGAAGCTTGGCGGTCCGGGCCGCCAGGGCGTCGGCGGCGGTCTGGGGGCCGATGGTGATGGCCCCGCCCAGGTAGCGGTTGGGAACTTCCACCAGGTCAAAGGTGGTGGCGGTGCCGAAGTCCACCACGATGTAGCGGCCGGTGGGGCTTTCGTAGCCCAAAGCGCCCACGGCGTTCACCAGGCGGTCGGTGCCGGCTTCCTTGGGGTTATCTATGCACACCTCCAGCCCCGTGGCCTCGGCGTCCACCACCTGGGCCCGGATGCCAAAAAGCTTCTCTATGGCCTCCTTCATCTCCCTTTCCACCGGGGGCACCACGCTGGAAAGGAGGGCGGCCTTGGGGGGAGGGAGGTTTTCCAGGGCGAAGAGGTTTTGCAACACCACCCGGTACTCGCTTTCCATGCGCATCCGGTCGGTGTGGATGCGGAAGTGGGCGATGAGGTCCTCCCCGGAGAAGACCCCCAGGACCGTGGAGGTGTTGCCGATGTCTATGGCCAGGAGCATGGCGCTTAGCCTTGGGCCTCTTGGTCTTCCTCCCAGGGCTCCAGCACCACCTTTACGGTGATCTCGGCGTTGAGGCTGGCGGAAACGGAGCAGTACTTGGTGTGGGAGAGGTGGGCGGCGCGCTCGAGGGCCTCCAGGGTCACCCCCGGTCCCGAGGCGATGTGGGTGATGGTGATGTGGGTGTAGCGCTTGGGATGGGTTTCCGCCCGTATGCCCTCCACCTCCACCCGGTAGCGGGCCAGGGGTTGCTTCTTTTTCTTCATGATGTCCACCACGTCGTAGGCGGTGCAGGCCCCCAGAGCCATGAGGAGGAGCTCCATGGGTCGGGGGCCGGTGGCGGGCTGGTCCCCGTCGATCATCACCTTGTCCCCTTGCTCGTTGATGCCCAGGAAGCGGTGGCCTACCAGGTGGTGGATCACAACCCTCTTGGTCATGAGCCGGATTTTACCAGGCTTTCATCTATCCCGCTAGAATGGGCGTGGATGCGGGTATTCCTCCTGGTTTTCGCCTTGGTATGGAACCTGGCCTTGGCCTTTCCCCGGGTGGGGGTGCATGAGGGCTTCACCCGTTTGGTGTTTGATCTACCTAAGGCTGAGATAGAACCTAGCCTTTCCCAGGAGCAGGACCAGCTGATCGTGGTTTTTAAGGGGATAAAGGTGGCCCCCCTGGACCAGGTGGTGAACTCCCCGGAGGTGGTTTCCGTGCAGACCGTTTCCGAGGGGGAGGGGGTGCGGGTGGTGGTGCGCCTGAAAGGGCCCGTGGAGGCTAAAGTGGTGCGCTATACCGACCCCGAGCGGCTGGTGGTGGACTTGACCTTGAAAAAAGAGGCGGCTTCCCCAGCCAAGCCTGCCCCGGACCCCGTCCGCAACCGGCCTCCCAAGCCGCCGAAACCCGTGGTCCTTCTGGACCCGGGGCATGGGGGCATAGACCCGGGGATGGTGGGGCATGTGGTGGAGAAGGAGGTGGTGCTGGATGTGGCCTTGCGCCTTAAGCGCCTTCTGGAGAGGGAGGGGATAGAGGTGCGCCTCACCCGGGACCGGGACATGCACCTTTCCCCCGATAAACGGGAGGACCTTTCCCGGCGGGCTTCCATGGCCGATAGTTCCCAGGTGAACCTCTTCATCTCCATTCATGTGAACGCCACACCCACCCGCACCGCCCAGGGGGTGGAGGTGTTTTACTTTGGCCGGGCCCAGGACGCTAGGGTCTTGTCCCAGGTGATCCGGGAAAACGGCGGGGGGGAGTTGGGAAAGCGCCTGACCCAGGAGGCCTGCACCGTGGCGGAGAGGATCCTTTCCGACATCGTGGCCCAAGCCAACCAGCGCTACAGCCAGCGCCTGGCGGAAACCCTGGGGCGGCACCTTTCCCAGGTCACGGGGAGCCCCTACCGGGGGAGTTTTCCGGGGGATCTCTTTGTGCTTCGTTACGCCAAGGTCCCTGCCGTCTTGGTGGAGATCGGCTTCGGGGACCATGTGGTGGAGGGGCGGCGCCTCGCCGACCCCGCCTACCGGGAGAGGGTGGCCCAGGGGCTTCTTGCGGGCATCCTCACCTTTTTGGCCAACGGAGCCTATGCCCGCTGAGAGCCACCACCAGGGCCCAGTGGCCCCCTTCCACCAAAAGCCTTCCCGCCGCCACCTCTCCCAGGCCCGCAAAGAGGGCGGAGCCTAGGAGGGTGGAGAGGATAAGGCAAGCGGCCATTTAAAAGGGGAAAGCGTCCAAGGCTTCCCTTGCCGAGGGAAACCGCTCCTTAGGGGACTTGGCCAGGAGGCGTTCTACATAGCCTTGCTCCTCGAGGCCCAGGCCCGGTATGGGGGGCACGGCCCCTTGCAGGTGGCCGAGGAGCACCTCCTCCGGTCCCCCCACGAAGGGGTGCTCTCCGGAGAGGACCCAGTACAGGATGACCCCTGCCGCGTAGACGTCGGCCTCGGGGCCAGGGCTTTGCCCCAGGACCTGTTCGGGGGCCAGGTAGGGAAGGGTGCCCAGCCTTAAGGGTTTTTTGAAGGCCTCGAGGGCCGGTCCCGAGAGGTCAAAGTCCACCAACCTGGCCTCGTCCGTTCCCGCCACGATGATGTTTTCCGGCTTCACGTCCCGGTGCACCAGGCCCTTGCCGTGCATGTGGGCCAGGGCCAGGAGGAGCTGGCGGAAGACGAAAAGGGCCCGATTTCTGCCGGGACTACGGAGCATCCAGCGCCCCATCTCCTCCCCGGGGGCGTAGGCCAGGAGGAGGGCGGGGCCTTCCTCCAGGTCCAGGCTCTCCAGGACCGGGTTGAGGTTGGGATGGGAAAGCCTTTGGCCCACCCAAAACTCCCGGTTGCGCCTGGCCTCGGCCCCCGGGGGGAAGACCTTGAGGGCATAGGGGGTGCCATAGCGGTCAAAGGCCAGGTAGACGGTGGCCAAGGCCCCCCGGCCCAGGGGGCGCACCACCCGGTATCGGTTCAAAAGGACCTTCCCCGCCAGGCTCACCGCCTCCACTATATCCAGCCCTCACGTCTTTCACCCAGAAGCCGTTAGGATTTTTGGCGTGCGCGGCTTGGCGCTTTCCGGTGGGGGGGCCAGGGGGCTTGCCCATGTAGGGGCCCTCGAGGTCTTCCTGGAGGCGGGCTTGGAGTTTCAGGTGGTGGCCGGGACCAGCATGGGGGCCATCGTGGGGGCGCTCTACGCCGCAGGCAAGACCCCGGCGGAGATGCTGGCCATCGCCCGCAAGACTCCCTGGCTGGGGCTTTTGGGCTTCTCCCCCAGGGAGGGGATTTTTTCCCGCAAGAAGCTCAAGGATTTCCTGGCGGAGCACCTGCCCGGGCGTTTTGAGGAGCTTAAAAGGCCCCTGGCGGTCACGGCGGTGGACGTGGTTTCGGGTAGGCTCCTTTTCCTCACCCAAGGAGATCTCCCCAGCGCCGTCTTGGCCTCGGCGGCCTATCCTGGCCTTCTGGCCCCGGTGGAACGGGAGGGGCAGCTTCTCTTTGACGGCGGGGTTTTGGATAACCTTCCCGTGGATGCCGCCCGCTTCCTGGGGGCCACGGAGGTCTATGCCGTGGACGTGACCCCCGAGCGCCGGGTGGAGGAGGCCCCCAAGGGGCTTCTGGCCTTGGCCCGGCGGGCGGTGGACCTGATGCAGCTACACCTCACCTCGGTGCGCCTCACCCTATATGCCCCGGAGGTGTACGTGAGGCCCAGCCTGCCCGGGGTGGGCATTGAGGACTTCCGCCGCCTGGAGGAGATCGTGGAAGCAGGGCGCAAGGCGGCCAGGCAAGCCATAACGGGTAGAGTAGGAGGGGTATGAAGGCGTTTTGGGACTATCTTTTTCGCGAGTGGTTCCGCCAGGTGGGAGAAGCCCTTCTGGTGGCGTTTTTGGTCACCACCTTTGTCTTCACCACCGTGGGGGTGGTGGGGCAGAGCATGTTTCCCACCCTGCAAAACGGGGAGCGGGTTCTGGTGCCCAAGTGGGAAACCTGGTTGGTGCGCTTTGGCCTGATGGAGTGGAAAAGGGGAGAGATTGCCATCCTCAAGCCTCCCGAAGGTACCCCTAACGCCACCGCCCGCTTTCCCATCCTGGGCTTTAGCTTCAGGGCCTTCTTCATCAAGCGCATCGTGGCGGTGCCGGGGGATGAGGTCTATGTGGAGCGGGGGGTGGTGTACATCAACGGCAAACCCCTGGACGAAAGGCACATCACCGACCGCATCGCCCCCTGGCCCGATTCCTTTCCGGGGGTGTGCTATAAGGACGGGCGGATGACCCGCCTCCTCACCCAGCAGGGGGATTTCCCCGTGGAGCTTCTGCCCGCCTACCTAAGGCCCCTTAGGGAGATGCTCCTGCCCCCCTCGGAAGAGGTCTTGGCCCGAAGCCGCTTCACCGAGGCCTGCGAGGTGGGGCGCATTCGGCTCAAGAAGGGGTATTACCTGGTCATGGGGGATAACCGCACCTTGGGGGGTTCGGAGGATTCCCGCACCTTTGGACCCGTGCCCGTGGAGGCCATCGCTGGCAGGGCCAGCTTCGTGTGGTGGCCCATCTTCGTGCGGGATGAGAGAGGGCTTCGCCTGAACCTTAGAAGGCTTTCCCCGCCTCCCGCCTACCAACTGCCCTGAAGCACGGCCACCACCAGCCTCCCAGGGCCATGCACCCCCTTCACCATCACCTGGCCAATGTCGGCGCTTTTGGAGGGGCCGGAGTGGAGCCCTAGGGCGCTGGGAAGGGATTTCAGGTCCAAGAGGGCCTCGAGGAGGCTGGGGTAGACCCTTTTCTCCTCCACCAGGACCAGGTGAACGGGGGGTAAGAGTTGGGTCCTCCTGCCATCCTCCGAGGAGAGGGCCACCGTCCCCGTTTCCGCCACGGCGAAGAGGGCGCGGGACACCCCTAAGGGGGCTTCTTCGGGAGGGATTTCTGGCAGGAGGCGGAAGGCGGAGGGAACCCCCTTGCCATAAGCGGCCCCGGGAAGCCCTTGGGCCAGGTCCGCAAGAAGCCTCCTCACCCCTTCCTCGTCCAGGAGGTGGCCCTCGGCCCCGTTTTCCGCCAGGCGCTTTAGGAAAAGGGCCAAGGGGTCCTGGGGGGAGGCCGGGTGGGGGTGCTCGGGAAGAAGGGCCTTGGGCATGCCCTTAAGGGCCTGCCTGATGCGGCTTAGGATGCGGGATTTTGCGTCCATGGCCTTACTCCTTGAGTTCCTGCCAAAGCAGGTGGAAGGGCTTGGGGCTGGGCTTCAAGGGGCCCCGCCCCTCGGTCCAGGCCCTTAGGAGGGGAAGGAGGTCCTGGGGCAGGGGAAGACCCCTCAAGGCCTTGGAGAAGAGCCGGTAGAGGGTGGGGCTTTCCATCACCTTGGCAAAGGCCTGGATGGCGCCCCTTTCCCAGGTGGGGGCAAGGCCCCGCTCCACCGCCCGCTTCCGCCAGGTGAGGAGGAGCTTGGGGATGGGGATTTTCACCGGGCAGGCCTCATAGCAGGCCCCGCAAAGGGTGGAGGCGTAGGGGAGGGGGTAGGCCTCCTCGAGGCCCAAAAGCCCGGGGTCCAAGACCGCCCCGATGGGCCCCGAGTACACGTAGCCGTAGGGGTGCCCCCCGGTTTGGCGGTAGACGGGGCAGGCGTTGAGGCAGGCTCCGCAGCGGAGACACCGCAACACCTCCCAGGCCTCGAGGTCGTGGAGCAGGGTGGTGCGGCCGTGGTCCACCAGGACCACGTGCACCTCCTCTGGGCCCTCCTCCCCTTCTTTCGCCGGGCCCTGGATGAGGGAAACGTAGGTGGAAAGCCGCTGCCCCGTGGCCGCCCGGGCGGTAAGGGGTAGGAAGAGGGCCAGGTCGGCAAGCCGGGGAAGGAGCTTTTCTATGCCCACAAAGGCCACGTGCACCTTGGGAAGGCTGGTGGAAAGGCGGATGTTCCCCTCGTTTTCCATGAGGGCCAGGGTGCCGGTTTCCGCCACCAGGAAGTTGGCCCCGCTGATGCCCAGCTCGGCGGTGAGGAAGGCTTCCCGCAAGACCTTCCTGGCCACGGCGGCCAGGGCCTCGGGGGAGGCGTCCAGGGGGGTGCCGAAGCGCCCATGGAAGAGCCTTTGGATCTCGGGAAGGGAGAGGTGGATGGCCGGGCCCACGATGTGGCTGGGGGGTTCGCCGAGAAGCTGGATCAGATACTCCCCCAGGTCGGTTTCAAAGACCTCCACCCCCAAGGACTCCAAAAGGGGGTTTACCCCAAGCTCCTCGGTGAGCATGCTCTTGGCCTTCACCGCCCGCTTTACCCCGTGGCGGGCCACGATCTCCCTCAAGGTGCGGTGGGCCTCCTCAGGGCCTTCCGCCCAGTGCACCTGGACGCCCTTTTCCCGTAGCCGCTTTTCCGCCAACTCCAGGTACTGGTCCAGGTGGGTGAGAAGGTGGTCTTTCACCCTCTTGGCCCTTTCCCTTAAGGCCTCGGCGTCCATCTCCCCGTAGGCCTTCTTGCGGCCTTCCTCAAAGTGCAGGGTGGCCCCGGTGACCGCCTCCCGCACCCCGGGCTTTTCCCTTAAGAGCCTGGCGGCTTCCTTGGGGTAGAGCTTGGCCTTAGCCTGCATACGCCTCCCACAAGAGGGTGGCCAGGGGAACCACCCGCATGTTTCTTCCCCCTTTGCCCATGCGTCCGGAAAGGTGGAGGAGGCAGCCGGCGTCCGTGGAGGTGAGGACCTCCGCCTCTGGCAGGGTGGAAAGCTTGCGGTCGGCCATGGCCAGGGAGACCTCGGGGAGCTTCACCGAAAATAGCCCCCCAAAGCCGCAGCACTCCTCCGCCGCCTCCCAGGGGAGGATCTCCGCTCCGGCGTTTTCCAGGAGCAAAAGGGGTTCCTCCCTAACCCCCAGCTCCCTTAGGGCGTGGCAGCCGTGGTGGTACGCTATCCTTTTCCCTGAAAGCCCCTTTCCCAGCTGGGACACGCCCAGCACCCGCACCAGGAACTGGGAGAGCTCGTAGACCTTCTCCGAAAGCCCAAGGGCTTCCCCGTCCCCGGGAAGGAGCTCTGGGTAGTGGTTTTTCACCATGCTGGCGCAGCTTCCCGAGGGCAGGACCACGTACTCGGCATCCTGGAAGATGCCTAGGGTACGCCGGGCCAGGGACCGGGCCTCCTTCCAGTGGCCGGCGTTGAAGGCGGGCTGGCCGCAGCAGGTCTGCTCCTGGGGAAAATCCACCTCCACCCCCAGGGCCCTGAGGAGGCGTACCGTGGCCACCCCCGCTTCCGCGTAGAACTGGTCCGCCAGGCAGGTGATGAAAAGGGCTACCCGCATTTACCCCCATACTAACGGTTTGGCCGGGCTGACGGGGTGGGACGGCCTGTGGGAACCCGCCTTGACCCTACCCCCGGGGGGCTGTATAATCCTGGGAACGACGCGCATACCTTTGCCTACACCAAACCCCAAGCGTAAAGAAGGAGCCCCAAGATGACCTGGAAGGAAGCCTACCCGGATATCCCCCTAGGCCAGGATGCCTGCGGCATCATCGCCATGGCGGAAAAAAGCGGCAAGCCCTCCCACCGCATCGTGCGGAGGACCCTGGAAAGCCTGTACCGCATGGCCCACCGGGCGGGGGCCATCCGGGGAGAAGGGGATGGGACAGGTATCCAGACCGACATTCCCCGGGAGCTATGGGCCCGCTTCCTGGAGGAGGCGGGGCTGGAACCCGAGCTGGCCTTTAACCCCCGCTTCTTCGTGGGGCATTTCTTCCTGCCCAAGAGCGAGGCAGAACGCCTCGAGGAGTTTTATGACCTGTTGAGGCGGGAGGGTCAGGCCCTGGGGGTGCGGCCGGTCCTCTTCCGCCGGGGGGAGGTGGTGAGCGAGGTTCTGGGGCCGGTGGGGCGGCGCACCGAGCCCATCTTCCTTCAGGTGGCGGGGCTTAGCCCCGATGGGGACGGCCCCTTGTGGGAGCTGGGCCTGAGGCTCGAGGCCGGTTTCCCCGTCCACGTGGTATCCCTTTCCACCTATAGCGTGGTCTACAAGGTGCGGGGGGCGGCGGAGCTTCTAAAGCGCTACTACCCCGAGCTTTCCCGGCCCGAGTTCAAGAGTACCGTGGCTTTGGGCCACAACCGCTACTCCACCAACACCCTCTCCACCTTTGAGCAGGTCCAGCCCTTTGGCCTTCTGGGCCACAACGGGGAGATCAACACCATTGAGCGCCTGAGGCGGGAGCTGGACTACCTGGGCATCCCCCGCACCGGGGGCTCGGACTCCCAGGACCTAAACCGCATGCTGGAGGGGCTCATCTACCGCTACGGCCTCTCCTTGCCCGAGGCCATGGACCTGGTCTTCCCTCCCGTGCTGGGGGAGGTGAAGGGCCTGGCCCCGGAGCTTCAGGACCTCTACCTGGCCCTAAGGCAACGCTTCGGCCCCTTGGCCCAGGGGCCTGCCGCCATCGTAAGCCGCTACCGGGATGAGGCGGTCTTCGCCACCGACGCCATGGGCCTAAGGCCCCTTTGGCAGTTTGAAACCCCTTACGAGATCGTTTTCTCCTCGGAAAGGGGGGTGTTCAACGCCGAGGAGTTCGTGACCGAGCCCAAGCCTCTGGCCCCTGGGGAAAAGGTGTACCTGCGCCTCACCCCCGAAGGCCCCAAGGTCTATCCCTTTGACCGGCACCAGCGCCTGGTGCTGGAGCGCATCGCCGCCCGCACCCCGGTGGCGGGGTACCGGGTGCACCTCTCGGGGCCCATCCGCCAGGCCCCGCCCCCCGTGGCCGGGGGAAGCGAGGTGAGGGTGGAGGAGAAGCCCGCCCCGCCCCCCTTGGGCCTGGAGCGGGCCTTTGGCTGGGACCGCTGGGACGGGGCCTACCTCGAGGCCCTGGCCAAAACCGGCAATGAGCCCATCGGCTCCCTGGGTTACGACGGCCCCCTGGCCGCTTTGAACCCGGAAAAGCCCAACCTCTCCGAGTTCTTCAAGGAAACCGTGGCGGTGGTGACCAACCCCGCCATCGACCGGGAGCGGGAGATCGAGCACTTCTCCACCCGCACCCTCCTGGGCCGCCGCCCCTTGCCCGACGGCCGGGGTGGGGGCAGGGTGGAGGAGCTTCTTTTGCCCATCGTCTTGGAGGAGGACCAGGGCCTGGCGGAAAGCTTTGGCACCCTGACCTTAGAGGAGGTAAAGGCCCGTTTCCAGACCGCCACCTTGGTACCCCGCTTCAGCGTGGAGGAGGGGTTGCTGGCGGGGCTTAGGCGCCTGGAGGAGGAGGCGGTGAGGGCGGTGAAGGAGGGGGCTGAGGTCCTCATCCTCTCCGACCGAGAGGCCTTCCAAGGGGGGGTATGGATCGACATCGCCTTAGCCCTGGCGGCGGTGAATCGGGCCCTTTTGCAGCGGGATGCCGAGGGGGTGGCCTTAAGGCGGCGCACCTCCATCCTGGTGCACTCCGGGGGGGTGAGGAACCTCCACGACGTGGCCTTCCTTCTGGGCCTGGGGGCGGAGGCGGTGGCCCCTTGGCTTCTTGAGGAGAAGGCCCGCTCCCTGGAGGGGAGGAAGGGGGTGGCGGGGGTCCTCGAGGCCCTGCGCAAGGGCTTGGAGAAGGTCATCTCCACCATGGGCATCCACGAGCTCCGGGGCTACGGGAAGATCTTCAGCGCCATCGGGCTTAAGCCGGAGCTGGCCGAGTTCTTTGGCACCCGGAACTTCCTGGGTTCGGAAACCGGGGGGTATGGCTTTTTGGAGCTGGAGCGCACCCTCTTGGAGCGGGAGGGCTTTTTCCGATCGGAGAAGGTCATGCCCGCCAAGGACTTCCGCTTCAACCCCCGGATCTATAAAGCGGCCCAGGAGGTGGCAAGCGGCCAGGCCCCCTATAGCCACTTCCAGGAGAAGGTCCGCTCCCTGGAGCGGGAAAGCCCGGTGGCGGCCAGGCAGCTATTGGAGGTGCGCTTCCCCGAAAGGAGCGAGGTTTCCCCGGAGGAGGTGGACCTTTCCGTGGGGGGGCACTCCTTGCCCTTCGTCATCAGCGCCATGAGCTTCGGCTCGCAAGGGGAGGCCTCCTTCCGCGCCTACGTGGAGGCGGCCAAGCGCCTCAACATGCTTTGCATTAACGGGGAAGGTGGGGAGATCCCCGACATGCTGGGCAAGTACACCCACTGGCGGGGGCAGCAGGTGGCCTCGGGCCGGTTTGGCGTCCACGCCTACATGCTGAACTCCGCTGCCGTCATCGAGATCAAGATCGGCCAGGGGGCCAAGCCCGGGGAAGGGGGGCACCTGCCGGGGAAGAAGGTCTCCCCCAAGGTGGCCGCCGCCCGCAACGCCGTGCCCGGGGTGGACCTCATCAGCCCCTCCAACAACCACGACCTCTACTCCATTGAGGACCTGGCCCAGCTCATAGAGGAGCTGAAGACGGTGAACCCCAAGGCCCTGGTCTCCGTGAAGGTGCCCGTCATCCCCGGCATCGGCACCATCGCCGTGGGCATCGCCAAGGCGGGGGCGGATGTCATCACCCTCTCGGGGTTTGAGGGAGGGACAGGAGCCGCCAGGCTCCACGCCCTTAAGTACGCGGGGCTTCCCGTGGAGATCGGGGTGCGGCGGGCGCACAGGGCCTTGGTGCGGGCTGGGCTTCGCGACCGGGTGGAGATCTGGGCGGATGGCGGCCTTAAGACCGCCTACGACGTGCTGCGAATGGTGCTTCTGGGGGCGGACCGGGTGGGTATGGCCACCATGGCCATGGTGGCCATCGGTTGCACCATCTGCCGGGGGTGCCAGCTGGACACCTGCCACGTGGGCATCACCACCCAGATTGAGACGGTGGAGGAGGCCCTGGCCCATGGCCTGAAGCGTTTTGTGCCCCAGGACCTGGACCGGGCGGTGGAGCACCTCACCCGTTTCTTTGAGGCCAAGGGGGAGGCCCTAAGGGAGCTGGTGGCCGCCTTGGGGGCCCGTTCCTTAAGGGAGCTTAGGGGGAGGGTGGACCTCCTTTACCAGCGGGACCACCTGGAGGAGCTGGACCTTTCCTACTTCTTCCTGCCGGTGGAGGAGCCCGAATGGCTCAAGGACACCTCGGCCCACGTCCTGAGGAAGCCTTTGAACCAGCTCACCCGCACCATCACCGAGGTGGTGATGGCCGCCTACGGGGAGGGTAGCCGCAGGCTGGTCTTCCAGGAGGGACCGGTGAACTCCACCGACCGCGCCTTGGGGGCCCACCTGGCGGGGGAGATCGCCAGAAGGCGCCTTTATGGCAAGGGTTTTGACGCGGAGGTGGAGCTCCGCTTTGATGCGGGAAGCGTGGCCGGGAATGGCCTGGCGGCTTTTAACCTCGAGGGCCTCAAGGTGGTGGTGGAGGGCGGGGCCCAAGACGGGGTGGCCAAGAGTGCCTTTGGGGGCACCGTGGCCATCCTGAAGGGGCGGAACCCCTATGGGGCCTATGTGGACGGCTCCGTGGGCAAGAGCTTCGCCTACGGGGCCATCGGGGGCCTCCTCATCGTGGAGGGGGTGGCGGACAGCCGCTTCTGCATCCGGCTTTCCGGGGCGGATGTGGTCCTGGGCGGGGAGCCGGAAAGGCCCTTGAGGGATGACCTCGGCAACCTGGCTGCCCGGGCCCAGGCCAAGGGGTTTGCCTTTGAGTACATGACCCGGGGACGGGCCTTGGTCCTGGGGGACCCTGGGCCCTGGATCTGCTCGGGCATGACCGGGGGGCGGGTCTACCTCCGCCACTGGCCGGAGATGGGCCTCACCGAGGAGGCCATGAAGCGCCGTCTGGCCAAGGGGGCCAAGGTGGCGGTGAAGCCTTTGGACTTAAGGGGCGTGGAGGATGTGAAGGAGCTCCTTTCCGCCTACATCCGGGTCCTAAGGGAGGCCAAGCGGGAGGAGAAGGCCAGGCGCTTGGAGAGGCTCCTCGAGGACCCCGCCCAGCACTTCCGCATGGTGGAGCCCGTGGCCCAACAGGTGGAGCAGGGGGTGAGCACGGAGTAGTCCCGTTTCTCCCTGGGGGTAGGCCGGTAGAAGGGCCTTATACCACCCCACCCTGGCGCAAGCCGGGGTGGGGTGGCATCACACCAGCTTTTCCTCCACCGCCCAGCGCACCAGCTCCGCCCGGCTTTTCAGGCCCAGCTTCTCCGCGGCCCGCTCCCGATAGGTGGCCACCGTTTTTTCCGAAATGCCCATGGCCTCGGCGATTTCCCTATAGGAGAGGCCCTGGGCCAGGTAGCGGACCACCATGAGTTCCCTTTCCGTGAGGGCCTCCGGGCCGGGTTTGCGGACGGTCTGGGCCTGGATCATGCGGTAGAGGAGGCCTTGCGGCAGGTAGTGTTCCCCCCGGGCCACCGCCAGCACGGCATCCTCCAGCTCCCGCTCGATGGCGTCCTTGGGCAGGTACCCCGAGCCCCCGGCTTGGAGGAAGCGCTCCGCATACTCCGGCTCCGCATACATGGACAGGGCCAGGAGCCGGGCTTCCGGGTAGAGGGCCTTGAGGGTTTCCGCCACCTGGATGCCGTCCATGTCGGGCAAGGCGATGTCCAGGACCACCACCTGGGGCTTGGCCTGGGGGATCTTGGCCAGGGCTTCCTGGCCGGTTTCCGCCTCCCCTACGATCTCCACCTTGTTCTGCAGGAGGTAGCGCACCCCTGCCCGGACCACGGGGTGGTCGTCCACCAAAAACACCCGGATCATGCCTTCACCTCCTTTAGGGGGATGCGGGCATAGAGGGTGGTGCCAAGGCCGGGAAGGCTTTCCATCTGGAACCGGCCTCCCAGGAGTTCGATCCTTTCTCGCATACCCAGGATACCCAAACCGGGCTGGGCCTGGGGAGGAAAGCCTTGGCCGTCATCCTCTACCACCAGGCTGATCTCGTCCCCTTCCTGTTGCAAGACCACGGACACCTGCCTTGCTTGGGCGTGACGGGCCACGTTGGTAAGGGCCTCCTGCACCACCCGGTACAGGGCGGTTTCGTGGGTTTCCGGAAGACGGCCCCTTAGGCGGCAAAGGAGGTTGGCCCGGATCCCGGTCCGTTCCTGGAACTCTTCCGCCATGCGCTTCAGGGCCGCCTCGAGGCCCAGGGTATCCAAGGCGGAGGGGCGCAAGGAACGGGAGAGGTGGCGCACGTCCTGGATGGCGGTTCGCACCAGTTCCTGCAGGGTGGGCACCGCCTCCAGCCGCCCTTCCTTCACCGCCTTAAGGCCCAGGTCTATGCCCGTGAGGATCTGGCCGATCTGGTCGTGGAGGTCGCGGGCGATGCGGGCCCTTTCCGCCTCCTGGGCTTGGATGAGGGCCTTGAGGAGCTGGGAGCGCTCCTGGGCCCTTTCCTTTAGGGCCTGGGTGTACCGGGCCCGGTGGAGACCGGCTTCTATGGGGGCCTTGATGGCCTCGAGGAAGGCCGGGGGGGCTTCGGTGTCCAGGAGAATGCGGGCTCCGGTAAGCTCCAGGGTGTGGGGGCCTTGCCCTTTCTGGCGCAGGGGGCAGTCCCCGTACTCCGGGTAGGGGCAGAGGACCTTGCCCACCAGGGTTTCTCCCAGCCACGCCTCCCCGCAGCGGAAGAGGCCGCTTTGGGCCAGGGCCTCCAGGGCGTTTTGCAGCACCCCTTCCGGGGTTTCCGCCCGGTTTACCGCCTCCGCCACCTGGTTCAGGGTGGAAAGTTCCTGCTCCCGTTGCCGCACCCCTTCCCGGTAGGCCACCAGGGCCTTGTGGAGGACCCGGAACTCCCCGCCAGGATCGGGGAGGGTGGCCTCCTTGCCTTCCTGCCAGGCCCGCACCCCTTGGACCAGGGCCTCTAAGGGTTTAAGGAACTGGTCCGCAGCGCGGCTTACCAGAAGGAAGGCCAAGGCCGCCACCCCCAGGGCCATCCAGGCCCCCAGGACGAGAAGCTGGGACAGCTTCCGCCAAAGGGGGGTTTCGGGAAAGGCCAGGGCCAGAAGGCCCACGGCGCCATCCCCGATGGAACTGCGGTAGAGCCTATAGGTCTCCTCCTGGAAGCGGAAGCGCCCCTCTAGGGTTTTGAGGTTTAGGGGAAACCCCCCGGGGAAGGTGTGCACCAGCACCTCCCCCTTGGGGTCCAGGATGAAGCCCAGCACCCCTTCCCCCTTCAAAGCCTCCAGCTGGCGGAAGGCGGCGTAAAGGTCGTTCAAAAGGAGGTCCTCCTCCAGCTGAAGGGCCAGGTAGTGGCTCTGGGTGCGTCCTTGGGCCTCGAGGCTGGCTTCCAGTCCCGTCTTCACCAGGAAAAAGGCGGTTCCCCCAAGCCCCACGCCCAGGAAGAGCATGCCCAGGGCGAAGGTGGCCAAAAGGCGTGTGCGCAAACTTCCCTTCATGCCTAAAATCCCTCTAAGAAACGGCGATAAGCCCCGTCATCGGCGGGGGCGAAACCCGCTATCCCCACCTCGAGAAGCTGCCCTGCTTCTTGTAAGCGGTCCAGTAGCTCCTTCTTGGCCTTTGGGGTTAGCCCCTTTCTCACCACCACAGGCGGGGGTGGGTCCTGGGGTCCTTCCCAGATGATCCGGATCTTGGTCTTGAGCTCGGGATCCTTCCGCACCAGGGCATCCAGCACCATCCCGTCCACCGCCGCCGCCTCCACCAGGCCGCGGGCTACTGCCTCCACCGCACGGTCGTGGGCATAGGTGAAGATGGTTTGACCCAGGTACTGCTCCGGCCGATAGCCCAACCTTTTGAGCTCCTGGATGGGGCGGATGTAGCCGGTGTTGGAAAGGGGGTCCACAAAGGCGAAGGTGGCCCCCGCCAGGTGGGCAAGGCTTCGCCGGTCCGAACTAGCCGCCACGATGACCACGCTGCGGTACCGGGTCCAGGGTGCGGGAACCGAGCTGGCGATGACCTCCCCGTAGCCCTCCACCACCGCCTTGGCCGCAGCGAAGGTACACAGGAAGGCCAGGTCGGCCTGACCCTTTTGCAAGAGCTCCAGCACCTCCTTGTAGCCCCGCCTTCCCAGGACCGTGGCCTCAGGCCAGAGGGTCTGGGCCAGGGTCCAGTAGGGGTAGCTCCGTTTGGGGGAGAGGATGCCCGCTATGGCGACGCGCAAGGGGGCTTCCTCCTCGAGGCGTATCTGGGGAAGGGGGGCCAAGGGGCCGGCCTCTGGGGGACGGGCGCACCCTAAGAGGAGTAACACCAGAAGCCAGATCCGGGCCATGCCCTTAGTATGCCGGGCCTGAGGGGGACAATGGTCCTGAAGCTTGTAGGTGTTTTCCCGAGGACACCCGTCCGGCCAGGTTGTCGGAGAAACGCCGATGATGGCTGCATTTTCCTTTCCTAAGCTGCCCTTGGAGGTGGGGTATGAGCGAGATGGAAAGCCGCAGGGCCTTTTTGGAGAAGGTGGCCTCCACGGTCTTTGCCGGCATGGTGCTGGGAGGCCAGCCGGTGAAGGCTGGGGCCGAGCCGGTGAAGGTGGAGCTTCCCCCAAGGCCCCCGGATGGGCCCATCCTGCCTGAGCTGGAGTATGAGGATGTTCTGGTACGCATGCAGCGGGACCTGGAGCGAGCCCTAAAAAAGGGCACCACCCCCAAGTGGGTCATGGTGATCGACACCCGCAAGTGCGTGGGTTGCCACGCCTGCACCGTGTCCTGTGCGGTGGAAAACAAGCTCCCTCCCGGGGTGGTGTACCGCTCGGTGATTGAGGAACAGATCGGGAAGTATCCCGAGGTGAGCTGGAGGTTCCTGCCCCGGCCCTGCATGCAGTGCGACAACCCCCCTTGTGTGCCTGTCTGCCCGGTGGGGGCCACCTGGAAGCGGGCTGACGGCATCGTGGAGATCGACTACGACGCCTGCATCGGCTGCCGCTACTGCCTGGTTTCCTGCCCCTATCAGGCCCGCACCTTCGACTTCGGGGAAAGCTGGACGCAGGATACCCCCGGCCAGGGCCAGATGCCTTACGAGGAGCTCCCCACCTTTGAGTGGGGCGAGGTGCATGTGCGCAAGGAGGGGGTGGTTCCCTCTAGCCCTGTGGGCAACGCCCGCAAGTGTAGCTTCTGCTTGCACCGCTTAGAACACGGGCTTTTGCCCCAGTGCGTGACCACCTGCATTGGCCGGGCCACCTTCTTCGGGGATGCTTCCGATCCGGAAAGCCTGGTTTTCCAGCTCATCCATCAGCCCAATGCCATGCGGCTTAAGGAGGAGCTGGGCACAGAGCCTAGGGTGTACTACCTGGTGTGAAGGGTGTAAAGGAGGACGAGGATGCGCGCTTGGGGTTGGATCCTATACGGGGTTTTGGCGGCTATAGGCCTTGCGGGGTTTTTCCTGCGCTTCGCCACCGGCCACCAGCTGGCGGGCTACGGCAGCTACGTCCCTTGGGGCCTATGGGTGGCCGCGTACATTTACTTTATCGGTCTGTCAGCGGGAGCCTTCTTGCTATCCGCCCTGGTTTACGTCTTTGGGGTGCGCAGGTTGGAGCCCATCGCTCCCTTGGCCCTGGTGGTGGCCTTGGCCAGCCTTCTCATGGCCCTCATCACCATCTGGTTTGACCTGGGGCACCTGGAGCGCTTCTACTACGTCTACCTGAGGCCCAACTTCCGCTCCATGATGGCCTGGATGGTCTGGCTGTACACCGCCTATGGCCTCCTTCTTCTTTCGGAGCTTTACTTTGCCCTGCGGCGGCACCTGCCCCGCTATGCGGATCGCCGGGGAGTTACGGGCTTGTTAGCCCGCCTGCTCACAGGGGGCCGGAAGACCCCCTTCACCCAAGAGGAGATCCACCGGGATGAGGGGATTCTTAGGGTTTTGGGAACCATCGGCGTGCCCTTGGCCATTGCCTTCCACGGGGGGGTGGGCGCCCTCTTCGGCACGGTGGTGGCCCAAGACCTTTGGCATAGCCCCATCTACCCCATCCTCTTCCTCACGGGGGCCCTCCTCTCGGGTGGGGCGTTGATGACAGCGGTGTACGTCTTCTTCTGGCCCAGGAAGGATGGACAGTGGAAGGAGCTAAGCCTTCTTTTGGGCCGGGTGGTGTTGGGGCTCATCCTCTTTGACCTCCTCCTGGAGTGGGCGGAGTACTCCATCCCCATGTGGTATGGGGTGGGTTCCGAGTTCAAGGCCCTGTGGAACACCCTCTTTGGCCCTTTCTGGTACGTGTACTGGGTATTCCACATCCTGCTTGGGGTGGTGGTTCCCGTTCTCCTTCTCCTTTGGGGTGTGCGGGGCCGCCTGGGGGCGATAGGCCTTGCCAGCTTCCTGGTGGCGGTTACCTTCTTGGCCATCCGCCTCAACCTGGTGATTCCCAGCCTGGTCCACCCCAAGCTGGAGGGCCTGGTGCATGCCTACCATGACCACCGCCTCACCTTTGTCTACTTTCCCACGTGGTTTGAGTGGAGCGTGGTGGTCTTTTCCGTGGTCCTGGGCTTTACCGTGACCTACGTGCTGGTGCGCATCCTGCCCGTGATTGAGGGCAGGCTTCTTAAGGAGGTGGCGTGATGCTTTCCCGGCGGGAACTGATCAAGCTGGGTGTGCTTTCTGGAAGCGGGGTTCTTCTGGGGGAAAAGGCCACGGAGCTCCTTTCCCAGGCGGAGGCCGCGGCTCAGAAGGCTCCGGGCTTCTACCCCTTGAACGATCCGGAGAACCAGATCTATACGGTTTGCCTGCAGTGCAACACCGGCTGCCCCATCAAGGTCAAGGTGTACGAGGGGGTGGCGGCCAAGATGGACGGAAGCCCCTATGCCCCCTGGACCCTTTACCCTCATCTCCCCTTGGAAACGCCCCTGGAGAAGGCGGCCAAGGTGGATGGGGGCATCTGCCCCAAGGGGCAGACGGGTTTGCAGACTGTGTACGACCCCTACCGTTTCCGTAAGGTCCTAAAGCGGGCGGGCCCAAGGGGTAGCGGCAAGTGGAAGGAGATCCCCTTTGAGCAGGCGGTGAGGGAGATCGCTGAGGGGGGCAAGCTCTTTGCGGAGATTGGGGACGAACGGGTTTACCCGGGTCTAAAGGAGGTCTGGGCCCTGAGGGATCCCGAGGTGATGAAGGCCATGAAGGCCCGGGTGGAGGAGATCTGGCGCGAAAAGGACCCCGCCAAGAAGAAGGCCCTGGTGGAGCGCTTCAAGGAGGAGTTCAAGGACCATTTGGATACCCTCATCGACCCCAACCATCCCGACCTCGGGCCCAAGAACAACCAGGTGGTCTTCGCCTACGGGCGTCTTAAGGCTGGGCGGAGCGACTTCTTCAAGTGGTTCTTCCAAAACGGCCTGGGTACCGTGAACTTCCACGGGCACACCACGGTCTGCCAGGGTTCCCTTTACTTCACGGGCAAGGCCATGAGCTACCAGCTAGCCTACGACGAGAAGAAAGGGGAGTACACCTGGACAGGGGGCGAGAAGTTTTACTGGCAAGCCGACCTAACGGGGGCGGAGTTTGTCATCTTCGTGGGGGCCAACATCTTTGAGGGGAACTATGGCCCACCCCTAAGGGTGAAGGAGGTGACCCAGGGAGCGGCCACGGGGAAGCTCAGGTATGTGGTGCTGGACCCTCGAGCCCAAAAGGGCGTGGCCCACGCCACCAAGTGGATCCCTACCAAATCGGGATACGATGCCGCCGTGGCCTTCGGCATGATGCGCTGGATGTTTGAGAAGGGGCGGTTTGACGCCCGCTTCCTCTCCGCCGCCAACAAGGGAGCGGCCAAGGCCATCGGTGAGCCCAGCTGGACCAACGCCACCTGGCTGGTGGAGATAGATGAAAAGGGCTTCCCCGCCAAGCTCTTGCGCATGAGCCACCTGGGGATGGCCCCCGAGGTCCGCACCTTGGAGGGCAAGGAGGTGGTCTTTGACCATCCCGTGGTCCTGGTACAGGGGAAGCCCACCCCGGTGGACCCCCAGAGCGAGGACAAGCCGGTCTTCGGCGACCTCTTCGTGGACACCACCCTTAACGGCATTCGGGTGAAGAGCGCCCTTCAACTCCTGCGGGAGGAGGCCTTCAGCCGAAAGCTAGAGGAGTGGGCCGATCTGGCCGGCGTGGAGGTGGAGGACATCGTCTGGCTGGCCTATGAGTTCACCAACCATGGGAAAAAGGCTGTGGTGGACATCCACCGCGGGGCCAGCCAGCACAGCAACGGCTTCTATAACGCTTTTGCCTGGAACGTCCTCAACGCTCTAATCGGTAACTACGACCACCATGGCGGTTATGTCCGGGCCAGCACCTACGACATCGTGGGCAAGAAGGCGGAAGGGCCCTTCTACATGGACAAGCTCCACCCCAAGAAGCTGGAGCCCTTTGGCATCAGCCTGATCCGCCACGAGCTGGACTACGAGAAGACCACCCTCTTTGAGGGTTATCCGGCTAAGCGGCCCTGGTTCCCCCATAGCTCCGACGTCTACCAGGAGATCCTGCCCTCCGCCGCCCAGGGGTACCCTTACCCGGTGAAGATCCTCTTCCACTACATGGGCTCCCCCGCCTACGCCCTGCCTGCTGGTCACACCCAGATCCAGGCCATGCTGGACCCGGAAAAGATCCCCCTTATCGTGGCCTTTGACATCGTGGTGGGGGACACCTACCTCTATGCCGACTACATCATCCCTGACCTCACCTATCTTGAGCGCTGGGAGTTCCACGGCAGCCACCCCAACGTGGTCTGGAAGGTGCAGACCATCCGCCAGCCCGCCATTCCCCCCATCCCTGAGGAGGTGGAGGTCTTTGGGGAAAAGATGCCCATCTCCACAGAGGCCTTCCTCTTGGCGCTGGCGGAGTACCTGGGCGTGCCGGGGTTTGGGGAGAAGGGCTTCAAAAACGGCATGCCCTTCCGCAGGCCCGAGGACTTCTACCTGAAGCTGGTGGCCAACCTGGCTTTTGGGGAGAAGGCCGATGGCTCGGAGGCCGTGCCCGAGGCCGATGACCGGGAGCTGGAGATCTTCAAGAAGGCCCGCCGCCACCTGCCTCCTTCGGTGTTTGACCTGGAGAAGTGGAAGGCGGCCATTGGGGATGAGAGCCTCTTCCGCCGGGCGGTGTACGTTTTGAACCGGGGTGGGCGCTTCCAGGCCTTTGAGAAGGCCTTTAAGCCCGATGGCACGGTGGCCAACCCCTATGGCAGGCAGATCAACCTGTACCTGGAGAAGCACGCCAAGAGCAAGAACAGCATGACGGGCAAGCCCTACTGGCCTCTGCCGCGCCTCTTCCCTCCCTACACGGATGCCCTGGACCAGCCCATCCAGGATGAGGGGCAGGGTTTTGACCTGACCCTGATCACCCATCGCTGGATCACCATGACCAAGAGCCGTACCGTTTCCAACTACTGGCTCCTCAACATTACCCCCGAGAACTACATCGCCATTAACCCCGAGGATGCCAAGCGGCTGGGCTTCAAGGATGGGGAGCTGGTCAAGGTGGTTTCCGCCAGCAATCCCGAGGGGGTCTGGGACCTGGGGCCCTTCGGCAAGAAACCCATGGTGGGCAAGCTGAAGGTCATGGAGGGCCTGCGCCCCGGCCACCTGGCCTTTGCCCTGGGATTCGGCCACTGGGCCTACGGGGCGAGCGACCTAGAGATCAACGGCCAGGTGATCAAGGCCGATCCCCGTAGGGCCACGGGCATCCACGCCAACGCCGCCATGCGGGTGGACCCGGTGCTAAAGGATGTGGGGCTTACGGACCTCACCGGGGGCAGTGCGGTCTTCTACGATTCCAAGGTGCGCCTGGTGCGCCCCAGCCTCGAGGAGGCCAGGACCTATGGAGAGGGGGTGCGGAGGGTGGCCCTCGAGGGTCCCCCGGGCGTTAAGGCCGAGGAAATCCGGGAAAAGGCCCTCAAGGCAGCCCGGGGTGAGCTGGACCCCGAGGCCTTGCGCAAGGAGGTGGCGGCCCAGCTGGGTCTGAACCCCAAGGTTTAGGGGGCTGGGAAAGGGTGGCCCCGGGGTCAGGCTCCCCGGGGCCTTGGCCCTGGACGAGGGGGGGCCAGGGAGGGTACATTTGTCCCGTGGACCCCGGGGCCCTTCTGGACCTCCTCAAGCGCCGCACCGGTTTCACCGAGGGGCATGCGGCCATGCTTCGGGAGCTGGGAGCCCTCATGGTTCCCTTAGCTCCCGAGATAGCCTTGGCCTTTTACGACTACCTGGGGCGGGATGAGGAGCTTGGGGCCATCCTCCATGCGGTGCCTGGAAGGGTGGAGCGGCTTTACGGCACCTTTATCCGCTGGTACAGCGAGCTCTTTTCTGGCACCTACGACCGGGCCTATGCGGAAGGGCGCAGGCGGATTGGCTTGGTGCACGCCAGGCTGGGGATAGGCCCTAGGGCCATGGTCCCCGCCATGGGCATCGTCCAGGAGCTGTCCTTGGAGCATATGCGCTCGGCGCTGCGGGGCGCGGAGATCTATGGGGCGGTGGAGGCCTTTGAGAAGATCCTCGCCATAGAGGTGGCCCTTATTGAGGAGAGCTACCTCGAGGCCCTCTCTCTGGGCCTCGCCCTTGGCCACCGGGACCTCAAGGAAGCCCTGGCCCAGGGGGCGGCAACCCTCTTGGGGGCGGGCCACCCTTAGGGTTCCCGGGCCAGGTCGTTGAAGCGTACGTGGGCGGCGTGGAACTGAAGCTCCACCGTACCGGTAGGGCCGTTGCGTTGCTTGCCCACGATGATCTCGGCGATGCCCGCCTTTTCCGAGTGGGGGTTATAGTACTCGTCCCGGTAGATAAACATCACCAGGTCCGCGTCCTGCTCAATGGAATTATGGACGATGATGTCGTTGGCAATGAAGTTGTGTGGACCAGGGACAGTGAGGTCAAACACCTCCTCTACCCCGTCCGGATGGATGGAGGCCACCTTGTCCCAGTAGACATCGCTAGTGGCCACTTGGCTTAAGGCTCCCCATTCCAGAGCGTGGGCCATTCGCAAGGCGCGGTCCCGGCTTAGGTTTTGCCGGAAGAGGGTGCTACCTGCGTAGGCTATACCCAAGGTGTGGTAAAGCTCACGCCGAGAAAGCCCCGATTCCTGCAATGCGGGCTGCACAGCCTGCAGCCAAACCTCTACTGGGATCACATCCCGGTTGGGATTGCTGTTGTGGTTCTGAAGATAGGCCTCCACGTGCTTGAGAGCCCTAGCCTGACGTAAGCCCACAGCTCCTACCTGGTCAAGAAAACTTTTTAGATCTTGGTGTCCGCTAATGATGACATGAAACTGATCGCGGCCCTTTCCCTTCTGTGAGACGCGCCGAATACGGGAGTTAATTCCTAAGCGAAGCAAAAGGGTCTGGACATCCATGGCTAGCTGTTCGCTACTGGTAGCATAGTAAACCCTTGGGTAAGGTCTTCTCCCTTCCAAGATGTGAATGCACCCGTCGGTTGACCAAAGATGACGAAGGAAGCGGGCGATGGCAGAGGGGGGTTGGGTGAATACAGGTTCGGGTACCCGTTTTTGGGAAGCCTTTAACCCCCAGATGCCTAGTTCCTCTAACCACTTTGCCAGAGGGTTGCGGATACCCATCCCAAGACGTCGGCTTGCGCTCAAGTAGACCTGAAACCAGCCTCGTTCGGCCTTTATCCGTGGATTAAGGGCGTTTCCAAACGTCGCGAGGGCTAGTTGAACTACTCCTTGGGCTAGGTCTAGATCTCGCGTGGTGTATTGGAGGCTGTGACGGGGTAGGGTACAACCATCTCCGATCAGGTGGCCAAGGAGGGCAAGTTCCTCATCTCTAAGGGTTTGCTGGGATGTCGTGCCTAGTTTCCGAGGTAAGGCCAGCCACTCCCCAGGGCGGAGCTGATCCAAGCGCTTCCATCCCTGAGGGGTTAGGAATTTGTGGTTGGCAGTGGCGCGGATCCGGCGTCCCAGTTGGGTGGTGAGGGCAAAGACCGGTTTTACCCCTGTAGCAAAGGCCCGGCTCACCGTGGCCGCTTCCAGCTTCAAGGTAGCTTCGTTAAGGGCCAGAACTTGAAATCCCGACCGGCCTACCAGGTCGCGGATGGGTTTCCTTGAGCCGTCGGTCAGCTGGACCAAGGTGTCGCCAGCTAAGCAACCCGACTCCCTTAAGTCCGAAAGCATAGGGCGCTTGTTGGGCCTGGCCTCCACCGCCCGGGAGAGCTGGCTTAGGGCGATGACGGGCACGTGGAGTTCCCGGGCCAAGGCCTTTAGCCCCCGGGAGATGGCGGCGATCTCCTGCTGGCGGTTTTCCCCCTGTTTACCGGCCCCAGGGCCAGACATGAGTTGGAGGTAATCTATGATCAATAGGCCCACGTCGTGCTGGCTTCTGAGCCTTCTTGCCCGGGCCCTAAGCTCCATCAGGGTGAGGTCCGGGGTGTCGTCAATGTAGATGGGGGCCTCGGAAAGCCTTCCCGCCACGTCCACCAGGCGGGAGAAGTCGCGGTCCGTGAGCTGGCCCAGGCGCACCCGGTTCATGTCTATACGGGCTTCCGAGCACATAAGGCGTAGGGTGAGCTGGGAGGCGGGCATCTCTAGGGAGTAGATCCCCACCCCCACCCCCTCTTTTAGGGCGGCGTTTTGGGCGATGGTGAGGGCGAAGGCGGTTTTTCCCATGGCGGGGCGGGCGGCGATGATGTTTAAGGAGCCCGGGGCCAGGGTGCCGATGAGCTGGTCCAGCTCCTTGAAGCCGGTGCGTACCCCGGATACCTCCCCCTTGTTCTGAAAGAGGGATTCGATGTGCTCAAAGGTTTCGTGGACCAGCTCGCGAATGGAACGGGCCTCGGTGTCTGTTTGGGTAAGGGCCACCTCGAGGATCTTTTTGCCCGCGGTGTCCAGGATCTCATCCAGGCTTCCCGCCTCCTCATAGGCCAGGCGCATGGCCTCACCCGCCGCCTGGATCAGCTTCCTCAGGGTCCACTTCTCCGCCACGATGCGGGCGTAGTGCTCCGCATAGGCGGCGGTGGGGGTGGCCTCGGAAAGCTGGACCAGGTAGCTTACCCCTCCCAGGGCCTCCAGCTCTCCCCGGCGGGAAAGCTCCTCCGCCAGGGTAACCAGGTCCACGGGCTTGCCCTGGGACCTGAGGGCCTGCATGGCCGCATAGATCTTGCGGTGGGCCTCCGCATAAAAGGCCTCGGGGGAGGGGAGGAGGCCTTCCAGCTCGTCCAGCACATCTGAATCCAAAAGAATGGCCCCCAGGACGCTCTGTTCCGCCTCGAGGTTATGGGGGGGAATACGTCCTTCCATAGCCATAAGCCCTATCAGGCTACGCCTTGGCCCGGGGGTTCTGCCAGGGGGACTTCCGTTAAGGAAAGGAATGCCTCTTCTAGACGAAGGTCGGGGCTTGGCCTTTAGGCTTCTCATGGGAGTTTTGCTAGGGTGGGGGGGTGCGCGGGATCCCGCTCCTTTTGCTGGTGCTGGCTTCCTGCCGAGCCCAGGGTCTTCCTGAGCCTTTTGCCGCCCTGGAAAGGGGAAAGGTGGAAGAGATTCGCCAGGTGGCCCTTGGGGGGGAGGGTTATGCCCGGATGCTTTCGGGCTGGCTGCTTGTGGCCCGGGAGGAGATACCCTTGGCGGAGCGGGCGGAGTACGCCTGGCGCTACGCCCTATTCCTGGAGGGGGTGCGGGCCTTTGAACCGGGTTTTGAGGCCAGGGAGGCTTGGCGCAAGGCGGCCAGCCTCCTTCAGGAGGCCCAAGACCCCCGGGCCTTTTCCGCCTGGGAACGGCTCCTTCCAGATAAAGAGGCCGTGGAGGCCCTCCTTTCCCTGGAGGAAGGGGAACGGCTTTGGCTGGCTCTCTTCCGGGGAAGGGCCTACGAGGCCCTCCTCAAGGTTCTTCCTGAAGGGGAACGCCCGGACCTGCGCGCCCAGGCCCTTTTCCGCCTGGGGCGCTATCGGGAGGCCCTGCCCTTTTACCGGGAGTGGGCGGGGCAGGACCCCCGGGGGTACCTGGGTCTGGGCCACGCCCTTTGGCGGCTTGGGCGGAAGGAGGAGGCCCTAGAAGCCCTGGCCCGTTACGACCATCCGGAAAGCCGCTACGCCCAGGGGCGCATTCTGGAGGAGCTGGGGAGGACCCTCGAGGCGGTACAGGCCTACCGGCGGAGCACCCCCGAGGGCCTTTGGCGGGCTGCGGGGCTTCTAGAGCGGCAAGGCCTTAAGGGGGAGGCCCTTCCCCTTTACCTCACCTTGGCCGGCGGGAGCAGTCCTTACGCCGATGACGCCGCCCTAAGGGCCTATGTGTTGGCGGGGGAGCTGGGCTTGGCCGGGGTGCAAGGGGAGGCCTTTACCCTCCTCAAGGGGGGGCTTGGCCTCCTTTTGGGCAAGGAACCCGAGCCGCCTCCGCCTGCCCCTTCTCTTCCGCCACCCCCAGAGGCGCCTATCGTGGAGGCCCTCCGCCAGGGGGGTAAGGAGGCCTGGGCCCGGGGGGTGGTGCGGTATGCCCTTTGGCAAAGGCCCAAGGATTGGCCGGCCTTGGTGCCCCTCCTTTACCGCCTGGGGGCTTACCGGGAGGGTATCCGGGCAGCCTGGTCCACCGCCTTGGCCTATCCCCGCCCCTACCGGGAGTGGGTGGAGGAATATGCGGGGAAGGAGGGCTTAGACCCCAACCTGCTTTACGCCCTCCTCCACGTGGAAAGCCGCTTTGACCCCCTGGCGGTAAGCCCTACGGGGGCCTTGGGCCTAGGCCAGTTCCTAAGGAGCACCTGGGCGGATGTGGCCCGCATGCTGGGGGAGGATCCCGCCAATCCCTTTGATCCCGAGGCCAGCATCCGCTACGCCGCCCGCTACCTGCGCTGGCTTCTGGACAGGTGCGCCGCCTACGGGGGTCTCCAGCAAGTGGCCTGCGCCGTCACCGCCTATAACGGCGGCATCGGCTACACCCTCAGGGGCATTGCCCGGGAGGGCGACCTTTATGCCTTCCTGCGCTTCCAGGAACGGGATGAGCCCCGGGAGTACCTGGCCCAGGTGCTTTCCGCCTATGCCGCCTACCGGGCTATTCCTTAGCTTGGCGCAGGCCCCTTTCAGTCCAGGCGATAAGGGGTTTTAGGGCAAAGGGGGCGAAAAGGGTGGTGAAGACCACCATGAAAAGCACAATGGCATACTCCTCCTCGTTGACCGCTCCTGCGGCAAGCCCCAGGGCGGCCACGATCAACCCCACCTCCCCCCGGGGGGCCATGCCCACCCCCACGGTTAAGGCGGAGCGCACCCCTTGGGTCAGGGCCCCCAGGAACCCGCCCAGCACCTTGCCCAGGATGGCGATGACCGTGACCACGCTTCCCGCCGTCAGGGTGGCGGGAGAAACCAGAGCGGAAAGCTCCAGCCGTACCCCCACCATGGCGAAGAAGATGGGGGCTAAGAAGCTTTCAATAGCGAAAATAGGCTCTTCCAGCCGGTACTTTTCCCGCACCTCGGAAAGGAGCATCCCTCCCAGGAAGGCGCCTACGATGGGGGCCAGGCCGATGGAGGCGGCCAAGGCCGCCATGCCGATGCCCAAGGCCAGGGCGAAGCCCATGGGGCTACCCACGGGGAGCCTTTCCAGGGGCAAGCGGGCAAAGAGGGGTGAAAGAGCGACCGCTAAGCCCACGAAGACCACGGAAAGTAGGATGAGCTGGAGGAGGGCACCGGTTTCCACCTGGCCGGTTTTGGCCACCCCGTTCACCACCGCCAACACGATCAGGCCCAGCACGTCGTCGATGACGGCGGCCCCCAGGATTACCCGGGCGTAGGGGCGGGAGAGCACCCCAAGCTCCTGCAGCACCCTGGCGGTAATGCCCACGCTGGTGGCCACCAAGGCGGTGCCCAAAAACAAGGAGGGCAGGGTGGCAAAGCCGATCTGGAGGCCAAATAGGTATCCCCCTACGAAGGGGAAGGCCACTCCTAAGACCGCCACCAAGAAGGCTTCCTTGCCCACGGCCAGGATGTCCTTAAGCCGGGTTTCCAGACCTACCATGAAGAGGAGGAAGATGGCCCCCAGCTCAGCGATGAACTCCAGTATCTCGCCCTCGTGCACCAGGCCCAAGAGGGCCGGGCCCACCAGAACGCCGGCCAGAACCTCTCCGATAACCACGGGCTGGTTTAGGCGTTTGAAAAGGAAGGCCATGGCCTGCGCTGCCAGGATTAGATAGAACACTTCTAAAATATGCCCGGGCCCGTGCATCACTGCCTCCTTAGGATGAGCTTCAGGAAATCGCTACGGGTTAGGATGCCCACCAGTCGGTTTCCTTCGTCCACCACGGGTAGATGGCGGATCCCGCTTTTCAGAAGGGCCTCGAGGGCCTTCCCCACGGGATCCCCGGGATGGATTTGGGGGAGGTCGGTGCGCATGACCGCCCTGACGGGCGTCCTTTGGTAACGTTGGTAGATCCCTTCCAAGAAATCCGCATCCACCCATTCCCCAAACAGCTGTAGCGCCTCCACATCGGAGAAGGGCACGTTCTCGGGATGAGGCAGGAGCTCTTCCACCTGGAGTAACCCCAGGAGGTGCCCTTCCTGGTCCACCACCGGCAGACTACCGTAGCGTTTTTCCAGAATCTTCCGGGCGGCCTCCTCGAGGGTGGCCTCGGGTCCGATGGTCTCGGGGTTTGCGGTCATCAGGTCGGCTACCTTCATGGGCCAAAGTTTACCAGCGCCGCCACCTGGGGGCAAAGCGCCGAGCCAGGAGGGCGCCGAAGAGAAACCCTCCCAGGTGGGCCCACCAGGCTACCCCGGGTAGGCCCAAAAGCCCCTGGAGAAGCTGAAGGAAGGCCCAGTACCCGATGTAGAAGCCTGCGGGAAAGGTGACGAAGAGGGGAAGGATGAAGAGGATCACGGAGACCACATAGGCCCTGGGGAAGAGGACGTAATAGGCTCCCAGCACCGCGGAAACCGCTCCGCTGGCCCCGATCATGGGGAGGGTGGAAGTGGGGGAGAAAAGCCCCTGGGCCAAGGCGGCGGCCACTCCCCCCAGGAGATAGAAGAGGAGAAAGCGGCTGCGTCCCATGCGGTCTTCCACGTTGTCCCCGAAAACCCACAGGAACCACATATTGGAGAGGATATGAAAAAAGCTTCCGTGGAGGAACATGCTGGTGAGGAGGCGGTAGCCCTGGCCCACCGGGTCTTGAAAGAATAAGGCGGGGATAAAGCCGTAGCCCTGGGCGGACCATTCCAATCCCACGGAAAGCTGCCAGAAAAAGGCTAAGGCGTTGAGGAGCACCAGGCCCTTGACCACGAGAGCGGGCCGGCGGGCGTGGTTGATGTCGTAAAGGGGAAACACCTAAGGCCTCCTGGGCTCTTGGTGGCGGTAGGGTATGGGCACGTACTGCACGCTGGGCTTGCCCCCCTGGGCCTGGGGGTAGAGGTCCATGAGCTCGTAGACCTCGAGGGGCATCTCGGTGCTCACGGGAAGGCCCATCTCTCGGGCCTGGTTCACGTCGATGGGGTAGTCGTGGGTCCAGGTGCCTTGGGAGAGCAGGGTGGCCACTTCCTCGGCCCGTTCCTCGGGCATGCGCTTCAAAAGCAGGTTTTTCACCGTGGCCTTCACCTGCTTCAGGGCCTTTTCCGCCACGTCCGCCAGGATTAGGGTCTGGTCGTCGATTTCCTGGATGGGTTTCCTCTCCAGCACCTTGAGGATGCTGGTCGCAGGGTACTGGCCCAGTTGGGGATCCACGGGGCCCAGCACGGCGTTTTCATCCATCACGATCTCGTCGGCGGCCAGGGCGATAAGGGTTCCCCCGGACATGGCGTAGTGGGGCACGAAGACCGTGACCTTGGCGGGGTGGCGCAAAAGGGCCTCGGCGATCTGCTCCGCCGCCAGGACCAATCCCCCCGGGGTGTGGAGGACCAGGTCTATGGGCACATTCTTGTCGGTGAGGCGGATGGCCCTCAGGACTTGCTCCGAGTCGTCAATGCTGATGAAGCGGCTGATGGGGATGCCCAAAAAGCTTACGGCTTCCTGGCGGTGGATGAGGGTGATGACCCGGCTTTTCCGCTTGCGTTCCAGCTCGGCCATCTTCCGGGCCCTGGCCCCCAGGAGCATCCGTTGCTGTAGGTAAGGGGTGAGGACAGAGAGGATGAAGAAGAGCCAAAAGAGCTGGAAGAAGATTTCCATGGGAAAAGCATATACCAGGGGCGTTAGGGAATACGGGCCGGGCGGCTTTGGGTTTCCCGTAGGAGAATCCTTCCCTTGCCCATGAGAAGCCCGGTGAGGAGGTAGACGGGCAAGGGAGGGAAACCAAAACGGTAGACCAAGGCCGCTCCAAAGGCTAAAAGCCCTGCGGCCAGAGCAAAGGCCTCCACGGAGGGGTGCATTAGAGGGTCCTCATCAGGGCTTCCACCGCCTCGCGGCTTCCCGCCACCACCAAGGTGTCCCCCACCTCGAGGACCACCTCGGGCGAAGGGTTGGGGATCAAGGGCGCACCCTGCCGGTCCACGGCCAGGAGGTGGGCCCCCGGCGGCAGGGTAAACTCGGCCAGCCGTTTTCCTGCCAACTTGGAACCGGGCAGGACCTTGATCCATTCAATGACCTTCTGCCCCAGCTTGCTTTGGGTGTCCCCCACGGCCTCGGGATGGAACAGGACCCCTGCCAAAATGGCTCCCAGCTCCCGGGCCTCCTCGTCGGTAAGGTCCAGGGCCATGGTGGGCTCATCCTCATCGTCCCCAGCCTCAAAGTACTGCAGCTCCCGTTTTCCCGAATGGTGGACCACGATGACCAAGCGGTCGCCGCTTTGTACCGTGATGGTGAACTTCCGTCCTACCCCGGGAAGTACCGCTTCTTCCACCCTCATGCCCGCCTCCTAGGAGGAAACTGGACCGCCAGGGTGCGCCCGGCCACCAGGGCCAGGATGCCCAAGGCCCAGAGGAAGAGGTCTAGGCCCGATAGTCTCTCTGGGCTAGCCCAGGACTCGCTAGGGTAACCCCCCTTAACCTTCCACCACAGGAATCCGCACCGGCGGTTCGGCCTCCCGCTTCTCCCGGGGGATTTTCACCTCCAGCACCCCCTTTTGCAGGCGGGCTTCGATGCCCTCCTTCTTGGCATCCTTGGGAAGAAGGTAAGCCCGGTAGATGCGACCATAGACGATCTCCGAGAGGTGCTTGGTGCGCTTCTCCTCCTTTTTCTCTCCCTCTATGACCAGCTGGTCCCCCTGAAGGCGCACCTCCAGGCTCTCCGGGCCCAGGCCCGGGACCTCCACCCGCAGGAGGTAATGGTCCTCGTGCTCGGAAAGCTCGGAGAGGGGTTCCAGGGTTTCGCCTTCTTCCTTGAAGACCTTTTCCAGGGCTTCTTCAAAGGCTTTCCGCACCTGGTTACGACCAAAGGGCCAAAGTTTCTCCAACATACTCCCCTCCTGTAGCAGGCAAGGCGGGGCCCCGCCCCCGGGCGGGGCCCTCCTCTAGCGGACGTTCCCGGTTTCCAGCTTCCTGGCCCTCAGGTCCAGGAGGCTGTACTCGCCCTCCGAAAGGTCTCCCGGTACCACCACCCAGCTGGCGCCCAGCATCTCGTGTTTTTGGCCCTTGCCAGCGGTGATGACCAGGAGGGGGTTATGGGTCTTCACCAGGTGGGCCACCTCGTGGGAGCCGGCGTCGCCCAGGCCCTTGTGGTAGGGGTTGGTGTAGAAGAGGAAGATCTTGGGGTAGTCCTTGAGGTCCCAGAGGGTCTTCAAGTGGTACTCCGCCACCCAGGCGGGGTAGCGCAGGGCCTCTTCCTCCTCGGGCTCCCCGTCGTCGGTGATCTCCCCGCCCACCCCGGCCACCAGGTAGGGACCTTTCCAGAAGGTGAAGGTTTCGTGGACGTTGCGCATCTCGGGCCGTACCAGCTCGATGTTGGCCGCCTCCCTCAGGTATTCCCAGATGGGGGCGTCCTGGGGACCAGGGATATAGGCGGTGGGGAGATGGGCCTCGGCGAGGATGCGGAAGAAGGCAGCGTAGTCCCGGCTTTTCGCCGTCTTGGGCATGAGGTTGCCCACGAGGGCGAGGGCGTCCGCTCCCGTGTCGGGGGCCAGTTTCACCAGCTTCTCCAGGGCCTCGAGGTCGCCCATGGGGTTAGAGGTGGCCAGGATGTACCGCGTGGTCCGCCGCATAGCTCACCTCCTATTCCACCTGTACCTGGATCTTCTTGGGCTTGCTTGCCTCGGCCTTGGGCACCGTGAGGTGGAGCACCCCGTGGCGGAACTTGGCCTGCACCCGGGAGAGGTCAAAGGTGCTGGGCACGTTGAAGCTCCGGGCGAAGATGCCATAAGGGCCTTCCAGGCGGTGGTAGGCCACGTTTTCCCGCTTCTCAAAGGGGCGCTCCGCCTTCACGGAAAGCACCCCTTCCTCCGCCACCACCTCCACCTTATCCGGTTCCACGCCGGGCAGGTAGATGTGGAGGTGGAGGCCGGCTTCATCCTCCAGCACGTCCACCGGAGGGGCGTACACCCTAGGCCCCTGCTGCGGGGCGGTGCCAAAGGCCCTTGCCAGACGCTCTTGCAGCTCCTCCAACTCCCTAAAAGGGTCAAACCGCACCATCCTCCTCACCTCCTTTCACCACCTCAGGAGCGCGGCCATGCCCCCACGCTCCAAAAGCGCCCTTTCCGCTTCGCCCCGTACGAACTCCAGCTTGGCGGCGTAGCCCGTGGCCAGCTCGGGCAGGACCACGGCCAGGGGTTTGGCCTCGAGGTTTTGGCAGTGGGCCAGGGCCCGGGCCTCGTCGGGGAAGAAGATCCCCTCGCAGGCGTACACGGTTTGGTCCAGGTGCCAGGGAAGCACCCAAAGCTCCACCCGGCCTTCCTGAACCCTTTCCAGGACTTCCGGGCCGAAGGCCACCTTGGGATAGGCTTCCTCCAGCTTCTTGAGTAGCTTTACCTCGCCCTTGCGCTCGATCTCCTCCAGGACAGGTTCCAGCCGCTTGAGCACCTGGCCGGGGCTGACCCCGGGATGGGGCAGGGAGGGAAGAAGGGCCACCACCTTTTCCTTAAGGCGTTTCGGCAGGTAGCCCAGGAAAAGCTTGGTGTGCTCCTCGGGGCCCATGAGGATGAGGCGGGTGAACCCACGTTCCTCCGTAAGTTTCTCCAGCTCGTGGCTTAGGGTCTTGTAAAAACGTTCTTCCCAAGCGGCCAGGCGCTTGGCGAAGAGGTCCTGGCCTGCCCCGCCCCGGGAGATGCCCGCCAGGTTGAAGCGGCGCCCCGGGGCATCCAGGGAGAGCCGCCGCCAAGCCTCGGTGTCCAAGGCCAAGAAGGCGTCGCTCACCTCCTGGACTTCACCCAGGAAGATTTCAAAAACCCGCCAGCGCTCCTGGTCCAAATAGACCACCCCGTAGCGCTCGTACTCGTCCAGGGCGTAGATAAGGGGGAGGAGGAAGGGCTCGCCGTAGTGGGCCAGAGCCCCGTCCGTAAAGAAGCGGCTTTCCTTTTCCCCTAGGAAGGTGGTTTTGAGGCTGGAAACCAGGGGCAGTTCCACCTGAAGCAACAGGGTTTCAAAGAGCTTTTCGTTGGCGAAGAAGACGGCGGTTTTTGCCTCTAGCACTTGGTTTTTCAGCACCTCCAGGATTTTTTCCTGCAGGTCCTGGGGCACCTTGAGGGCCTTCATGGCGTCCTTGGCCCTTAGGGCGTAGGCCCGGCTGGCGTTTTCGGGCTTGGCGGGGTTGAGGTCCAGGTAGAGGGAGAGGACGGGTCCCTCCTGCACGGTGAGGGTTTCCTTGATGCGCCGGATGTCTTCCTTACCGATCATAGGTTACCTCCTAGAAGAGCCACTGCTTTGCGGATGGCCTCTTGGTTGAGCCTTTCCTCATGGCCCAATCGGGTGAAGAGGGCCTCGAGGTGGGGCTCGGGGAAGGTGCTTTCCAGATAGTAAACCCGGTCAAACCCTTCCTCAGAAAGGAGGCGGAGAAGAGCCTCCCAGCCTTCCTCTTCCACCTTGGGCGTAGGGGGAAGGGAGGCGCCATGGCGGCGCAAGGTTTCGGCGATGGCCTCGGCATGGGCCCGCTCCCTATGGGCCACCTCTTCCAGGAGGGCCCGGATGTGGGGGTACGGGACGCTCTTTGCTGCCCGCTCGGCCCGGAGGGCATCTAGAAGCTCATCCTGGTAGGCTTGTTGCAGGACTTCCACCACGCTCATGCCGCCTCCTCTCTCAGGCCTGGACGCGTTCCTCCACGCGGAAGACCAGGCCCGCAGGACCCTTGTCCACCACCACGGCATCCCCCTCCTTGATCTCCCCGGCCAGGATTTTCACCGCCAAGGGGGTTTCCAGCTCCCGCCCGATCACCCGCTTGAGGGGCCTAGCCCCGAAGACGGGGTCATACCCCCTTTCGGCCAGGTAGCCCTTGGCGGCCTCCGTGAGGGTGAGGGTGATGCGCTTTTCCAAGAGGCGGTTTCTGAGGCCTTGGAGCTGGATCTCCACGATGCTCTGGATCTGCTCCCGGGTAAGGGGCCGGAAGACCACGATCTCGTCCAGGCGGTTTAGGAACTCGGGGCGGAAGTGCTTTTGCAACACGGCGAAGACCTCCTCCCGGATGCGCTCGTAGGGCCACCCCTTCTGGATCCCCTCGAGGATCAAGGGGCTTCCCAGGTTGGAGGTGAGGATGATCACCGTGTTGCGGAAGTCCACGGTGCGCCCATGGGAGTCGGTGAGGCGGCCGTCGTCCAGGATCTGCAAGAGGATGTTGAAGACGTCGGGGTGGGCCTTCTCCACCTCGTCGAAGAGGATGACCGTGTAGGGGCGGCGCCTTACCGCTTCCGTGAGCTGCCCCCCTTCCTCGTAGCCCACGTAGCCAGGAGGGGCCCCGATGAGGCGGCTCACCGCATGCTTCTCCATGTACTCCGTCATGTCGATGCGCACCATGGCTTCCTCGGTGTCGAAGAGGGTGGCGGCCAGGGTCTTGGCCAGCTCCGTCTTTCCCACCCCCGTGGGGCCCAGGAAGAGGAAGCTGCCGATGGGGCGGTTGGGGTCCTTGAGGCCGGCCCGGGCCCGCCTGATGGCGTCGGCCACGGCCCTTATGGCCTCCTCCTGCCCCACCACCCGCTTGTGGAGCTCCTCCTCGAGCCTGAGGAGCTTCTCCCTTTCCCCTTCCAGAAGCCTGGACACGGGGATGCCCGTCCAGCGGGAGACGATCTCGGCGATGTCCTCCTCGGTCACCTCCAGGCGCACGAAGCGGGCGTTTTTGAGCCCCTCGGAGAGGGCCTCCACCTCGGCCTCGAGGCGGGGAAGCTCCCCGTAGCGGAGCTCCGCCGCCCGGTTCAGGTCGTACTGGCGCTCCGCCAGCTCAATCTGACGGCGTACTTCGTCCAGGCGTTGCTGGGCCTCGTGGAGCCTTTTCAGGACCTCCCGCTCCGCCTCCCACTCGGCCTTGAGCTTCTCGATCTCCTGGCTCAGATCGGCGATTTCCCCTTCAATGGCCTTGAGCCTTTCTTGGGAGTCCGGGTCCTTCTCCTTCTTCAGAGCTTCCCGCTCGATCTCCAGCTGGAGCCTCTTCCGCTCCAAGGTGTCGATCTCCTCCGGGGCGCTTTCCAAGGCCATGCGCAGACGGGCTGCCGCCTCGTCGATGAGGTCGATGGCCTTGTCGGGAAGGCGCCTTTCCGTGATGTAGCGGTGGGAGAGGACCGCAGCCGCCACCAAGGCGGGGTCGGAGATGCGCACCCCGTGGTGCACCTCGTACTTCTCCTTGATGCCCCGGAGGATGGAGATGGTGTCCTCCACGCTGGGCTCGTCCACATAGACGGGCTGGAAGCGCCTCTCCAGGGCAGGATCCTTTTCAATCTCCCGGTACTCGTCCAGGGTGGTGGCGCCGATGAGCCGGAGCTCCCCCCGGGCCAGGGCGGGCTTCAGCATGTTGCCCGCATCCACCGCACCCTCGGCTTTGCCCGCTCCCACCACGGTGTGGAGCTCGTCGATGAAGAGGATGATCTCCCCTTGGGACTGCACCACCTCCTGGATCACCGCCTTCAGGCGCTCCTCAAACTCGCCCCGGTACTTGGCCCCGGCCAAAAGGGAGCCCATCTGCAAGGAGATGATGCGCTTGCCTTTCAGGCCTTCCGGCACGTCTCCCTTCACGATGCGTTGAGCCAAGCCCTCCACGATGGCGGTCTTGCCCACCCCGGGCTCGCCGATGAGCACCGGGTTGTTCTTGGTGCGCCGGAGGAGGATCTGAATGGTGCGCCTTATCTCCTCGTCCCGGCCGATCACCGGGTCCAGCTTGCCCTCAGCGGCCAGCTTGGTGAGGTCAATGCCGTATTGCTCTAAGGCGTTAAAGGTGCTTTCCGCATGTTCCGTCTGCACGGTCTTACCTCCTCTAAGTTCAAGGGACGCTTTCCTTAGGGAACCCTCTTCGGGAAGGCTTGCCCCGAAGGGGGGCTCGGCCCTCGAGGCCTCCGCCAAGGCCAGCACCAAGGTATCCATGGCCACGAAGCGGTCCTTGAGCTCCGCCATCAGGGCCTCGGCCCGGTCCAGGGCCCGGGCCAGCTTTTGGGATAGGTACTGGCCCACCTCGGCCCCCTCCACCTTGGGCAGGCGGCCCATTTCCCGCTGGGCTGCCTCCTTGAGGGCCTGGGGGTTTCCCCCTGCCTTCTCCAAAAGCCGCCAGGCCAGGCCCGTGGGGTCCTTGAGGAGTACGGCCCAGAGGTGGGGCAGGTCGATGGCCTGGTGCCTCGTCTCCCGGGCCAGGACCTGGGCCTGGGCCAGGGTTTCGCGGGCGGCTTGGGTCCAGCGCTCCAGGTTCATACCCCTGTCCTCCTACTAGCCAAATCATATCACTTGATACAAATATTGTCAAGATAGTTATGCGAAGATAACGCGGGAACTTCCACCGAACCCAGAGGAGGTCTGGTCAACGGGGAGAAGGTAGCGCGCTTTGGTTTGATTATAAAGGGAAAAGATAGGGAGGGATGTCCCAAAGGGGGGGCTAAGGGGTCAGCGGCGCTCCAGGATCTCCACCACCAAGGCGGCCCCCACCAGATTGGCCCCCAGGTCGCGGCGGATCCGCTCGGCCTTAAGCATGCGCCAAAGGTCCTCTTCCCGGAAGTACCAGCTGCTTTCCCACACCAAGGGTTCCACGAAGCCAATCTCCACGTAAGCCCGCACCACCCCCAAGGAAAGGCCGTAGTCCGCCAGGGCCTCCATGGATATATAGGGGCTACGCACCAGCATACCGCACCTCCTTTAGCTTCCGCCAAAGCGCCTCCTCCTCGGGGGAGAGGTGCTCGGGGATCACCACCCGCACCTCCAGGTAAAGGTCCCCGCGGCCATGGGGTCCGGGAAAGCCCTTGCCCTTAAGCCGGAGCCTTTTGCCCGCCTGGGTCTTAGGGGGGATGGTGACCTCCACCGGGCCTTCCAGGGTGGGGGCCCGCACCTTACCCCCCACCACGGCGATGGGGGCGGGAACGTCCAGGGTGGCGTAGAGATCCTGGCCCTCCAGACGGAAAACGGGATGGGGCAGAAGCCGCACCGAAAGAAGAAGGTCCCCTGGGGGTTCCCCAGGCCCGCCCAGGCCCGCCAGGCGGAGGGTGCTCCCGTCTTGCACCCCTGGGGGGATCCTCACGGAAACCCGCCTGCCCCCCACCTCCACCACCTTTTCACCGCCGTGGAAGGCCTCCTCGAGGCTAAGGGGAAGCTCGGCCCTGAGGTCGCGGCCTCTCCTTGGCCTCCTCCGCCCCATGCCCCCAAAGAGGCCGCCGCCGAAGAGCTCCTGGAAGAAGTCGGAAAAGTCCTCCACCTCAAACCCGGAGAAGTCGTACCCACCCGGGGGCGGGGGTGGGGGAGGGGTGGCGGTGCCGTAGGTATCGTAGACCTTGCGCTTTTCCGGGTCGGAGAGGACGGCGTAGGCCTCGTTGATCTCCTTGAAGCGTTCTTCCGCCTCGGGGCTTTTGTTCACGTCAGGATGGTACTGGCGGGCCAGGCGCTTGTAGGCCCGTTTGATCTCCTCCTGCGTGGCGTTTCTCGGTACCCCCAGGATGGCGTAGTAGTCCTTCATGGCCTACTCCACGCCCTCTTCTTCCGGGCTTTTTTCCTCGCCCACCGCCACCCGGGCTGGGCGTATCAAGGCCTCGCCCAGGCGGAAGCCCCTTTGGAAAACCCTGGCCACCTTGCCCGGTTCTCCCGGGAGGAGGCCGATGGCCTCGTGGTAGCGGGGGTCAAAGGCCTCCCCCTCCCCAGGCACCTCCTCAATGCCAAGCCCTGCCAGGATGCGGAAGAAGCCTTCCCGCACCGCCTTCACGCCCTTGAGGATGCTCTCCGGGTTGGCCTCGGCGAACTCCAAGGCCCGTTCCAGGTCGTCCAGGACGGGAAGGAGGGCGCGGACCGCCCGGAGGGTCCCCTCCCGTTCCCTAAGCCTAAGCTCCTCCTCCATGCGCTTGCGGTAGTTGTCAAAGTCGGCGAGAAGGCGCACGTACCGGTCTTTTAGGGCTCGGAGCTCCTCCTCTACGGCCAGGAGGCGTTCTGGGGCCAAGGCCTCCTGGCCTACCGTCTGGAGGTCTTGCTCCACCTGGGCGGCCTCCTCCTGTTGGATGTTCTCGCGTTCCTTCTCCATGCTTCCTCCGAAAGGGGGTAAGGGGAGGCCCCTGCCCCGGCAGGGGCCAGGGCAGGGGGGCTTTAGTCGGCGGGCTTGTAGTCGGCGTCGATCACGTCGTCAGGGCCGCGGCTGGATGCCCCGGTGGCCCCGGCGGTGGCGGCCTTCTCGTAGGCCTCTACCGCCTGCAAAAGCTCCTCCGTGGCGGCCTTCAGCTCGGGGTCGGGGGCGTCCTTTTCCGAGAGCTCCTTGGCCCGGGCGATGGCCGCCTCGAGGCGCGACCTGGCCTCGGGGGTACCCTGCTTCTCCTGGAGGATCCTCTCCGCCTGGACGCGGGTGGAGTCCAGGGTGTTCTTGAGCTCGGCGTGCTCCCGGCGGCGCCGGTCCTCCTCCGCATGGCGCTTGGCCTCCTCGATCATCCGCTGGATCTCCTCCTCGGAGAGGGTGGTGGTGTTCTGGATGGTGATGGAGGCCTCCTTCCCCGTGGACTTCTCCCTGGCGGTCACGTGGAGGATGCCGTTGGCGTCAATGTCAAAGCAGACCTCAATCTGGGGCACCCCCGCGGGCATGGGGGGGATGCCCTCGAGGCGGAAGCGGCCCAGGCTCTTGTTGTCCGCGGCCATAGGCCGCTCGCCCTGGAGGACATGGATTTCCACCGCGGTCTGGTTGTGCTCGGCGGTGGTGAAGATCTCGCACTTGCGGGTGGGGATGGTGGTGTTCCGGGGGATGAGGACGGTCATCACCCCACCCTTGGTCTCCACCCCCAGGGAGAGGGGGGTGACGTCCAGGAGGACCACATCCCGCACCTCCCCCATGAGGACCCCCGCTTGGATGGCAGCCCCCATGGCCACCACCTCGTCGGGGTTCACGGAGCGGTTGGGTTCCTTGCCCAGGAGCTCCTTCACCACCCTTTGCACCGCCGGCACCCGGGTGGCCCCGCCCACCAGGATCACCTCGTCGATCTGGGCGGGGGTCAGGCCCGCATCCTTAAGGGCCTGCTCCACGGGGCCCCGTAGGCGCTTTAGCAAGGGTTCGATGAGCTCCTCAAACTTGGCCCGGGTGAGCTTCTTCTCCAGGTGCAAGGGCGTTTTGCTGGCGGGGTCTAGGGCGATGAAGGGAAGGCTGATGGTGGTTTCCAGGGTGCTGGAAAGCTCGATCTTGGCCTTCTCCGCCGCTTCGATCAGGCGCTGGAGGGCCTGGCGGTCCGCCTTGAGGTCCACCCCGTACTCCCGCTTGAACTCCTCGGTCAGCCAGTTCACGATGGCGTGGTCCATGTCGCTGCCGCCCAGGTGGGTATCCCCGGAGGTGGACTTCACCTCAAAGACCCCCTCGCCGATCTCCAGCACCGTCACGTCAAAGGTGCCACCGCCCAGGTCGAAGACCAAGACGGTTTCGTTCCCCTTCTTGTCCAGGCCGTAGGCCAAGGCGGCGGCGGTGGGCTCGTTGATGATGCGCAAGACCTCCAGGCCCGCAATCCGCCCGGCGTTGGCCGTGGCCTCCCGCTGAGCGTTGTTGAAGTAGGCGGGCACGGTGATCACCGCCTTGGTGATCCTTTCCCCCAGCTTCTTAGAGGCGTCCTCCACCAGCTTGCGGAGGACCATGGCGCTGATCTCCTCGGGGGTGTAGAGCTTGCCCTTGATCTCCACCCGCACCCCGCCATCGGGCCCGGGGACCACCTTGTAGGGAACCCGCTTGGCCTCCTCCTGGACCTCCTCATAGCGGCGGCCAATGAAACGCTTGATCTCAAAGATGGTACCCTCGGGGTTAAGGACCGCCTGGCGCTTGGCCATCCGGCCCACCAGGGTCTCCCCATCCCGGAAGGCCACCACGCTGGGGGTGGTCCTTTCCCCCTCCGCGTTCTCCAGGACCACGGGCTTACCGCCCTCCATGATGGCGATCACGCTGTTGGTGGTGCCCAGGTCAATGCCCACTGCCTTAGCCATAGCTACACCTCTCGTCCCAAGCATAAACCATCCCACATAGAAAAGTCAAGAGACTTGAGCATGTTTGTATCATAGTGCTCCATGCTACCCGGATTTCCCTTCGAGCGTGTACCCTAAGAGAAGACATGTCCCGGCTTCCCTTGAACTTCTTGGTCTTCGTTTTGGGCCTGCTCCTTTTGGCCTGGGCTTTCAGCCTGGCGGGTACGGCGGGGAACCCGGCAAGCGGGGTGAACTACACCACCTTCCTGGAGGACCTGCAGGCGGGCCGGGTGAAGGAGGTGGTGGTGCGCGCCGGGGATACCCGCATCCAGGGTACCCTCACCGATGGTTCCACCTTCACCACCTACGCCGCTAGCCCTCCCGATAACCAGACCCTCGAGGCCTGGACCAAAAGGGGCGTGAGCGTGCGGGTGGAGCCTCCCCAGGGGCAAAGCCCCTTGGGGTTCCTTTGGCCCTTGTTGCTGGTAGGCCTTCTCGTCGGGGCCCTCTTCTACTTTTCCCGCAACGGCCGCGCCGGGCCCTCGGATTCCGCCTTCAGCTTCACCAAGAGCCGGGCCAAGGTGCTCACCGAGGCCCCCAAGGTCACCTTCAAGGACGTGGCCGGGGCCGAGGAGGCCAAGGAGGAGCTGAAGGAGATCGTGGAGTTCCTGAAGAACCCCGCCCGCTTCCACGAGATGGGGGCCAGGATTCCCAAGGGGGTCCTCCTGGTGGGCCCCCCGGGGGTGGGGAAGACCCACATCGCCCGGGCGGTGGCGGGGGAGGCCAAGGTGCCTTTCATCACCGCCAGTGGTTCCGATTTCGTGGAGATGTTCGTGGGGGTGGGGGCGGCCAGGGTTAGGGATCTCTTTGAAACTGCCAAGCGGCACGCTCCTTGCATCGTCTTCATCGACGAGATCGATGCCGTGGGCCGCAGGCGCGGGGCCGGGGTTGGGGGTGGAAACGACGAAAGGGAACAGACCTTAAACCAGCTTCTGGTGGAGATGGACGGCTTTGAAAAGGACTCCACCATCATCGTTATGGCCGCCACCAACCGCCCCGACGTTCTGGACCCGGCCCTCCTGCGCCCAGGCCGCTTTGACCGCCAGGTGGCCATAGACGCCCCCGATGTGAAGGGCCGGGAGCAGATCCTCCGCATCCATGCCCGGGGAAAGCCCTTGGCGGAGGACGTGGACCTGGCCCTTTTGGCCAAGCGCACCCCGGGCTTCGTGGGGGCGGACCTGGAGAACCTCTTGAACGAGGCGGCCCTCCTGGCGGCCCGGGAAGGCCGGAAGAAGATCACCATGAAGGACCTCGAGGAGGCCGCCGACCGGGTGATGATGGGCCCAGCCAAGAAGAGCCTGGTCCTTACCCCCCGCGACCGTAAGATCACCGCCTACCACGAGGCAGGGCATGCCCTGGCCGCCCATTTCCTGGAGCACGCCGATGGGGTGCACAAGGTGACCATCGTGCCCCGGGGGCGGGCTTTGGGCTTCATGATGCCCAGGCGGGAGGACATGCTCCACTGGAGCCGGAACCGCCTCCTGGACCAGATCGCCGTGGCCTTGGCGGGGCGGGCAGCGGAGGAGCTCATCTTTGAGGACGTGACCACGGGGGCGGAAAACGATTTCCGCCAGGCCACGGAGCTGGCCCGGCGCATGATCACCGAGTGGGGCATGCACCCCGAGTTCGGCCCGGTGGCCTACGCCGTGCGGGAGGACACCTACCTGGGCGGTTACGACGTGCGCCAGTACTCGGAGGAAACCGCTAAGCGCATAGACGAGGCGGTGCACCGCCTCATCGAGGAGCAGTACGGGCGGGTGAAAAACCTCCTGCAGGAGAAACGGGAAATCCTGGAGCGGGTGGCGGAAACCCTTTTGGAGCGGGAAACCCTTACCGGGGAAGAGTTCCAAAAGGTGGTGGAGGGCCTGCCCCTAGAGGAGGACGAGGGTACTCCCCAGGAGCGCCCGGAAAAGGAAACCCCCCGGGTGGTGCCCAAGGTCAAGCCGGGAGGAGCGTTGGGAGGGGCCTGAGGCCAGGAATAAACCCGGGGAGCCAAGGCCCCCCGGGGGAAGGGAATACGTTACTTCTTGACCTTTTCCTTGAGAGCCTTGCCCGGCTTGAAGGCGGGATACTGGGTAGCGGGGATCTTGATCTTCTCCTTGGTGCCGGGCTTCACGCCGGTGCGGGCCTTGCGCTTGCGCACCTCAAAGGTGCCGAAGCCGGTGAGCTGGACCTTGTTCCCCCCCGAGAGGGCTTCTTCCACCTTGGAGAGGAACGCGTCCACCGCCGCCTTGATGTCTTTCTTCTTAAGGCCAGTAGCGGCCGCCACCTGATCCACCAGATCCGCTTTGGTGACCGTTTTCTTTGCTGCCATTCTTTACCTCCTTCCTCTTTTCCCTTCCGCAAGGACTATAGCACGCGTGAATGGAGCTACGCAATACTCTGACCCATTTGTATACCTGTGTATAGCAATGTGTGATAACGGAAGTATTGGCTCTAGCGGTACTGGGGTGGCAGAAGTTCCCGTACCTGGGCCTCTATCTCCCGGGTCAGGATTTCCAGCTCCTGGTGGGTAAAGCGGGACAGCTTCGGAACCGGTATAGGTTTGCCATAGATCACCCGGATGGGCTTGCGCAACCGGAAGAGCTTTTGCCCCACGGGCCAGGCCTGGTCGGTGCCCACCACCGCCACGGGTACCACGGGGCTTCCGGTGCGCAGGGCGATGGCCGCCACCCCGGTCTTAAAGGGCTGGAGCTTGCCCGTGCGGCTTCGGGTTCCTTCCGGGAAGATGCCGAAGGCCATACCCCTTTCCAGGGCGCGGATGGCCCCTTTGATGGCGGAGAGATCGCTTTGCCCCCGTTCCACGGGGATGGCGTAAAGCCGGGGTAGAAGCCAGGAGAGCAGGGGTAGGCGGAAGAGGTCGGCCCGGGCCAGGAAGCTCACGGGGCGTCGCACCCCGGCCCCCACGGCGATGGGATCCAGGATGGAAAGGTGGTTGGCGGCCAGGATCACCGAGCCTTGCGGGGGGATGTTTTCCGCTCCCTCCACCCGGTAGCCGAAGAGGAGGTGCAGGAGAAACCGGGCCAGATACCAGGCGGCCCGGTAGACGGGGTTGGGTCGGTGTGCCTCCACGGGTTCCAGTTTACGGGTCCAGCCGGCGGAGGGCTCTGCCCGCCTCGAGGTGGGCCAGGCGCAAGGGCTCCGGCAGGCGGAAGCGGGTGGGAAGACGCCGCACAAAGGCCAAGGCGGCCTCCAGGCCTACCCGGTGGCCGGGGGAGATGAAAAGGGGCTTCACTCCCGTACGGCTGCGGTAGGCGTAGCCCAGGGGGCGGCCTTCCGGGGAGAGGAGCCGTACCGCACTTCCCGCCTCCCGGGGCAAGGGGCCTTCCAGACGGCCATAGAGCAGGCGTTTGGCCACGCCGATGCTGGGGAGGTCCAGGTGCACCCCCAGGTGGCTGGCGATGCCCAGGCCCCGGGGATGGGCGATGCCTTGGCCATCCACCATTAGGGCCTCGGGGGGCTCGGGAAGCCCGCTTAACGCCTGGAGATACGCAGGGGCCTCGCGGAAGGAGAGGAAACCGGGGATGTAGGGAAAGAGGTCCTCCTCGGGCACCACCCCTAGCCCCACGGCAAGAGGGCCCTTCTCCAGGTGGTATAGCACCGCCACCGCCACCAGGGGCTTCCCCCTTTTGTGGGAAGCGTCCAGGGCGGCAATCCGCTGAACGCCTTCCAGGCTTCCCTCCAGGACCACCTTCTCTGCCAGGCTCCTTTGCAGGGTCATGGCTTCCTGGAGATCCGCTGGCTTGGGAAAGGCCTTCATGGGCACGGCGGCTACCCCCTTTCTCGTTGCCCTCCCCACCGGGACTGGGTTTGCGTTACGCCTTTACCGGGGTCCCATCTGGGTCTTTCCCAGGTGGGGTATTAGGTGGCCTCCCGCAGGCGCTCCAGCACCTCGGGGTCGGAGGGGTCCACCCCGTAGAGCAGGGCCAGGTAGTAGGCGGTCCAGGCCAGGCGGTACCACAGGGCCAGGGCTTGGGCCAGGCGGCTGCCTGAGGGAGCCGGTACCTCGGCGATGGCGTCCACCCGGGTTTCCAGAATCTCCTTGGCCAGGCGTACCGCCTCCCCCTCCCCCAGGAGGAGGGCGGCCAGGGGGTCTCCCTGCTCGTGGCGGGCCTCGAGGCCTGTGAGGAAGAACTCCAGGGCGCTATGGGGTGGGGTGAGGGCTAGGCTTTTCCCAATCCGGGCAAAAAGGCTCTGCCCTGCTTCCTCCAAGGGGCGGAAAAAGGGAGCGTAGAGGAGGGGGATTCGCTCCACCAGGGTGTAGGCCAGGAACTTGGCGGGGTTCTCCTCGAGGGGGATCTCCGGGGTAAGGCGCCTTCTTTCCTCCAACAGGACCTTATCCACCTCGGAAAGGGCTTCCTCCTGCCCCGTGGCCAGAAGGAGGAAGCGCAGGTAGCGGTAAGGGTTCAGAGGGCTAGGGGAGAGGTAGACCTCCACACCAGGGCGGAGGCCCAGCTTGACCACCTGTACCCGCTCCGTCTCCGCCAGCAGGGAAAGGGCCGCGGCCTCTCCCAGGTCGTACCCTCCCTCCAGCACGAACAGGGTCCCTTCCTCTGTCCAGTCGGCAAGGCCGGAAAGCCGGGCGGCGAAATGGCCTTCCCCATAACCCAAGGCGGCGTGGGGTGCGGGGTAGGACCGGGTGGGCACGGGTCCCGAACCCACCAGGTCGCGAAGCTCCAGAGCCAGGCCCCGGCGGTCCGAGAGATAGGTCTCCTCGCGATCCAGGTCGCGCATACCCCTTATGCTAAACCCCGTGCTGCATTTTCGTCCCAAGCCGGTGCTGCGTCTTTGGGGAAAAGGCGCCTTGGGCTTTGGCCCGGGGGTGGGGGAGGTGTGGTTGGCGGAGGCATTCCCGGAGGGCTAGGCCTCCATCCGCAGGCACCCCTTCTCCTAACCCTTCTGGAAGGGAAGGGCCAGGTGCAGGGAATCCACCTGGAACCCCCGGCCACCTTCCTTCTGGAGCCCGGGGAGGGGGTTCGGGTGGAGGGGGAAGGGTGGTTTCTCGGAGCTAGCCCTGAAGGCTTTTGAGGAGGCGTTCCACTCTGATGGAAGGGTTCTCCCCCAGTTCCTCCCAAAGCCTTTTCCGGTAATGCTCCAAAAGCCTCTTGGCCCGGGCCCGTTGCCCCCGGGATAGGCAGGTTTCCACCAAGGGGAGGAGGGCTTCCTCGTCCAGGGGGTCCAGCTCCAGAAGGCGCTCCAGGAAGCGGGGTTCCCCCTTCTTCAGGAAAAGGGTCCGCACCCGGTGGAAAACCTCCTCCCGCTTCCGGTCCACAACGGGATGGTCCAGGCCGGGGAAGAGGGGCTCTTGGTAAAGGCGAAGGACCCCCTCCGCATCCTCCCGTTCCAGGGCTTCTTCCAGGTCCTTGAGGTCGGAGGCCACCCGCACCAGCCCCACTTCCCCCAGGTAGGTGGGAATTCCCCAGGGCTCCAGGAGCTTCCGGATGCGGGCAAGCCACACGTACAGGTTGTTTAGGGCAGCTTCCTCCGAAAGGTCGGGCCAGAGGGTATAGGCCACCTCTTCTTTGGGTAGACCCAAGAGCAAGAGGGCAAGAACCTCCTTGGCTTTGCCCCTAAGCTCCACGGGCCCCAAGGGGTTTTCCACCTGGAAGCGCCCCAGGACCCGCACCTTTAGAGGAGGGATCTCGGGAAGCCTAAGGGCGATGGCCTCCTTCCAGCCTGAGCGCAGCACTTCCAAAAGGGGGTAGGCCCGGGAAAGCTGGGGGCGCCTTTGGGGCAGGGCTTCCAGGGGAAGAAGGCCAGGGAGGATGCCTTCTTTGGCGTCGGTTAGGGTGAGAAGGGCTGTGAGGTCCCTCTCCTCCCCCAGGATACGGTAGCGGGTTGCGTGCCAAAGGAGCTTTTCCTCCAGGTTGCCGGGGTAAGGGGGTAGGAGGCTAGCGTCCTTTTGCAAAAGGGCCCGGGTGAGGCTGGGGAAGAAGCCGGAAAGGCCCTGGAGGAGGCTTGGTTCCTCCCTTAGCTCCGCCAGAAGGGCCCTTCCCCTTTCCACCAAATAGGGGTTTTCCCAAAGTTCCGCCTGGGCCACCAGGCGGGCGAGGGTTTCGGGGTCCCTTTCCATGTGGGCCAGGAGCATCTTGGCCTCCAAGGAGGCCAGGGGGTGGCCGGGGGTTTGGCTGGCCTTTTCCAAGTAGCCCCGCGCCCTCACCTTTTCCCCGAGGAGGAGGTAAAGCCGGCCCAGGTCCCGGAGGTGGCCGGGGACGTTTTGGGGCATATGCCGCTCCATAAGCCCCATGGCCTCCTCGAGGACCTCTATCCTTTCCCGAAAGGCCCCCTTTAGCTCAAAGCGCAGGAGGGCCAGGTTGCTGAGGGGGGCAATCCTGTAGGGGCTTTCCGGGGGCAAGTAGCGGAGGGCTTCTTCCAGAAGCCTCGCCGCCTCCTCGGGCCGGCCTTCCTCAAAGGGTACCCGGGCCACGTCGTTCAAGAAACGGCCGGCCAGCTCCGGGTTCACCCGAGGGAGCAATTCTAGGCCCCTTTCCAGACAGGCCCGGGCCCGGGGCAGTTCCTTCTCCAGGAGGTTTTCTGAGAGGAAGTAGGCCAGGTGGCCTAGCGCGGTAAGGGCTATTCCCGGTTCTTCCGAGTCCGCCAGTCCCTCTAAAAGGGCCAGCCCCTCCCTTCTCCCGCACTGGGCCAAGGCCTCCCCCAGCCGCAAGTGGGCTCTGGGGCCTCCCTGACGGAGGAGGCCTTCCCACTCCAGGAGCCTTTCTGCGGGGAGGGGGAGGGTGATGGGTTGGTCCAGGAGCTCCAGAAGCTCCGCCTTCAGGCCTGCTTCCCAGTAGGCCTCGGCCAAGAGGGCAGGGGGAAGCCTCTTTCCGGCCTGGCGTACCGCCTGCTGCACCTCCTCGAGGAGGCTTCCCTTGGCCATCTCCTTGAGGAGGGGGTGTAGGGTGTAGCCCACGGGCAAGCGCCTTAGCAGGCCTTTTTGAAAGAGGCTTTCCGTTTCTGGGCGGGCCTGGGAAAGGGGCAGGTAGGGGAGGGCGGAGAGGAGGAGGCCTTCTTGGAGCTCCTCGGGCGAGAGGCTTTCCCTTAAGCCCTGCAGGAGGGCCATGGGCTCGGGGGGGCTTCCCGTGAGGGCGGAGAGGAAAAGGGGAAGGGGCCAGCCCCCCGTGGCCCGGTGGGCCTCCGCAAAGCCTTCTTTGCCGGCGAAAAGGGCCTCGGCCTCCTCGAGGGTAAAGGCCAGATGGGAAGCCTTTAGGTGGACGAGCCTTCCCTCGGCCAGGAGCTTGGGAAGTTCAGGGTAGGGGAGGGGCTTGCGGCTGGCCAGGACCACCAGGGCGGGAAGGGTGCGCAGGAGAGGGGAAAGCTCCTCCTGGCCGCTCAGATCCTCCAGGACCACCAGGGTGGGTTCGGCCCTAAGGGCCTCCACCACCGCTCCCCAAGGCACCTTCTCGGGCAGGCCCAAGGCCTTGGCCAGAAGCCCTTTGGGTTCCCCCAAAAGGGCGCTGGTCCAAAGGGTTCGGAAGCCTAACCGGGCGGCCAGCTGCCCGGCCAGAACGCTCTTGCCATAGCCCGCTGGGGCCTCGAGCCACACGGCAAAGCCCGGTTCCTGGGGCAGGAGGTCCAAAAGCCGGGGGCGCTCCAGGTAGACCGGGCTTTGCCAGGTCAGGGCCATGCTTGTCCTCCATTTTAGCCAGGTTCCGGCCTTGACCAAAGCCCACCTGCCTTTCAGACTGGGGGGCATGGACCGGCCCTACCTGGACCTAGGCCCCTGGGGCCCCTTGCGGGGACGCTTGCGCGTTCCTGGGGACAAGTCCGTGACCCATAGGGGCCTCATGCTTCTGGCCCTAAGCGAAGGGGAAGGAAGGCTTTTTTACCCTTTGAAGGCGGGAGACACCCTCTCCACCGCCCGGGCCATGCAGGCTTTGGGGGCGGAGGTCCTGGAGGAGGGCCCCCACTTCCGGGTGCGGGGGCGGGGGCTTCGCTTGAAGGAGCCTGAGGACGTGGTGGACTGCGGCAACGCCGGCACCCTCATGCGGCTTCTTCTGGGCATCCTGGCGGGACAAGAGGGGCTTTTTGCCGTGCTAACGGGGGATGCCTCTTTGCGCCGCCGCCCCATGGGCCGGGTGGTGGAGCCTCTCCGGGCCATGGGGGCCTCCATAGACGGAAGGGAAGGGGGGAAGAAGGCGCCTTTGGCGGTGCGGGGTGGGAGCCTAAGGGGGATTTCCTATACCCTTCCTGTACCCAGCGCCCAGGTGAAAAGCGCCCTTCTCCTGGCAGGGCTTTTTGCCGAGGGCGTCACGGAGGTGGTGGAGCCCATCCCCACCCGGGACCACACGGAAAGGCTCTTCCGCCACTTCGGCCTGCCTTTGGAAACCGAGGGGCAGCGCATCCGCACCCAAAGGGCCGAGCCCTTCCCCGCCAAGGACCTTACCGTGCCCGGGGATTTCTCCTCCGCGGCCTTTTTCCTGGTGGCGGCCCTCGTGGTTCCGGGTTCGGAGGTCACGGTGGAGGGGGTAGGGCTAAACCCCACCCGCACAGGGCTTTTAGAGGTGCTCCGGGAGATGGGGGGGGATTTGGAATGGCAGGTGGTGGAGGGCGAGGCGGGGGAGCCTGTGGGCTGGATCCGGGCCCGGTATAGCTCCCTGAAGGGGGTTTCCGTGGACCCTGGGTTGATCCCCCTGATGGTGGATGAGGTGCCTGTCCTGGCGGCCGCCGCTGCCTGGGCGGAAGGGGAGACCTACATTCCGGGCCTTTCCGAGCTACGGGTGAAGGAGTCGGACCGGATCGCCGCCATTGCCCAGAACCTTAGGGCCCTGGGGGTGGGGGTGGAGGAAGGGCCGGACTGGCTTAGGATCCAAGGGGGTGGGGTGCAGCCGGGAGAAGTGGAGCCCTTCCATGACCACCGGATCGCCATGGCCTTTGCCGTGGCGGGCCTTAGGGTGGGGGTGAGGATCCACGAGCCCCACTGGGCGGAGATCTCCTATCCCGGCTTTTTCCAGGACCTGAAGCGGCTATGCGGGGCATCGTGACCATAGATGGGCCTTCCGCCTCGGGGAAAAGCTCCGTGGCGAAAAGGGTGGCGGAGGCCTTGGGGGTGCCCTATTTAAGCAGCGGCCTCCTCTACCGGGCGGCCGCCCACCTGGCCCTGAGGGGTGGGGTGGAGCCGGGGGATGAGGAAGGGGTTTTGCGGCTTCTCAAAGGCTTGTCCATCCGCCTTTTCCCCAAGCCGGAGGGGAACCGGGTGGTGGTGGCAGGGCCTTCGGGGCTGGAGGACCTCACCCCCCGCCTCCACACCCCGGAGGTGGACCGGGTGGTTTCCTCCGTGGCCCGGCATCCTGGGGTGCGCTCTTGGGTCAACGAAAGGCTTAAGGAAGTCCCACCGCCCTTCGTGGCCGAGGGGCGGGATATGGGCCGGGTGGTTTTCCCTGAGGCCCCCCACAAGTTCTACCTCACGGCCCGCCCCGAGGTGCGGGCTAAAAGGCGCGCTGCCGAGCGCCCTCAGGATTACGGGGAGGTGCTGGAAGACCTCCTTCGCCGGGATGAGCTGGACCTTGCGCAAAGCCTTCCTGCCCCCGAGGCCATTGTGATCGATACCAGCGAGATGGGCCTCGAGGAGGTGGTGGCCCGCGTGCTCTCCCACATCCGCGATTGAGCATGGTTCCCGGAGCCAAGGAAAGGCCTGTCCACGAGTTCTTGAACATCCTCCTCTTCCGCCCCCTGGCCCATCTGGTGGTGCGCCTGGTCCTTCCTACCCCCATCAGGCCCCATCACCTGGTCCTCTTCCACACCCTTTTGGTCCTCCTGGCCTCCTTGGGCATCCTCTGGGGCCAGGACCTTTTGGCGGCCTTGCTCCTCCAGTTAAAGACCGTTTTGGACAACGCCGATGGCCAGCTGGCCCGCCTCAGGGGAGAGGTATCCGAGCTTGGCCGTTATTTGGACACAGAGCTGGACCTGCTGGGCAACCTTTTCCTCTTTCTGGCCTTGGGGGCACGTACGGAGGCTTGGTGGGCTGCCGGGTTAGCCTTCTTGGTCTTTACCCTGGCCCAGTCCTTTGACTTCAACCTGGAACGGCTCTATCGGGAGGCCCGGGGCCTTCCCTTGCCCGGGAACCCAGAGGATCCCCCCACCCCCCTTCTCGCCTTCTTGCGGGGGGTCTACCGTCTTCTCTTCCTGCCCCAGGACCGGGCCATCCGGGCCCTGGAGCACGTTTTTTGCCGCCGCTTTTGCCTTCTCCCCCAGCGCTTTTGGGACGAAGGGGCCTTGGCGGGGGTGGTGAACCTGGGCCTCACCACGCAGCTTTTCTTCCTCGGGGTCTTCCTGGTTTTCCAGGCCCCTGGGCCCTACCTTACCTTCGTCCTTCTCCAGGGCCTGTATCTTGTCCTTTGGTATTTATGGAGAATCATCCGCGCCATCCCATCCCCACGGTAGGGGCGTTGGTGGAACAAGAAGGAAGGGTGCTGTTGGTGCGCACGGGGAAGTGGCGGGGCTTATGGGGGGTGCCTGGGGGGAAGGTGGAATGGGGGGAGTCCTTGGAGGCGGCCCTCAGGCGGGAGTTTTGGGAAGAGGTGGGGCTTGGCCTTAAGGCGGTGCGCCTGGTCCTGGTGCAGGAGGCCATCTTTAGCCCGGAGTTCCACAAGCCCACCCACATGCTCCTTTTCAACTACTTTGCCCTGGGGGAAGGGGAGGTGCGGCCCGGCGAGGAGATCCTGGAGTGGGCCTGGGTAAGGCCGGAAGAGGGCTTTTCCCTTTCCCTGAATAGCTTCACCCGGGTTTTGCTGGAAACCTACCTGGAGGGGAGATGAGGGTTGCCTTGGTCACCGGAAGCGCCAAGGGGATTGGCCGGGCCATCCTCCTGGCCCTGGCCCGGGAAGGCTTTCATGTGGCGGTCCACTACCGCACTTCGGAGGGCTTAGCGGAGGCCGCCCGCCTCGAGGCGGAGGCCCTGGGGGTCAAGGCCATCAAGGTGCGGGCCGACCTCACCCGGGAGGAGGAGGTCCAGGCCTTGGTGGAGGAGGTGCGCTACCACCTGGGGGGGGTTGGCGTTTTGGTGAACAACGTGGGGGACTATCTCTATAAGCCCATAGAGGAGGTTTCCCTAAAGGAGTGGCAATGGATTCTGGACTCCAACCTCACCAGCACCTTCCTCCTCACCCAGAAGGTCCTTCCCCTCATGGTGGCCCAGGGGTACGGCCGGATCGTGAACCTGGGCTATGCGGGGGCCCAGAACCTCCTTTCCCGGCCCCACATCACCCCCTACGCCATCGCCAAAACCGGGGTGATCCTCTACACCAAGGCCATCGCCAAGCGCTTCGCCCAAGCGGGCATCACCGCCAACGTGGTGGCCCCGGGGGTGGCGGAGAACTCCGTGTCCAAGCCCCTTCAGGAGATCCCCATGGCCCGGCTGGCCTTGCTTGAGGAGATCGCCCGGGCGGTGCTCTTCTTCGTGCGGGAGCCCTACGTGACGGGGCAGGTCCTCGAGGTGGCCGGGGGGTGGAACCTCTAATACGGGGGCATGGTAGGTTAGGGGCTATGGACGGCAACGCTCCCGACCCCAAGTACTGGGAAAAGATGCGCCTGGTGGCCGAGGTCTTAAAGGCGGTAGAAGGCCCCATCTACATTGCCACCCACGTGGACCCCGATGGGGATGCCATCGGTAGCTCCTTGGGGCTATACCGGGCCCTCAAGGCCCTGGGGAAGGAGGCCCACTGGGTGGCCGAACCCCCCAGGTTCCTCCGCTTTCTGCCCAAGGAGGAGGAGTACTCGGACCCTCTGGAGAGGCTTCCCGTGGGGGCCACCTTGGTGGCCTTGGACAGCGCCGAGCCCAGCCGGGTGGTGGGGGTGCCGGTGGAGGGGTTCGTCATCAACATTGACCACCACGGGACCAATCCCCGCTTTGGCCACATTGCGGTGGTGGACCCCTCCAAGGCGGCCACCGCCCAGATGGTGAAGGACCTCATCGACCTGTTGGGGGTGGAGTGGACGGCGGAGATCGCCACCCCCGTGCTCACCGGTATCCTCACCGACACCGGCAACTTCCGCTTCGCCAACACCACCCCCGAGGTCCTGCGGGTGGCGGCGGAGTTGGTGGGGTACGGGGTGAAACTGGCCGAGCTCACCGATAGGCTCCAATTCCGCCCGCCCTCCTACTTCCGCCTCATGGGTCAGGTGCTCTCCACCGTGGCCTTCCACTTTGGCGGGCTTCTCGTCACCGCCCATCTTCCTGAGGACGCCAAGCGGGAGGAGGAGGACTCCGACGACTTCGTGGGCCTCATCCGCTACGTGGAGGGAAGTGTGGTTTCCGTCTTTCTGCGCAAGCGAGGGGAAGGGGTGAAGGTGTCCATCCGCTCCCGGGGTGGGGTTTCCGCCCAAAACATCGCCGTAAGGCTTGGGGGCGGGGGGCATGTGCCCGCCGCTGGGGCCACCCTCGAGGAGGTGGACCTGGACCGGGCCTACGAGATGGTCCTGGAGGCGGTGGCGGAGGAGCTCCGGCGGGCGGGGTACCTTTAGGGCCTAGGGGGGCGCCACACGAGGGAGGGGGTCCCTAGGCCTTCGGGGGCCACCTCCTCTCCCGGTTCCACCAGGCGCTTCAGACGGTAAAGGCCTCCCCGGGGCTCCCGGTAGACTTCCAGTAGGCTGGTTTCCCCGTCCACCAGCCAGCTTTCCCGGATGCCTTCTTGGGCGTAAAGGGCCAGCTTCCTTCCGTCTGAGTCCCTGGTGGTATACGCCACCTCTACCACCAGGAGGATGTCCTTTGGCTCGGGGAAGGACTGGATGTAGAAGTCCTCGCGGGGCTTTAGGAGGGCGATGTCCGGTTGAGGAACCGAGTAGGGGTTGAGGAGGATGGGGTTCTGCACCGAGACGATGGCCCGGTCCCCGTAGAGCCTTTCCAAAGCCTTGGCCAGGTAGGATACCAGCCCCGCATGTCCGCTGCCGATGGGGGCCATTTCGTAAACCTCCCCGTCTAGGAGCTCAAGCCGCACCCCTTCCGGCGCCTCCCTGAGGAGGGCTTCAAACTCCTCCCTGCGGATCCGGTGGCGCACCATGTTACCCCAGTTTACCAGGAGCTAGGCCCCGTACTTAAGGAGCCTCCCCGCATGGGCGAGAAGAAGGGGCATGAGCTCCACGCCCCGTAAGTGCCCCAGGCTTCCCTTGGAAGCCTCGTTTTCCGTGAAGCGTTGGGCGGCGTCCTGGCGTAGGTAAGGGGCCTTGAGGAGGAGGGGCACCGGGTGCCAGGAATGGGCCTTGAGGAGGGCGGGGGTGGAGTGGTCCCCGGTGATGGCCAGGACGTCTGGCCCTAGGGCTAGGATTTCTGGAAGGAGGGCGTCAAAGCGTTCGATCTCCGCCACCTTGCCCAAGAAGTCCCCATCCTCCCCCTTGGCGTCGGTTTTCTTGAAGTGGAGGTAGAAGAAGTCGTACCGCTCCCAGTTTTCCTTAAGGGCTTTAAGCTTCCCCTCGTGGGCGTCCCCTTCCCCCTCCACGGGCAGGACCTCCATGCCCACCAGGCTGGCCAGGCCCTTGTACATGGGGTAGCTGGCGATGGCCGCCGCCCTCAGGCCAAAGACCTCCGCCAGGCTGGGGAAGGAGGGCCTTCTGGAGGCCCCTCGGAAAAGGGCCCCGTTGATCCTGGGCTCGTCCTTGAGCACCTCCCGGATGCGCTCCGAAAGGAGGTTCACCATGCGGGCGGTTTTCCTCGAGGCCTCATCCAAGGCCTCCGCCTTAAGGGGGGGAAGCCCCGCCTTCTGGGGGTCGGTGTCCGTGACCCCATCCCCTAGGCCTTCCCCCCTCAGGACCACCAGAAACCGGTGCTCACTCTCCGTATAGAAGCGAACCTCCACATCCTCCACCCGAGGGATGGCCTCTTGGAGCTTGGCCACTACCCGCCGGTTTTCCTCGGTGCTGGGACGGCCTGCCCGGCGGTCCAGGACCTGGCCTTCGGGGCTTAGGGTGGCGAAGTTGCCCCTTAGGGCCACATCCCCATCCCGGAAGTCCACGCCAAGCCCCAGGGCGCTTAAGGCCCCCCGGCCCACCAGGTAGCGGAAAGGGTCATAGCCGAAAAGGGCCAAATGCCCGGGGCCGGAGCCGGGGGTAAGCCCAGGGTAGACGGGGGTGAGGAGGCCTAGGGCGCTTGCCTCCGCCAGGCGATCCAGGTTGGGGGTCTTGGCGGCCTCCAGTTCCGTGGGCCCTCCGGGCTCCAGGGGAAGCCCCCCCACTCCGTCCAGGACCACCAGGAGGATTTTGGCCTTGCCCTCTTGCCGAAGCTCTTGGAAGACGGAAAAGAGGTCCATGGGGCCATTTTAACGGCCAAGGAAAAACCCCCGGGAAACCGGGGGTTTTCCCGCTTGTTCGCCTTAGCGCGTGGCCTGATCGGCATTCACCAGGCCGTGGCCAAAGAGTTGCCGGCTCCCTATGTCCTCTGCGGTGGCCTTCAGGTGGGCCCGCACCTGGCCAGGGGTCCAGTCCTTGTGGAGGGCCTTCACCAAACCGGCCACCGCGGCCACATGGGGGCTGGCCATAGAGGTACCGGCATACCAGGCGTAGGCGGGAAGGTTTTCGTTGACGATGATGGTGGAAAGGATCAGGTGGTAACGCCAGCCAGGGGGGCGCTGGTGGCTGGGCCGGAAGCACCAGCTTTGGCCATTCTCGTCCAGGCCGCAGTCGCCCCCGGGGGCGGAAAGGTCCACGGCGGCCCCGTAGTTGGAGTAGAAGGCCAGGATGTCCTGGCCGGGCACGGCGTTTAGGGTCTCGTTGGTGGGGTAGGGGTACCGCCAAAGGGGGGTGGCGGTACCGGTGGCGGAGACGGAAACCACCGTGGGGAGGTCAGAGGGGATGTGAACGATGTAGCCATTGGCGTTTTCGGCGCTATTCCCCGCTGAGGCCACGATCACCGTGCCCATGCGGTTAGCGTACTTCATCACCCGGTCCCAGGCCACCATGGCCGCCACGTCGTCCTTGTTGCGGGTATCCAGGGTGCCGCCCAGGCTCATGTTGATGACGTCGTAGCCCTTCTGGGCGGCGTCAATGATGGCCGCAAAGATGGGGCCGTCAAAGGCACCGACATCGTCGTACTCTTGGCCGCCCTCGGTGAAGTGGATGCGGTCAAAGACCTTGTAGGTGGCAAGCCTGAGCCCGGGGGCCACCCCCACCACCCGGCCTCCACCAAAGGCGGCGGCCACGGTGCCAGATACGTGGGTGCCATGGGCTTCGTAGAGGACCGTGGGGGCAGGGGTGCAAAGGTTATCGGGGTCAAAGTGGTCAAAGTCAATCCAGAGGGTGTACTTGGGGTAGCTGGGGACCTGATTGGGACCTCCGGTTTCGTAGCAGTAGTTGGTGGCTACGAAATCCGTGATCTGGCCCACCAGGTCCGGGTGGTTGTCCATGACCCCGGTGTCCAGCACCGCCACCGTGGCCCGGGCCTGGACCTCGAGGGGCACCCTCCGCCACACCTCAGGGGCGCCGATCCGCCTGATGTCCCACTGGTACTTGTAGAGGTTGTCGGCTGCCGTGGGTGCGCCATAGGTTTCCTCCTGGAAGAGGAGGCGCTCCGTCTTGGGCAAGGAGTAGTACCGCTCGGGCCCCACCGCCAAGACCTGGGGGTTCCGGGCCAGGCGATTTACCGCGGCCCGGTCCGCCACCACCGTGAGGGCCCCGATGGGCTCCAGGACCTTGACCACCCGGGCGCCAGCGCTTTGGGCCAGGGCCTGGGCGTTGGGGGGTAGGGTTTCGCTCTTGAAAACCACCAGGTACCGCTCCTTAGGTGCCACTCCTTGAACGGAAAGGCCAGAACCCATGGGCCCTTGCTGGGTGCAGGAGAAAAGCCCTAGGGCCAAGAGAGCCAAAAATACAAAGCTAACCATCTTGCGCATGGGCCACCTCCGGTCTTGCCCCCGCATTCTATTCCCCTAGCCGAGATCGGGCAAGTAAGATGAACGGGTATGGCGAAGGAGAAGGGCCTAACCCCGCAAAGCCAAGATTTCAGCGAGTGGTACCTCGAGGTCATCCAAAAAGCGGAGCTGGCCGACTACGGGCCGGTGCGGGGCACCATCGTGGTGCGTCCCTATGGCTACGCCCTTTGGGAAAACATCCAGGGGGCCTTGGACCGCATGTTTAAGGAAACCGGCCACCAAAACGCCTACTTCCCCCTCTTCATCCCCATGAGCTTCCTGCAAAAGGAGGCCGAGCACGTGGAAGGGTTTTCCCCCGAGCTCGCGGTGGTCACCCATGCGGGCGGCGAGGAGCTGGAGGAGCCTTTGGCGGTGCGCCCCACCTCGGAGACCGTGATCGGCTACATGTGGTCCAAGTGGATCAAAAGCTACCGGGACCTTCCCCAGCTTCTCAACCAGTGGGGGAACGTGGTCCGCTGGGAGCTTCGCACCCGGCCGTTCCTGCGCACCAGCGAGTTCTTGTGGCAGGAGGGGCACACCGCCCACGCCACAAGGGAGGAGGCCGAGGAGGAGGTGCGCAGAATGCTTTCCATCTACGCCAAGCTGGCCCGGGAGTACGCGGCCATCCCCGTGGTGGAGGGGATGAAGACGGAGAAGGAGAAGTTTGCCGGGGCGGTCTATACCACCACCATCGAGGCCCTGATGCGGGATGGCAAGGCCCTGCAGTCGGGCACCAGCCACTACCTGGGGGAGAACTTCGCCCGGGCCTTTGACATCAAGTTCCAGGACAAGGACCTCCAGGTGAAGTACGTGCACACCACCAGCTGGGGGCTTTCTTGGCGCTTCATCGGGGCCATCATCATGACCCATGGGGACGACCAAGGGCTCATCCTGCCCCCCCGCCTGGCCCCCATCCAGGTGGCGATCGTGCCCATCTACCGGGAGGAAAGCCGGGATAGGGTCCTGGAGGCGGCTTTTGATCTGAAACGGCGCCTTCTTGCGGCAGGGCTTCGCGTGCACCTGGACGACCGGGACCAGTACACCCCGGGGTACAAGTTCCACGAATGGGAGCTTAAGGGGGTGCCCTTCCGCATCGAGCTTGGGCCCAAGGACCTCGAGGCGGGCGAGGCTGTGTTGGCTAGCCGCCTGGGGGGGAAGGAGCGGCTTGCTTTAGAAGCCCTTCCCGCCTTGCTCCCCGGGAGGCTGGATGCCTTCCACCAGGCCCTTTACCAGCGGGCCCTGGAATTCCGGGAGGCCCGCACCCGCAAGGTGGACACCTACGAGGAGTTCAAGGAGGCGGTGCAGGAAGGCTTCGCCTTGGCCTTCCACTGCGGGGACCGGGCCTGCGAGAAGGCCATCCAGGAGGAGACCACCGCCACCACCCGTTGCGTGCCCTTTGAGGCCGAGCCGGAACAGGGGGTTTGTGTGCGCTGTGGGCGGGAAAGCGCCTACGGCAAGCGGGTGTTCTTCGCTAAGGCCTATTAACCCTGGAGAGATCCCGTGGGTTGCCCTAAGGAAGGGCTAAAGGCGAAGCAAGCGCGGGCCTTGGCCATCTTGGAGGCCCTAAAGGAGGCTTACCCTGGAGCCAAAACGGAGCTAAAGCACAATAGCCCTTTTCAGCTCCTTGTGGCTACGGTGCTTTCCGCCCAGGCCACGGACAAAAGCGTAAACGAGGCCACCCCGGCCCTCTTTGCCCGCTTTCCCAACGCCCAGGCCTTAGCCCAGGCTTCGCCGGAAGAGGTGGAGCCCTATATAAAGCGCATCGGCCTTTACCGCACCAAGGCCAAGAACCTGGTGGCCTTAGCCAGAAGGCTGGTGGAGGCGCATAGGGGGGAGGTACCCAGGGAAAAAGAGGCCTTGATGGCGCTACCGGGGGTGGGCTGGAAGACGGCCACCGTGGTGCTGGGGGCGGCTTTTGGCGTGCCGGGCATTGCCGTGGACACCCACGTGGCCCGCTTGGCGAGAAGGCTATGCCTCTCCCAGGCCAAAAGCCCCGAGGGGATTGGCAAGGACCTCGAGGCCCTGTTTCCCAAGGAGGACTGGGTATTCGTCCACCACGCCCTGGTGCTCCACGGGCGGTACGTGTGCCTGGCCCGGAAGCCTCGCTGTGGGGACTGCCCCTTGGCGGTCTATTGCCCCAGCCGGCAGGAAGGGTAGTTGGGGGCTGTAGCCCGGGTTTGCCCCTCTGGGGAGAGGTCTGTAATGAAGAAAGTACTGAGTACAGCAGAGTACCGGCTTGTTCTCGCCAGCTTCCTGTGGTCCTTCGGGGCCAATCTGGTCTATTTCTTTCTCAACTTCCACCTCGAGGTCCTGGGCTATAGCCGCCAGGCCATCGGGTTTGCCCAAGCCCTTTTGCTCCTGGTGGGGGTGGTTTTCGCCCTGCCCCTGGCCTACCTCATCCCCCGTCTGGGCTACCGCAAAAGCCTGCTCTTGGCCTTGGCCTTAGCGATGGGGAGCGGGCTGTTTTTGGGGCTTGGCCTTGGGGTATTCCCCTCCTTGGCGGGGTATGGCTTGGCCGGGGCCTTGGTGCAGGGGGCGGGGGCTCCCCTTATGGCCCGGTTGGTGCCGGCGAGGAGGTGGGTTTCCCTTTTCAGCCTACAAGCGGCCTTGACCACGGCCTCGGGGTTTTTCTCCACCCTCCTTGCCGGGTTCCTTTCCGAATGGGTGGGGGCCCGGTGGGTGCTGCTCTTCGCCCTGCCCTTTTTCCTCCTGGCCCTGCCCTTTCTCCTTGGGCTTGCCGAGGGCCAGGGGACACCCCCAAGGCTTTCGGGGCGGTTTGGCCTTTGGCTTCGCCTTTTTGTACCCCAGGCGGTCATCGGTTTTGGGGCCGGGCTGGTGATCCCCTTCTTGAACCTATATATGCGGGAAAAGTTCGGCCTTAGCTACGGCACCACGGGCTTCATCTTTGCTCTCTCCGCCCTGGCCACGGGAGGGGCCATGCTCCTTCAGCCCCTTTTGGTGAGCCGCATGGGGAAGCTGGGGGCCATCGTGGCCGTCCAGGCCCTATCCCTACCCTTTTTGGCCATTTTGGCCTGGGTCCCTTGGCTTCCCTTGGTCACCTTTGCCCTCCTCATCCGCGGGGCCCTTATGAATGCTGCTGGGCCGGTCTATGCCGCCTTGGTGATGGATTACCTGGAGGAGGGGGAACGCCCCGGTTTCTTCCTGGTAGAAGCGGCCCTTTGGAGCTTGCTCTTTTCCCTGGGGAGCGCCCTTTCCGGTGCGCTGCAGGAGGCGTTGGGCCTTGGGGCCTTCAACTACCTCTTCGCCACCACCCTGGGCCTGTACGCCCTGGGGATTGCCCTTTGGCCCTGGGCCCTGGGGGGGCTTCGGAGGGCGTATGAGGAACGCACTTCCTGAAGCGGGGCGGTCTGCCCTAGACTGGGCCTATGCGCACGGGCATTAGCGTGGAGGAAGCCTTAACGTTGGTTTTGAGGGAGGCCCAAGGGGAGCTTTCCGTGGAAGAGGTTCCCCTAAGGGAGGCGTATGGCCGGGTTTTGGCGCAGGACTTGGCCTCCTTGGTGAACCACCCTGACCAGGACGATACCGCCGTGGACGGCTATGCCTGCCGGCAAGAGGATACCCTGGGGGCGAGCCCAGAGAACCCGGTGCGCCTTCGGGTTATCGGGGAATCCCCGGCGGGAAGGCCCTTTGCCGGAAGGGTTGGCCAAGGGGAGGCGGTGGCCGTTTACACCGGAGCCCCCATTCCCGAGGGGGCGGATGCCGTCATCCGGGTGGAGGATACCCGTAGGGGGGGGGAATATGTCCTCCTCTTGGCTCCCGCGAGCCCTAAGGACATCCGCCCCCAGGGGGATGACCTGAAAAAGGGGGAGGTGTACCTGCGGCGGGGGGACCTCCTCACCCCGGGGAGGCTGGGCCTGGCGGCGGCCATGGGGTATCCGCGCCTTAAGGTCTTCCGGCGTCCTCGGGTGGGGATTCTCTCCACGGGGGATGAGGTGGTGGAGCCGGGAGAACCCCTGCCCTTTGGCGGGGTGTACAACTCCAACGCCTATGGCCTTCTCGGCCTGGTGCAAGAAGCTGGGGGCGAGCCGGTGCTTTTGGGCAAGGTGGAGGACCAGCCCGATAAGGTTTTGCAAAGGCTGGAGGCGGCAGGGCCTTTGGACCTCCTCCTCACCTCCGGGGGGGTGTCCATGGGGGAGTACGATGTGGTGCGCCAGGTTTTGGAGAAGGCGGGGGAGGTGGTGTTCTGGAAGGTGCAACAACAACCGGGAAAGCCTCTCCTCCTGGCCCGCCTGCGGGGCATCCCTGTCTTGGGGCTTCCGGGAAACCCGGTTTCCAGCATGGTCTCTTTTTTCCTCTACGGCAGGCCCTTCCTCTTCCAGCTCCAGCGCCGCACCGACCCTCCCTACCGCTCCTTGAGGGCCAAGGCCCTCACCCCCTTTAAGGGGGCCCAGGATAGGAAGGCCTTCCGCCGTGGGGTACTTTCTTTTGAGGGGGAGCTGGTGGTGCGCAGCACGGGGAACCAGTCCAGCGGGGTCTTGCGCTCCATGGCCGTGGGCAATGCCTTGGTTGCCCTTTCCCCAGGCCAGGATGCCCAGGGGGGGGAGATGGTGGAGGTCATTCCCTTGACTTTTGTGCTCTAGTTCACTAAACTTAGAGGGTTTTACGGGCTTTACCCCTCCTTTTCGGGCGCGGGTGGGGCCCGGGAAGTGAGAGAGAATGGAGTTCAAAGATTTTCCCCTGAAGGACGAGATCAAGGAAGCCCTTTTGCGCCGGGGTATCACTGCCCCTACCCCCATCCAGGCGGCGGCGTTGCCCTTGGCCCTCGAGGGCAAGGACCTCATCGGCCAGGCCCGCACGGGCACCGGCAAGACCCTGGCCTTCGCCCTGCCCATTGCCCAGGCCCTGGAGGCCTCCAAGGAACGGGGTCGCACTCCCCGGGCCTTGGTGCTCACGCCCACCCGGGAGCTGGCCTTGCAGGTGGCCTCGGAGCTTTCGGCGGTGGCCCCCCACCTCAAGGTGGTCACCGTGTACGGGGGCACCGGCTACGGCAAACAGAAGGAGGAGCTGGGCCGGGGGGCCGATGTGGTGGTGGCCACCCCTGGGCGGGCCCTGGACTACTTGAGGCAAGGGGTTTTGGACCTTTCCCAGGTGCGGATCGCCGTTTTGGACGAGGCGGACGAGATGCTTTCCATGGGGTTTGAGGAGGAGGTGGAGGCCATCCTCTCGGCCACGCCCCAGGAGCGCCAGACCCTCCTTTTCTCCGCCACCCTGCCCTCTTGGGCCAGGAAGCTGGCGGAGCGGTACATGAAAAGCCCTGTGGTCATCAATGTGGTGCGGGAGGAGGGGGTCACCTACCAGGAGGAGGCTATCCCCGCTCCTGGGGATCGGCTTGCCCTCGTTTCCGACATCCTTTTTGTAAAAGCCCCCAAGCGGGCCATCGTCTTCACCCGCACCAAGGCGGAAACCGAGGAGGTGGCCACGGGGCTCCTCCGCCTGGGCCATGCCGCCCGGGCCATCCACGGGGACCTTTCCCAAAGCGACCGGGAGAGGGTCATGAAGGCCTTCCGGGAAGGGGAGGTGAAGGTACTGCTGGCCACGGATGTGGCGGCCAGGGGCCTGGATATCCCCGAGGTGGACCTGGTGGTGCACTACCGCCTTCCCGACAAGCCGGAAACCTACCAGCACCGCTCGGGGCGTACGGGGCGGGCGGGGCGGGGGGGTGAGGTGGTGATCCTCTACGGGCCTCGGGAGAAAAGAGAGCTTTCCGAGCTGGAAAGGGCGGTGGGCCGCACCTTCAAGCGGGTGAATCCCCCCACCCCCGAGGAGGTCCTCGAGGCCAAATGGCACCACCTCCTGGCCCGTCTGGCCCGGGTGCCGGAACGGGACTACAAGCTGTACCAGGACTTCGCCAGCCGTCTTTTTGCCGAGGGGCGGGTGGAGGTGGTGGCGGCCCTCATGGCCCTTCTTCTAGGTGGGGCACCCAAGGAGAAGAGCCTTCTCACGGGCGAGGAGGGCTGGCTGACCTTTAAGGCCACGGGGCCCAGGCTCAGCCTGCCCCGGCTGGTGGCCCTCCTGAAGGAGGCGGGCCTCGAGGTGGGGAAGATCGCCCAGGGTGAGGAGGGCTTCTATGTGGACCTCCGCCCCCAGGACCTGCCTAGGCTTTCGGAGGTTCAGGGTGTAAAACTGGAGCGGGCCAAGCGGGTGGAGGTGTCGCCCGAAGCCCATGTGGGTGTCTCTGCCCGTGGGGGATCGCCTCGAGGTCGCCGTAGCGGCCGCCTCTAGCCTTCACCCGGCAAGAAGGAACCCGCCCCCCTTAGGGGGGCGGGCCTTTCTTGGTGCGCCCGGAGGGATTCGAACCCCCGGCCTAGGGCTTAGGAAGCCCCCGCTCTATCCTGCTGAGCTACGGGCGCCCACACCTAGAGGATTCTAGCAGCCTTCTTGGGCCAAGGCAAGCGGCGTGCCTGCTGGGCGCCTGAAGGCGGGGATGGCCCGGCGGCTTTATAGCTATCCCCCAGTGCAACGGGTAGAACGATAACAGTAAGCTTATAGAAGCGGGTCCTGGCTCCGCTTGTGCCCTCCTTCACGGAGGCGTACCCTGGAGGCAACATGACCGAGACCAAGGACCTTACCAGCCTTTCGGTGAACGCCATCCGGTTTTTGGCCATAGACGCCGTGGAGAAGGCCAAAAGCGGCCACCCCGGTATGCCCATGGCCATGGCTCCCCTGGCCTACCTCCTCTACCGCGAGGTCATGCGCCATAACCCCTTGGACCCCTCCTGGCCCAACCGGGACCGCTTTGTGCTTTCCGCTGGGCACGGGTCCATGCTCCTGTATGCCGTTTTGCACCTCACGGGCTATGACCTTTCCCTGGATGAGATCAAGCGCTTCCGCCAGTGGGGCTCTAAGACCCCGGGCCACCCCGAGTACGGCCACACCCCCGGGGTAGAGGTGACCACGGGGCCCTTGGGCCAGGGCATATCCACCGCTGTGGGCATGGCCTTGGCGGAGAGGAAACTGGCCGCGGAGTTCAACCGTCCCGGGCACGAGGTGGTGGACCATTACACCTATGTCTTGGCCTCGGATGGGGACCTGATGGAGGGGATCTCCGGCGAGGCCAGCTCCTTGGCAGGGACCTGGAAGCTATCCAAGCTCATAGTTTTCTGGGACGACAACCATATCTCCATTGACGGCTCCACGGACCTGGCTTTCACCGAGGATGTGCTAGCCCGCTACCGGGCCTACGGCTGGCACACCCAAAGGGTGGAGGATGCCAACGACCTCGAGGCCCTCCGCCAGGCCATCCGTTTGGCCCAGCTGGACGAAAGGCCTTCCCTTATCGCTGTCCGCAGCCATATTGGATACGGTTCCCCCAAGCAGGACTCCCACAAGGCCCACGGCGAGCCCTTGGGCCCGGAGGCGGTGGAGGCTACCCGGAGGAATCTGGGCTGGCCCTATCCGCCCTTTGAGGTGCCCGAGGAAGTCTACCGGCACATGGACATGCGGGAGAGGGGAAGGGCATGGCAGGAAGCCTGGGAACAGCGCATGGAGGCCTATGCCCAGGCTTACCCCGACCTTTACCAGGAGCTTGTGCGCCGCCTTAAGGGCGAGCTCCCTTCCCTTCCCCAAGAGCCCCCAGCCTTTGACAAGCCCGTGGCCACCCGGGCGGCCAGCGGCAAAGCCCTGGATGCCATCGCTCCCCACATGCCCGAGCTCCTTGGCGGCAGCGCCGACCTTACCCCCTCCAATAACACCCAAGCCCAGGGCATGGCGGATTTCTCCCCGCAAAATCCCACCGGGCGCTACATCCACTACGGGGTGCGGGAGCACGGCATGGGGGCCATCCTCAACGGCCTTAACCTTCATGGGGGCTATAGGGCGTATGGGGGCACTTTCCTAGTTTTCTCCGACTACATGCGCCCGGCTATCCGCTTGGCGGCCCTCATGGGCACCCCCACGGTCTTCGTTTTCACCCACGACACCATCGCCCTGGGCGAGGACGGCCCCACCCACCAGCCGGTGGAACACCTGATGAGCCTCCGGGCCATGCCCAACCTCTGGGTGATCCGCCCCGCCGATGCCTACGAGACCTTCTACGCCTGGCAGGTGGCCTTAAGGCGTAAGGAGGGTCCTACGGCCTTAATCCTCACCCGGCAGGCGGTGCCCCTCCTTTCCCCGGAAAAGGCCAAGGGGGCCCTCAGGGGTGGGTACGTCCTCGAGGATGTGGAGAACCCCGAAGGGGTGATCGTGGCCACGGGAAGCGAGGTGCACCTGGCGTTAAAGGCCAAGGCCCTGTTGGCGGAAAAGGGCCGTCGGGTGCGGGTGGTGAGTTTGCCTTCCTTTGAACTCTTTGCCGCCCAGCCGGAAGCGTACCGGCAAAGCGTTCTGCCCCCGGGCCTGCCCACGGTGGCGGTGGAGGCTGGGGTTAGCCTGGGTTGGGAGCGGTACGCGCAAAAGGTGGTGGGCCTGGACCGCTTTGGGGCCAGCGCCCCCTACCCCGAGGTCTACGAGAAGCTGGGCTTTACCCCGGAGAGGGTGGCAGGGGCGTTGGAAGAACTCCTATGAGGTTTTGGGTTGACCCCCTGCCTCGCCCTGGTGCCTATGAGGGTACGGCCATCGTGGTGGACGTGATCCGGGCCACCACCACCGCGGCCCTTTACCTAAGGGCGGGGGCCAAGGCCTTGGTCCTGGCCCCGGGCATAGAGGCCGCCCGGACCCTGCGCCAGGAGGGGGAGGTTCTGGCCGGGGAGGTGGGGGGGCTTCCCCCAGAGGGGTTTGACCTGGGCAACTCCCCCCGGGAAGTGGACGGGGTGGCGGGCAAAACGGTGGTCATGGCCACCACCAACGGCACCCGGGCGGCCCATGCCGCCATTGGGGCCAGGCATATCCTTCTGGGTTCCTTGCAAAATGCCCAGGCGGTGGCGGAGGTGGCGGCAGGCTCAGGTGGGGAAGTGGCCATCGTCTGTGCGGGCAAGGAGGGCAACATGGCCCTGGATGACCTTTACACGGCTGGGGTCATCGGAAGGCGGTTGCAGGCCCTGGGATGTACTCCTCTGGGAGAAATGGCCCATCTGGCCCTCTTTCTGGCGGAGAACCGGCCTTTGCCGGTGCTCACGGCCAGCGAGGCGGCCAAGGCCTTGGTGGCGGTGGGGCTTGGGGAGGATGTGGCCGAGTGCGCCCGGGTGGACGCCCATAGGGTGGTCCCCCGCTTCCTGGGGATGCGGGGGGAAGGCATGGTGTTTGGGCTATAGGAGGAGGAATGCTGGCCACCTTGCGGGAGGTTCTACCGGAAAAGGGCCGGGCGGTGGGGGCCTTTGACGTGGTGGGCCTGGAGTGGGCCGAGGCCATCCTGGAAGGAGCGGAAACCCTGGGGCTTCCCGTGGTCCTAAGCGTGGCCCCGCATCTCGGGGGGCCGCCCTTGGAGGCCTTAGCCCCAGGGCTTGTCCATCTGGCCGATGGGGCCAAGGTGCCCGTGGCCCTGCACCTGGACCATGGGGAGAGCCTTAAGGAGGTGGTGCGGGCTCTAAAGCTGGGCTTCACCAGCGTGATGTTGGACGGAAGCCACCTGCCCCTCGAGGGGAACATCCGCCTGACCCGCCTGGCGGTGGAGGTGGCCCGGGCCTATGGGGCCACGGTGGAGGGCGAGGTGGGGGCGGTACCGGGAAGCTACCATGGGGAGGCCTCCCACGAGCCCATAGCCTACACCGATCCCTTGGAGGCCCAGCGCTACCTGGAGGAAACCGGGGTGGATGCCCTGGCGGTTTCCATCGGCACCCGCCACGGCCTCCACAAAGGGCCGGTGCGCCTCAACCTGCCCCTTTTGGAGGAGCTGAGCCGCCTTCCCGTTCCCCTGGTCCTGCATGGGGCCTCGGGCCTAAGCCCCGAGGATTACCGGGCCTTGGTGGACCGGGGGATCCGCAAGATCAACCTGTATGCCGACCTGGCCCTCGAGGCGGCCCGGACGCTTAGAGGGGTGGAGGCCGAGGATTATCTGGGCCTCATGGCGGCCATGAAGGAGGGCCTAAAGGATTTGGCCATGGCCCGGATGCGCCTATGGTGGGGAAGCTGAAGGCCCTTCTTTGGGACCTGGACGGCACCCTGGCGGAAACCGAGGAGCTCCACCGGGAGGCCTTCAACCGGGCCTTTGCCCACTTTGGCCTTCCCCTTTACTGGGACCAGGAGACCTACGCCCGCCTCCTTTGGACCACGGGAGGCAAGGAGCGCCTTAAGCGGGCCTTGGAGGAAACCCCTAAAGCGCCCAACCTCACCTGGGAGGAGATCGCCGAGGTCCACCGGTACAAGACGAACCTTTACCTGAAGCTTTTGCGGGAGGAAGGGGTTACGCTTCGGCCGGGGGTGCGGCGGGTCCTGGCCGAGGCCCGGGAAGCGGGGGTAGACCTGGTCCTTTGCACCACCACCAGCCCGGAAAACGCCGAGGCCTTCTTGGAGGGCGCGGGGCTTAGGGGGTGGTTTTCTTTGGTCCTGGCGGGGGATGTGGTGCCAGGGAAAAAACCGGATCCCAGCATCTACCTCTTGGCCCAGGAGCGCTTGGGCCTAAAACCCCAGGAGGGGTTGGTGGTGGAGGATTCCCGCAATGGCCTCCTGAGTGCCCTGGGGGCGGGTTTTCCTGTCCTTATTACCCCAAGCCTCTACACCCTGGACCAGGACTACCGGGAGGCCAGCGCCCTTCTTCCCCACCTGGGGGAGCCGGGGAACCCAGCCCCTGTGCTCCAAGGTCCAAGGGCCGGGGAAAAGGTGGTGGTGGATCTGGGGTATCTTCAGGAGGTAAGAGGATGGTGGAACACCTGATCGTGTTCAACGCCGAGGCCAGCCCAGAGGATGTGCGCCGCATGGTGAAGCAGGCGCGGGAGGTTCTGCTTCAGATTCCTGGGGTCTGCGGCCTGCGCTATGGGGAGGCCCTTTCCCCGGAGGCCCGCTACCGCTACTGGCTTTCCATCCTCTTTGAGGGGCCGGAGGTGGTGGAGTTCTACCGGGACCATCCCCTGCACGTGGAGTTCGCCAACCGGGTCTTCCGCCCCATGGCCAAAGACCGCATCACCACCGACTATCTTGTGCTGACGGAGGTACCATGCGGCACCTAACCCACCGGGAAGCGGAGAGCAGGGCCCTTAAGATTTTGGTGGACGGGCTGGGAGAGGGTTTGGTTGTGGAAGGCGAGGGCGGGTACTATGCCCTCTACTACTTCTACGGCTGGTACGGGCGCAAGGCCCCTGACCCCGAGGAAACCCCCGACTGGGTGGAAGGACCTAGGCCTTCCCCAGAGGGGTTTCGCGACCCCTACGACCAAGCCCGTTGGCTGGAGGATAATGGTTACACCCTCTTCATCAACGAGTCCAAGTAGGAGGTGGGTATGGACTACTCCGAGATGCCCTACCAGGAGGCCAGGAAGCAAGCGGTGAAGGTGCTGGAGGACGGCTACGGGGATGCGGTGGTCCTCAAGGACGCCCACGGGTACTGGGCCCTCTACTACCTCTATGGCTTCCAGGCCCCGCCCCCGGAGGCCCCTCCCCACTGGATGGAAGGACCTTTCCCTTCCGAGGAGGGGATCCGTTCCCCGTACGAGATGCAGAAGTTTTTGGAGGAGCAAGGGGATTTCACCTACCTAAACGATGTAGACTAAAACGGTGAAGCGGGACGCTTACCAGATTCTCCAGACAACGGAAACGGTCATCTACCTTTTCGCCGGCTTTCTCATCGCCGGAGGGGCGGCGGTCCTCCTTCTTTCCACCCTGGTGGAGGGGGTGCACCACCTGATGGCGGGGGATTACGGGGAGGTGGCCCTCGGCCTCTTGGACCGGGTGCTTTTGGCCTTGATGCTGGCGGAGATCCTCTACACCCTCCTTCGTTTTGCCAGGGAAGGGAGCCTCGAGGCCACCCCCTTTCTGGTCATCGGCCTTATCGCTGCCATCCGCCGCATCCTGGTCCTCACGGCAGAGGCAGTGGAGAAGTTTGACCTGGCGGATCCCGCCTTCATGGCGGTCTTGGCGGAGCTTGGCCTCCTTTCCCTTATGGTGGTGGCCCTCGCCCTGGCCATGCGCCTTACTACGAACGCAGCAGGGCGATGAGGGCCTGGGCTGCGGGGTTGGCCACGCTCTTGGGGTGCACCAGCCAGAAGTAGCGGCGGATCTCCCCCACGGGCTCGGATAGCCTTAAGGCGCGCAGGTTCCCCACCTTCAGGTTGGGCTGGACCACCACCCGGCTTACGATCCCCACCCCAGCCCCCGCCAGCACCAGGCGCTTGGTAACCTCGTTGTTGTCCGTGTAGAAGGTGGGGTTCAGCTCCAGGCCCACCTGCTCAAAGGCCCTTTCTAGGGCCCGCCAGGTCATGGAGCCGGGCTTGCGCACGATGAGGGTTTCCTCCCTGAGCCACTCCGGGGGTATGGTCTCCCGCCCCGCCCAAGGGTGCTCGGGAGGCACGATGAGGACCAGTTCGTCCTCATAGAAAAGGTGGCGTTCGTAGCCCTCCCAGTGCTCCACCCCTTCCAGGATGGCGAACTCCACCTCGCCCATGCGCAGGCGTTCCGCCAGGCGTTCGGAGGAGCCGCTTTCCACGTGGACCCGTACCCCCGGGTGGGCCTCATGGAAGTTCTTGAGAAAAAGGGGAAGCACATAGGTGGCCATGGTGGTGGCCGCTCCTAAGGTGACCTCCCCCAGCTCCAGCCGGCCCATGGCCTGGGAGACCCGCTGGAACTCCTCCAGGGCTTGGACCACCCGCCTGGCCTCGGGCAGAAGGGCTTCCCCTACCCGGGAAAGCACCAGATGCCGTCCCTGGCGCTCAAAGAGGGGGTGGCCTACCTGCTCCTCCAAGGCCCGCAGGTACTGGCTCACCGCGGGCTGGGTGATGCCCAGGGCCAAGGCGGCCCGGCCCACGCCTCCTTCCTCCACCACCGTGACAAAAACCCGTAATGCGGCGGGGTTGGGCAGTTTAGCGTTTTTAGATATGAGCATGGACTTATGCTATAGCCGGAAACATATGATTGCAATAATAAAACCCCCCCTTTAAGGTAAGCGCATGGCTATGCCCACGCGCAACCTGGGCCTGGACCTGATGCGGGCCACGGAGGCCGCCGCCTTGGCCTCCGCCCGCTATGTGGGCCGGGGCGATAAGGAAGGAGGGGACCGGGCGGCGGTGGAGGCCATGCGCCTTCTGCTGAACAGCCTGGACTTCCGCGGCCGGGTGGTGATCGGGGAAGGGGAGAAGGACCAGGCCCCCATGCTTTATAACGGCGAGGTGCTGGGCCAGGGGGAAGGCCCCCTTTGGGACCTGGCGGTGGACCCGGTGGAGGGCACCAGGCTTTTGGCCCTGGGCCGGCCGGGGGCCATCAGCGTGATCGCTGCGGCTCCCGAGGGTACCCTTTTCAACCCCGGGCCTGCCTTTTACGCCGCCAAGCTGGTGGTGGGTCCCGAGGCCAAGGGGGCCATTGACCTGAAGGCCTCGGTGGCCGACAACCTCAAGGAGATCGCCCGCGCCTTGAAGAAGGAGGTGCGGGAGCTCACGGTGTTTGTCCTGGATAAACCCCGTCATGCCAGGCTCATTGAGGAGATCCGCCTAGCAGGGGCCCGCATCAGCCTCCAGACCGATGGGGATGTGGGCGGGGCCTTGGCCGCCGTTTTACCCGACACCGGCATTGACGTCCTCATGGGCACCGGGGGCACTCCGGAAGGGGTGATCGCCGCGGTGGCGGTGCGGGCCCTGGGGGGAGGGATGCAGATGCGCCTGGACCCCCAAAGCGAGGAGGAGCGCTGGAACGTGGTGCATGCCGGCTACGACCTGGACCGGGTGTACACCTTGGACGAGCTCTGTTCGGCCGAGGATACCCACTTTGCCGCCACCGGCATCACCGACGGTCCCTTCCTGAGGGGGGTGCGCTACGGGGAGAGCCGGGCCTGGACGGAGAGCCTGGTGATCCGCGGGGCCACCCGCACCCTGAGGAAGGTGGAGGCTTGGCACCAGCTTGAGAAGCTTCGGGGCATCAGCCCCGTGGCCTACTAGAACAGGAGGGAAGCATGACGGATAAAAAGGCCATCTACAAGAAGGGCGGGGTGGTGGAGTACAAGCAGATGGGCTACTGGCAGCCCGACTACGAGCCCAAGGATACGGACACCATTGCCCTTTTCCGCGTGACCCCGCAGCCGGGGATTGAGCCCGAGGAAGCGGCGGCAGCGGTGGCTGGGGAGTCTTCTACCGCCACCTGGACGGTGGTCTGGACCGACCGCCTCACCAGCCTGGACCGCTATCAGGCCAAGGCCTTCCGGGTGGAGCCGGTGCCGGGGAACCCCGAGCAGTTCTTCGCCTGGATCGCCTACGACCTGGCCCTCTTTGAGGAAGGCTCCATCGCCAACATGACCTCCTCCATCATCGGGAACGTCTTCGGCTTCAAGGCCCTTAAGGCCCTGCGCCTCGAGGACCTCCGCATCCCCGTGGCCTACCTCAAGACCTTCAAGGGCCCGCCCCATGGGATCCCTGTGGAACGCGACATGCTGAACAAGTATGGCCGCCCCCTCCTTGGGGCCACGGTGAAGCCTAAGCTGGGCCTTTCCGGCAAGAACTATGGCCGGGTGGTCTACGAGGCCTTGGCGGGGGGCCTGGACTTCACCAAGGACGACGAGAACACCAACTCCCAGCCCTTCCAGCGCTGGCGGGACCGGTTCCTTTACGCCCAGGAGGCGGTGATGAAGGCGGAACAGGTCACGGGCGAGCGCAAGGGCCACTACATGAACGTGACCGCCGCCACCATGGAGGATGTCTACGAGCGCCTGGAGTTTGCCAAGGAGATCGGCGCCATCGTGGTCATGGTGGACCTCACCATGGGCTACACCGCCTTGCAGTCCGTTTCCAACTGGTGCCACAAAAACGGCATGCTCCTGCACATGCACCGGGCCAGCCACTCCACCTTCACCCGCCAGAAGAACCACGGGGTGAATTTCCGCGTGGTGGCCAAGTGGCTCCGCATGCTGGGGGTGGACCACCTCCACGCGGGCACCGCCGTGGGCAAGCTGGAGGGGGACCCCAACCTGGTGCGGGGCTACTACGACATCCTCAGGGAACAGTACGTAAAGGCGGACCCCGTGAAGGGCATCTACTTTGACCAGGACTGGGGCTATCTAGCGCCGGTCATGCCCGTGGCCTCCGGTGGGATTCACGCCGGCCAGATGCACCTTCTCCTCTCCCTTTTCGGGGACGATGTGGTCTTGCAGTTCGGCGGTGGCACCTTCGGCCACCCCATGGGCATCCAGGCGGGGGCTACCGCCAACCGGGTGGCCCTGGAGGCCATGGTGAAGGCCCGCAACGAGGGCCGGGACATCCTGGCGGAAGGCCCCGAGATCCTGAAGAAGGCGGCCCAGTCTTCCCCGGCTTTGGCAGCGGCTTTGGAGACCTGGGGCAGCGTCACCTTTGACTTCGCCTCCACCGACACCCCGGATGTGGTGCCTACCCCTAGCAGCTAAGGAAAGGAGTTGAGAACGATGCGGATCACCCAAGGTACCTTCTCCTACCTGCCCGACCTTACCGACGAGGAAATCCGGGCCCAGATTGAGTACATCATCAAAAACGGCTGGGCGGTTTCCATTGAGTACGCCGATGACCCTAGCCCCTACAACGTTTACTGGAACATGTGGGGCCTGCCCATGTTTGATCTGGAGGATGCGGCGGCGGCCATGTACGAGTTCCAGAAGTGCCGCGAGGCCTTCCCCAACCACTACATCAAGATCAACGGCTACGACCCTTCTCCCATGTGGCAGGCGCAAAGGGTTTCCTTCATCGCTCATCGGCCCAAGAAGGAGCCCGGCTTCCGCCTGCACCGGCAGCTTTGGAGCGATGGCCGCAGGCTCAAGTACACCCTCGAGGCCTACGCCACCATGAGGCCAGAGGGCGAGCGTTACACGGAGTAGCACCCTTAGCCCCAAGGGGTCCTGGTTCACCCGGGGCCCCTTGGAAAAACCTAAAGGAGGCCCATGCTGGATTCCCAAGGCCCAAACCTGGCGGTGGTAAAAAACCCCGAGATCGAGGCGGTGCTGGAAACCCTGGATCGGGAGCTGGTGGGCCTTCGGCCTGTCAAGCAGCGGATCCGGGAAATCGCCGCCTATCTCTCCGTGGACAAGCTCCGCCGGGAGCTGGGGCTTACCGCTGACCGCCCCACCCTGCACATGGCCTTCGTGGGTCCTCCGGGCACGGGGAAGACCACCGTAGCCATGCGCATGGCCACCATCCTGCACAAGCTGGGCTACATCCGCCGCGACCACCTGGTGGTGGCCAGCCGCGACGACCTGGTGGGTCAGTACATCGGCCACACTGCCCCCAAGACCAAGGAGGTCCTGAAGCGGGCCATGGGGGGGGTGCTCTTCATTGACGAGGCCTACAGCCTCTACCGGGCGGAAAATGAGCGGGACTACGGCCAGGAAACCATCGAGATCCTCCTCCAGGTCATGGAGAACCAGCGGGAGGACCTGGTGGTGATCCTGGCCGGCTACAAGGACCGCATGGAGGAGTTCTTCGCCCTGAACCCGGGGATGCGCTCCCGCATCGCCCACCACATTGAGTTTCCCCCCTATAGCGCCGAGGAGCTCTTCCAGATCGGCAAGCTCATGCTGGAAAAGCAGGGCTACCGCTTCACCGAAGAGGCGGAAAGGGCCTTCCTGGAGTATTTGGAAAGGCGCATGCGGCTTCCCAACTTCGCCTATGCCCGAAGCGTGCGCAATGCCCTGGACCGCTTCAAGCTTAGGCAGGCCTACCGGCTTTACCAGAAGGCGGGGCCGGTGACCGCAGAGGACCTCATGACCATCACCGCCGACGACATCTACGCCAGCTCGGTTTTTAGGGAGGAGGAAAAGGAGGAGGAAGATGCCCCATAGGCCTTTCATGTTAGGCATTGCCGGTGACTCGGGGGCGGGGAAGACCACCATCTCCGCAGGGATCGCCCGGCTTCTTGGCGAGGAGCGGACCACCAACATCTGCGTGGACGACTACCACAAGTACGACCGCAAGCAGCGCAAGGAGCTGGGCATCACCCCCTTGAACCCCGAGTGCAACTACATGGACATCATGGAGCAGCACGTTAGGCTGCTTTCCGAAGGAGAACCCATCCTGAAGCCCGTCTACAACCATTCCACGGGCACCTTTGACCCCCCGGTCTACATCCCTGCTCCCCGGGCGGTGGAGGACAATGGGCGGCTGGTGCCCCGGGTGGTGATCCTCGAGGGGCTCCTAACCCTCTTTTCCCCCGCCCTCAGAAGCCGTTACCACCTCACCGTCTACCTGGATCCCGAAGAGGAGCTCAGGCGGGAGTGGAAGGTGAAGCGGGATGTGGCCAAGCGGGGCTACACCCCGGAGGAGGTCATCGCCGACATCGAAAGGCGCATGCCCGACTCCCGGGCCTTCATCTGGCCCCAGAAGGAGCACGCCGACATCGTGGTGCGCTTCTACCGCCCCCCTGGCTACAATCCGGAAAACCCCAGCACCCTGAACGTGCGCATCGCCCTAAAGCACACCCTGCCCCGTCTGGACCTTTCCGAGGTGCTCCACTCCGCCTACGAGGACGAGGCCCTGATCCGCCTGGAGACCCGGAAGGAGGCGGACATCCTGGACATCACGGGAAACGTGACCCCCGAGCAGGCCCTGGCCTTTGAGCGCATCATCTGGGACCACCTGGGCCATCACGCGGAGCACTTTGACCCCAGCCTGGTGGGCACCTTCCTGGATAAGACTGGCCAAAGCAACCCCCTGGCCCTGACCCAGCTCATCATCGCCTACTACCTGGTTAAGATGCGGGAGCTGGCCATCGAGCGGGGGCACCTGCGGGTGGCCTAGGGGGAAAGGATGCTGAAGTTTGCGCCCTCCATTCTCACGGCGGACCTGGCGAGGCTCAAGGAACAAATCGAGGAGGCCGAGGCGGCGGGGGTGGACTGGATCCACCTGGACGTGATGGATGGGGTGTTCGTTCCCAACCTTACCTTCGGGCCCCTTCTGGTGGAGGCGGTGCGGCGGGTCACCTCCTTGCCCTTGGATGTGCACCTCATGATCGTGCAGCCCGAAAGGTACCTGGAGGACTTCGCCCGGGCAGGGGCCGATGTCATCACCGTTCACTTTGAGGCCACTCCCCACGCCCACCGGGCGGTGCAGAAGGTGAAGGAGCTGGGGAAAAAGGCGGGGCTTGCCATCAACCCCGCCACCCCCCTCGAGGCGTTCGAGCCCTTGTTGCCCGAGCTGGACCTGGCCCTGCTCATGAGCGTGAACCCGGGGTTTGGGGGGCAAAGGTACATCCCCACCGCCACCGAGAGGCTTCGCCGCCTCAAGGCCATGCGGGACCGGTTGAACCCGGCCTGCTTGTTGGAGGTGGATGGGGGGGTGAACCGGGAAACCGTGGCCGAGGTGTACCGGGCGGGTGCGGACGTGGCCGTGGCGGGAAGCGCCCTTTTCAACAAGCGGCCCGTGGCTGATAACCTAAAGGAGCTAAAGGAGGTGCTGTATGCCCTTGGTGATCGGTAAAGAGGTTCTGGATAAGGCACGGCGGGAGGGCTATGCGGTTCCCAGCTTTAACACCAACAACCTGGAGATCACCCAGGCTATCCTGGAGGTAGCCGATGAACTACGGGCTCCCGTCTTCATTCAGGTTTCCGACGGGGCCCGGAAGTATGCGGGGATGGAGAACCTGGCCAACCTGGTGAAGGATATGGCCAGCCGCACCAAGGTGCCCGTGGTCCTGCACCTGGACCACGGGGCCGACTTCAAGATGGTGATGCAGGCCCTGAGGGCGGGCTTCACCAGCGTGATGATCGATGCCAGCCACCATCCCTTTGAGGAGAACGTGGCCGAGACCAAGAAGGTGGTGGAGGCGGCCCATGCGGTGGGGGTGAGCGTGGAGGCGGAGCTGGGCCGGCTTCAGGGCATTGAGGACAACATCCAGGTCTCCGAGGCCGAGGCCTTCCTCACCGACCCCGAGGAGGCGGAGCGCTTCGTGGCGGAAACGGGGATCGATTACCTGGCCATCGCCATCGGCACCAGCCACGGGGCCTACAAGGGGAAGGGCCGGCCCTACATTGACCACAAGCGCCTGGAGGAGATCAGCAAGCGGGTGCCTATCCCCCTGGTGCTCCACGGGGCCAGCGGGGTACCCACCTGGCTTAAGGAGAGGCTCTTGGCCACGGGGGCCGAGCTGAAGGAGGCTACGGGTATCCACGATGAGGATATCCGTAAGGCCATTCCCAACGGCATCGCCAAGATCAACATCGACACCGACCTGCGCCTGGCCATGACCCTGGGCATCCGGGAAGTGGTGGTGGGCAATCCCAAGGAGTTTGACCCCCGCAAGATCATCGGCAAGGGCCGGGACTACCTGAAGCAGGTGATCCGGGAGAAGTTTGAGCTGATGGGCACGGTGGGCCGGGCATAACCCACCCCACCCTGGCACGGCCAGGGTAGGAGCCCCAAAGACAACCCCCGCCCGTTTGGGCGGGGGCTTTTGGTCGGGGAGGCCGGATTTGAACCGACGACCACACGCACCCCAAGCGTGTGCGCTACCAGGCTGCGCTACTCCCCGGCGCGCAAAGGTTAGTGTAGTGCCCCGCTTGGGCTTTCGTCAAGTAGACTTGGGGCCATGGAGATTAAAGACCTGCGGAGCTTGGTGCGGTATAACCCGGAAAAGATGGCCAAAATTCCGGTTTTTGAGTCAGAGAGGATGTTTTTTGATCTTTATGCCCTGCTTCCGGGACAGGCGCAAAAGGTGCACACCCACGAGGGTTCCGACAAGGTGTACTACGTTTTGGAGGGGGAGGTGGTGGTGCGCATCGGGGAGGAGGAAGCCCTTTTGGTCCCGGGGATGGCGGCCATCGCTCGCTCAGGGGAGGCCCATGGCGTGCGCAACGAGTCGGCAAACCCCGCCCTTCTCCTGGTGGTGATGGCTCCCAAGCCCTAGGCTTTCACATCCTTTTCAAAGGGCTAGAATAGCCTAGTAGGGATGGTAAAGGCTCCCCCCACCGACCTGGGGTTCATGGCGGAGCTTCTCCGCCGGTATCCCGTGCGGCTCCTTTTCCGGGGGGAGGTGCTTCCCGAGGGTCCTTTACGGGGAGAAAAGCTTTGGGAAGAAGGGGATATGGCCCTTTACTGGGAAGGGCCGCCCCCGCCCCCGGCAACCCAGGAGGCTTTGCGCCTCCTCTTTCGGGCCTTCCGCGAGGTGTGGGAGCTACGGGAGCGGGAGCTTGCTCTTTTAAAGAGCCAGGAGGAGAGCGCTAGGCTTCTTCGCCTTTTGCTCCATGAGATCAAAAACCCCTTGATGAGCGTTTTGGGGGCCTTGGAGCTTGCCCTGGAAACCGGGGACCTTCCGGAAGAGGCCAAGGAACTCCTTTCCATCGCCGAAAGGAGCGCCCGTCGCATCCAAGAACTCTTGCAAAAGGCCCAGGAGTACCTGCGCCTGGGCCAGGGGGTGCGGCTTAAAAGCGAACGGGTGGACCTTAAGGCCCTTCTTCTCCAGGCCTCGGAGGAGGTGCGGCCTTTGGCCCGGAGGAAGGGAATCCGGCTCCGCTTGGTCCTGCCGAAACGGGAGGCCTGGGTATACGGAGATAAGGAATGGCTCTATCAAGCAGTGCTGAACGTCCTCAACAACGCGGTGAAATACACCCCGGAAGGGGGGCGGGTGGCGGTGCGCCTCCTTCTGGGTCGGGACCGGTACGGCATCGCCGTTTCCGATACCGGCCCCGGGATCCCCGAGGCGGAGCAGGAAAGGGTCTTTGAACCCTTCTACCGGGCCTCCACCCGGGGGGAGGTGGAGGGGACGGGACTTGGGCTTGCCCTGGTGAAGCGGGTCCTCGAGGCCCATGGGGGCGAGGTACGCCTGAGGAGCCGCCTGGGCCTGGGGAGCACCTTCTTTCTCCTTCTGCCCAGGCCCAAGCCGGGCCAAAGGGCCCCGGTGGGAAGGCTGCTTCTCCTGATGGTGGCCCTGATCGCCTTAGCCCGCTTGCCCATCTTCCCCGCCCCCTTGGGTTCAAAGGCCTTCGGCGGGGTGCCGGCCGGGGAGGTGGTGCGGCTTCCTGGGATGGAGCTGGCCTTTAGCCCTGAGGCCCAGGGGGAGGCCCGGCGCTGGCGGAGCCTTTGGGGAGGGGGGGAAAGGGTGCAGGTGCGTTTGCAAAGGGGAGGGGTGGAGGCGGTGCGGGAGGCCCCTGTGCCCTTGGCCCTTTCCACCCCCGAGGGCCAGGTGCGGCCCACGGGGACCCACCTGCGCCTTTCCCGGGATGAAGGAGCCCGCCTTTCCCTTTACCGGGGAAAGGTGGCCTTGGGGCAGGAAAGGCTTCCTGCTGGGGAAGGAGCGGTGCTGGGAACGGGGGTTAGGCGGAAGCTTCTTCCTGCTCCCCTGGTGCGCCCGGCGCCGGGGCCTGAGGGCGAGGTGGTCTTCCGCCTCTTGGGCCCTGAGGGGACCCGGGCCTTCCGGGTGGAGGTTCGCAGCGGGGATGCCGTGGTCCTTTCCGCCAGGGTGGAGGGTAACGTGTTCCGCTACCTGCCCCAGGCGGACCGCCTGAGCCAGGTGCGGGCCATGGCCTTGGATGAGGCGGGCCTCGAGGGCTACCCCTCGGACCCCGTGCCCTTCCGGGAACGGAAAAGCTTTTACGAGGGTAGGAAGAGGCTTCCCCAGGACCCAGCTGGGGCAGAAGCCTTTTTGCGCCAGGCGCTGTCCGCTTTCCCGGATGATGCGGAGGCCTTGGGCGAGCTGGCCTTTGCCCTTTACCTCCAAGGCCGCCATGGCGAGGCTAAGCCCCTTTACGAGAAGGCCCTGGCCCTTTTGGACAGCCCCGACATCCGGGTGCGCTACGCCAGGCTCCTTTACCAAATGAAGCGTTACGGGGAGGCGGAGGAGAGCTACCGGAAGGTGCTTGGGGAGGATCCGGGGAACCTGGATGCCCGCTGGGGGCTTTCCGAGGTGGTCCTGGCCCTGGGCCGGGCCAAGGAGGCGGAGCTCCTCGCTCGGCAGGTGCTGGCGGTGGAACCCAGCTACCCCCTGGCCCGCTTCACCCTGGCCAAGGCCTTGTTGGAGCAAGGGAAGGTGCCCGAGGCGAGGGGGCTTCTTGAGGAGGAGGTTAGGCGAAACCCGGATCCTGAGGTGAAGGCCCTGCTGCAAAGGCTTCCTCAGACGCTCCCTTAAGATAAAGACGTGGCCCGGATTCTGGTGGTGGAAGATGACCCCACGGTGGCCAAAGTTTTAGAGCTGGCCCTAAGGCGGGAGGGGTACGAGCCCCACCTGGCCCGGGACTACCCTTCAGCCAAAGCGGCACTGAACGGGGATTGGGATGCCATCGTTCTGGACATCAACCTGCCGGGGGGGTCTGGTTTGGATCTCCTTCGCTACTTGCGCAAAGAGCTCCACAAGACCACCCCTGTGCTGGTTCTTTCCGGCCTTAAGCAGGAGCGGAGCCTGAAGGAGGCCCAGGCCCTAGGGGCCCAGGAGTACCTCACCAAGCCCTTTAGCCCCAGCGACCTCATAAGGCGCTTGGAGCACTATGTGGCGGCGCGGTGAACGGCTTTATGCCCTTTTGGTCTTTCTGGTGGTCTTCCTCGAGGCCTTGGCCCTGGGGGGTCTGGTGGTGGCTTTTTCCGGACGGCTTTTTAACCTGTTCGGTTACCCGGTGGCCTACCGCGCCCTTTTCCAGGCGCTGGCCCTTACGGGACTGGCCTTAAGTTGCCTTTCCGCTTACATCCTTCTCTACCACGCCTACACCGCCAGCAAGGAGCTTCGGGACCGAAGGGCTTATGAGGACTGGCTGACCCGGTTCACCCAAGCCCTCTTTGGCGGAGAGCCGCCCCCGCCCCCCCCTTGGCCCCGCCCGGCCCTCGAGGCCCTTCTGAGTCTAAGGGAGATGCTCAAGGGGGAGTTTTCCGAACGGATAGCGGAATGGCTGCGCCAGGCCAATCCCCCTTGGCCCCGCATCCTGAAGACCCGCTTTGCCTCTCGGCCCCTGCGGCTTGAGGCCCTCGAGGCCCTGGCCCAAGCCCGCTTACCGGAGACCCTGGAGGCTATTCTCCCTTACCTGAGCCACCCGGATTCGGTCCTGCGCCTGGCGGCGGCCCGGGCTGGGGCCCGGGTGGCCCAGGGGGAGGGGCTTGGACGTCTGGCGGAGGCCCTTCTCCAGGCGGGTCTACCCCGCGGGGCCCTCCTGGAGGTGCTCCTCCTCCTGGAGGAGCGGGCGGCACCTGTGGTGGAGGCTTTCCTTTCCCGGGGGGGAAGGGAGGAGCTGTGGGCGGCCCTGGAGGCCATAGGCCGGCTTAAGCTGGTGCCCTTGGGAGAAAGGGTCCTTCCCTTCTTGGACCAGGCGGATCCCGAGCTTAAGGCGGCGGCCCTGCGTGCCCTTTACCGCCTGCGCTACCCACCCCAGGGCTACGAGGGGCTTTTGCTGGCGGCTTTAAAGGATGAACGGGAGTTCTTGCGGGTCCATGCCGCCCGGCTCCTGGCCCTTTTGGGGAACGAGCTGGCCCAGCGAGCCTTGTGGAAGGCGCTTTCCGACCCTTCTTTTTACGTGCGCCGGGCGGCGGCCGAAGGGCTTTTGCAGATGAACAAGGGCTTTCTGGCCCAGGCTGCGGAACGCCACCCCGATCCCTTTGGCCGGGCCATGGCCCAGCAGGTCTTACGGGAAGCGGCGTGAACCTCCTTTTGGATTTCTTGTTCTTTTACCAGGTGGTGATCCTGTGGTATTTCGCCCTTTTGAACTTCTTTTATACCCTCTTCGCCTTCTTTGGCCTGGGGATGGTGGCCCGCTATGCCCGTGAGCTTTCCGAGCTTGCCCTAAAGGACCTCTTGGAGCGCGAGGCCTACCTGCCCGTGTCCATTCTGGTGCCCACCTACAACGAGGAGAAGACCATCGCCCATTCGGTGCGCTCTTTTTTGGGCCTCCACTACCCGGAGTTTGAGGTGATCGTGGTGGCGGATGGGCCCAAGGACCGGACCCTGGAGGTGCTCAAGGAGGCCTTCCGCCTGGTGGAGGTGGAATGGGTGTACCGCCGGGCCCTTCCCAGCAAGCCCGTTCGGGCCGTATACCGTTCCCTGGTTTATCCAAACCTTATCGTGGTGGACAAGGAAAATGGGGGTAAGGCCGACGCTTTGAACGCCGGGCTCAACCTGGCCCGGTATCCCCTCTTCTGCGCCGTGGATGCGGATAGCCTTTTGGACGCCCAGGCCCTTCTGCGAGCGAGCCGTCTCTTCTTGGAGGACGAGAGGGTCTTGGCCGTGGGGGGTACCATTCGACCGCTCAACGGGGCGGTGGTGCGGGAGGGGGTGGTGGAAACCCTCCACCTTCCCCGGGGTTTCCTAGAGAAGATGCAAATAGTGGAGTATGCCCGGGCTTTTTTCATGGGCCGGGCGGGGTGGAGCGCCATGGGGGCTTTGCTGATCATTTCGGGGGCCTTTGGCCTCTTCCGCCGGGAGGAGGCTCTACGGATTGGGGGGTACCGCACGGACACGGTGGGGGAGGATATGGAGCTGGTGGTGCGCCTCCACCGCCGGGCCCGGGAGGAAGGGCGGGAGTACCGCATCCTTTACACGCCGGATCCCATCTGCTACACCGAGGTGCCTGCGGACTGGGCCACCTTAAGGAGGCAGCGGAACCGTTGGCACCGGGGTCTTTGGGAGGTGCTCTGGATGCACCGCATGATGCTCTTCAACCCCCGGTACGGGCGTTTGGGCCTGGTGGCCATGCCCTATTTCTTCTTCTTTGAGGCCCTGGCCCCGGTGGTGGAGGTTTTGGGGTATGTGCTTTTCGCTATTTTCTACCTTCTGGGCCTCTTCAATGCGGAGTTTGCCTTCCTCTTCTTTCTCCTAGCCCTGGCCTATGGGGTGCTTCTTTCCCAGCTGGCGGTAGGCATGGAGACCTTGCTCCTCCAGCGCTATCCCCGGCTCAGGGACCGCTTGGTGCTTCTTCTTCTGGCGATCCTCGAGGGCCTAGGCTACCGGCAGGTGCTGGCGTGGGAGCGCTTTCTCGCCACCTTCCAGGTGTGGCGCAAGCGGGGGGTCTGGGGGGAGATGCGGCGGAAGGGGTTGGAGTCTTGAACCGGGTATAATCCTCCTCATGGAAACCGCCATCACCCGCATGTTGGGCATCCGTTACCCCATCGTGGCCGCCCCCATGTTCTTGGTCTCGGGGGCCAGGCTTCTTCAGGCGGTGGCCGAGGCCGGGGCCATCGGGGTCATCCCCAGCCTCAACTTCCGCACCCATGCCGCCTTCCGGGAGTTTTTGCAGGGCTTTCCCCAGGACCTTCCCTTTGGGGTGAACCTGATCCTCAAGGACAACCCCCGCCTCGAGGAGGACCTGGAAGCGGTGGCCGAGCGCCGGGTACCCCTGGTGGTCACTTCCTTGGGGGATCCCACCCGGGTGGTGGAGCGGGTGAAGGCCTATGGCGGCGTGGTCTGGTGCGATGTGGTGGGCCTAAGGCACGGGAAAAAGGCCGTGGAGGCGGGGGCCGATGCCCTGGTGGCCGTGGCCGCGGGGGCTGGAGGGCATGCGGGGATGGTAAGCCCCTTTGTCTTAGGGCCTTGGCTTAGGGAAGAGCTGGGGGTGCCCGTGCTCATCGCCGGCGGCATCGCCACCGGCAGGCAGCTGCTGGCTGCTTTGGCCCTGGGGGATGGGGCCTACATCGGCACCCGCTTCATCGCCACCGTGGAGTCCGAAGCCCCTTTAGAGTACAAGGAAGCCCTTTTACGGGCTACCCCTGAGGATATCCAGTACACCCCCGAGGTCACCGGGGTGCCCGCCAACTTCCTCCGGGAATCCTTGGAGCGCTTCCGCCAGGGTGGGGGTAAGGCCTGGAAGGAGGTCTACTCCGCCGGGCACGGGGTGGCTTTCATCCGGGACCTTCCTTCCGCCAAGGAAGTGGTGGCCCGGCTGGTGGAGGAGTATCAGGAGGCCAAGGCCAACCTTCCATAAATGGCGACTGGACAGCGTGGCCGCCTTCTCCGCCCGGGTGGTTCCCCTGCAGATGGCGTTGGGAGAGGCGGCAGGGGTGGCGGCGGCCCTCTTGCGCAAGGCCCCTCAGGCAGGGCTTGCCAAGGTGCCCCTGGCCGATTTTCATCAGCTTGCCGGGAGTGGGCAGGGCCTCGAGGCCCTGCGCAAGTGGCTTGGCCAAAGGGGGGCCAGGCTCTCCTCCCCTGAGGGGGGGCGGGTGGAGGCGGAAAGGCTAGGGTACCGGGAGGCGGTGGCCCTCTTGAGGCGGGGGCTGTTCGCTGGCCCCTATTACCTAAAGGGTTCCCTGGGCCTTTCCGAACCCATTCTCCTGGGGGACTTTTTGGCTAACCTGGAGCACTACTATCGGGTGAAGGGGCCCGAGGAGCGCCTCAGGGTGGTGTTGAAGGCCCGGGAACTTTTCCGGGAAGAGCTGCAGAGGCCCTCGAGGAGGTCCGTGCTGAACCAGATCCTGCAGGCCTTGGGGGAGGACAGGCTTGCGGGTAGCGATCCCGTGACCCGGGGGGAGGCCGCGGTGATTTTGTACCGGCTTCTGCCATAATGGATTAACGTGCTGGCCATCCTCCTCCTCCCCGAGTTTTCCGAGCTGGAGGCGGCCTTAGCCCTGGAGGCTGCCCGGCGCCTGGAATACCCCGCCTACACCGTGGCCAAGGGGCGGAAGGGAACTCCAGCCCTGGCGGGTTCCGTCTGGACCCCCACCTACGCCTTTCCCGCAGCCCCCCCTCCTAGGGCCCTCTTCATTCCCGGGGCTAGGAGGCCTGGCCGCATGGCCCAAGACCCCACCTACCTGGCCTTTTTGGAGGAGATCTGGGAGGGTTTGGAGGCGGTGTTTTTAGGCTTTAACGCCCACCTTTTCCTGGCGGAGGTGGGGAGGCTTCCCACCCGGGTGGTGGCCCCGGGGGAGGTGGCCCGGTCCCTGGCCAGGCAGGGGTACCAGGTGGAGGAGGGCTCCTTCCACCGGGAGGCGAAGGTGTATTCCACCCTGGGGGGCTTGGCCCTCCTCCAGGCCTTAGCGGACTGGGCGCAAAAGGTGATTGAACTTTAAGTTTGGGCGGGGGTACACTACTTCCATGACCGTAAGGGAGTACCAGAAAAAGCGCCGCCGGGAGCGCATCTTCCAGGCGGCCATGGCCCTCTTTCGCCAGCAGGGTTTCCAAGGGACTACGGCCACGGATATCGCCAAGGCCGCCCACGTGTCCCGGGGTACCTTCTTCAACTACTACCCCTACAAGGAGGCGGTGCTCCTGGAGTACGGAAGCCTCCTGTTGGCTGACCTTCGGGAGGAGGTTAGGCGTCGGCTGGCCCAAGGGGAAGACCCCCTAGCCCTTCTGCGCTTCCTATTCCAGAGGCTTGCGGGTTTTACCCAAGCGGAGAAGGACCTTCTTCTGCCTCTTCTTTACGAGCTGTTAAACCCCGACCCCATCCGGGCCAAGGCGGCCTTCATGGCCCTGCCTTTGGGGGACCTAATCGCTGAGGTGCTGAAGCCCCTAAAGGAGAAGGGGGTGGTGCGCCAGGACCTTTCCCTGGAGCGCATGGGCCGCACCTTGGCGGACCTTTACTTCCTGGCCGCCTTGCGCTGGGCGGCCTATACCCCTAACCGGGACTTCAGGGAGGAGGTGGAAAAATCCTTATCCTTGGCCCTGGAGGGGATCCTAGCCCGCAGCCAACCTGCCCAGGTTTCCAGGAAATCCGCCAAGGCCAAGGCTTAGTCCGCGGCCACCTTCAGCCTCTCGGCGATCTCGGGGATCATGGCCAGGAAGAGCCCCGTGGGGCTTCCCGAAAGGGCTACCTCTTCCGGGGTGCCCTCGGCCACGATCTCCCCTCCCCGGTCCCCTCCCTCGGGGCCCAGGTCAATGACCCAGTCGGCGGTCTTCACCACGTCCAAGTTGTGCTCGATGACCACCACGGTGTTGCCGGCGTCCACCAGGCGGTGGAGCACGTCCAGGAGCTTGGCCACGTCGTCAAAGTGAAGGCCGGTGGTGGGCTCGTCCAGGATGTAGAGGGTGCGGCCCGTGGCCTTGCGGCCCAGCTCCGTGGCCAGCTTGATCCTCTGGGCCTCCCCCCCTGAAAGGGTGGGGGAGGGCTGGCCTAAGCGCATGTACCCCAGGCCCACGTCCACCATGAGCTGGAGCTTGCGGGCGATGGTGGGGACATTCTGGAAAAATTCCAGGGCTTCCTCGGCGGTCATGTCCAGGACGTCGGCGATGCTCTTGCCCCTGAGCTTTACCTCCAGGGTCTCCTTGTTGTAGCGCTTGCCCTTACACACCTCGCAGGGCACGTAGAGGTCGGGCAGGAAGAGCATCTCGATCTTCACCGTGCCGTCGCCCCCGCAGGCCTCACACCGCCCCCCTTTGACGTTGAAGGAGAAGCGGCCTGGGCCGTAGCCCCGTTTCCTGGCCTCGGGGGTCTTGGCGAAGAGGTCGCGGATCTCGTCAAAGATCCCGGTGTAGGTGGCGGGGTTGGAGCGGGGGGTGCGGCCGATGGGGGACTGGTCTATTTCGATGACCTTGTCCAGGTGCTCGAGGCCCTCCAGGGCGTCAAAGGCCCCAGGGGTGGTCTTGGCCCGCATGAGCCTTTGCGCCAAGGCGGCGTAGAGGACATCGTGGATCAGGGTGCTCTTGCCCGAGCCCGAGGGCCCCGTCACCGCCACGAAGCGGCCCAAGGGGATTTTCAGGGTGATGTTTTTCAGGTTGTGCTCCCGGGCTCCCCTTAGGACCAGCCACTTGCCGTTGCCCTTACGGCGCTCCTTAGGCACGGGGATCCGCTTCTCTCCCCTTAGGTAGGCCCCGGTGAGGCTTTGGGGGCTTTTGAGGATCTCCTCCAAGGGGCCCTGGGCCACCACCTCCCCCCCGTGGATGCCGGCCCCTGGCCCCATGTCCACGATCCAGTCCGCGGCCCGCATGGTCTCCTCGTCGTGCTCCACCACGATCAGGGTGTTGCCGAGGCCCTGGAGGCGCTTTAGGGTGGCGATGAGGCGCTGGTTGTCCTTGGGATGCAGGCCGATGCTGGGCTCGTCCAGCACGTAGAGCACTCCGGTGAGGCCGCTTCCCACCTGGGTGGCCAGGCGGATCCTTTGGGCCTCCCCTCCGGAGAGGGTGTTGGCGGCTCGGTCCAGGGTGAGGTAGTCCAGCCCTACCCCCACCAAAAACCCCAGCCTTTCCACGATTTCCCGCAGGATGGGGCGGGCGATCTGGGCCTGGAAGGGGGGGAGATGGGCCTCGAGGTCCCGGAAAAACTCCAGGGCCTCGCGAACCGGCAGGGCCGAAACCTCGGCGATGTTTTTGTCCGCCACCCTTACGGAGAGCACCTCCTTCTTGTAGCGGGTGCCGCTGCACACCGGGCAGGGCTTTTGCGACATGAAGCCTTCCAGCGCCTCCTTGACCCCTTCAGATTCCGCCTCCTGGTAGCGCTTATGCAACCAGGGGATGACCCCTTCGTAGTGGACCTCTACCCGGAAGGTTTCCTTCCCTCCCCGGCGGAAGACCACCTCAAAGGGCTCGGGGAGGCCATAGAGCACCGCCTGTTTGGCCTCCTCCGGCAGGTCCTTGAAGGGGGTTTTGAGGTCAAAGCCCAGGTGCTCCGCCAGGGCCCGAAGCCGGTCCCAGAGGTAGCTTCGCCCCGTGTCCCTACCCCGGGCCCAAGGCAGGATGGCCCCCTCGGCCAGGGAGAGCTCGGGATTCACGATGAGCTCAGGGTGAAACTCCTGTTTGTATCCCAGGCCCGAGCAGGCGGGGCAGGCCCCGTAGGGGGCGTTGAAGGAGAAGATGCGGGGCTCCAACTCCTCCAGGACGCTCCCATGCTCGGGGCAGGCGAACTTTTCCGAGTAAAGCTCCTCTTGGCCACCGTCCGGGTAAAGGACCCGCAAAAGCCCCTCGCCCCTAAGAAGGGCAAGCTCCACCGCCTCGGCGATGCGGGGGCGTTCCTCCTCCTTAAGGACCACCCGGTCCACCACCAGGTCGATGTCGTGCTTCTCGTACTTTTCCAGGTTGAGGTTCTGGGCCTCCTCCAGGAGGTAGATGACCCCGTCCACCCGCACCCGGGCGTAGCCTTCCTTCAGAAGTTGCCCGAAAAGCTTGCGGTATTCCCCCTTCCTTCCCCGCACCACGGGCGCCATGAGGATGGCCCGGGTGCCCGGGGGCTTTTGCAGGAGGCGGTCGGTGATCTCGCTGGCGGACTGCTTCTCAATGGGGCGGCCACACTCGGGGCAGTAGGCGGTGCCGATGCGGGCATAGAGGAGGCGGAGGTAGTCGTGGATCTCCGTCACCGTGCCCACGGTGGAGCGGGGGTTGTGGCTGGTGGTTTTCTGGTCGATGGAGATGGCAGGGGAAAGGCCCTCGATGCTTTCCACCTCAGGCTTGTCCATGACCCCCAAGAACTGGCGGGCGTAGCTGGAGAGGCTTTCCACGTAGCGCCGTTGCCCTTCCGCGTAGATGGTGTCAAAGGCCAGGGTGCTCTTGCCCGAGCCGGAAACCCCGGTGATGACGATGAACTTGCCCCGCGGGAGCTCCAGGCTGATGTTCTTGAGGTTGTGCTCCCGTGCCCCCCGGATGACGATGCGGTCCATCCGTGGAAGTATACCACTACCCTTTGGCAAGGACCAGGTGGCCAGGGGAACTTCCCCTGGCCTATAGTGGACCCATGGCCTCTTGGATGCGCGCCGAGGCGGAGGAAGCTCCTAAGGTCATAGAGCGCCTCCTTAGGGAGAACGAGGCTGAGGTGCGGAGCCTGGCCCGCTTCCTGAGGAAGCGCCCCCCGAGCCTTACCCTTACCGTGGCCCGGGGCAGTTCCGACCATGCGGCCCTTTTTGCCAAGTACCTCCTCGAGGCCCGCCTGGAATGGCCGGTCCTCTCCTTGGCCCCTTCCGTCCTCACCCTCTACCGGGCCCGGCCCCGGGTACCCGTTCCCTCGCTCCTTCTGGCCTACAGCCAAAGCGGGGAGAGCCCGGATCTCCTGGAGACCGTGGCCGCCTATCGGGCGCAGGGTGTCCTCACGGTGGCCCTGGTGAACCGGGAGGAGAGCCCCCTGGCCCGAATGGCAGAGGTGGTCCTTCCCCTCCATGCCGGGGAGGAGAAGGCGGTGGCCGCCACCAAGAGCTTTCTCGCCATGCTGGCTGCCACCTTACACCTCCTGGCCCACCTGGTGGAGGAATCCCGCCTGCGCCAAGTCCTTCCCACCTTACCCGAGGCCTTGCACCGGGCCTTGGAAACCTCGGGGGAGCTGGATTACCTGGAGGATGGGGAAAACCTTTTCGTCCTGGGGCGGGGGTTCACCTATCCCGTGGCCCTCGAGGCGGCCTTGAAGCTCAAGGAGGTGGCGGGGCTTCATGCGGAGGGGCTTTCGGCGGCGGAGTTCCTCCATGGGCCCCAGGCCCTTTTGGAGCCTGGTTTCCCGGTGCTGGCTCTGGTGCAGAAGGATGAGGCCTCGGATACCCTTCTTGCCATCCTGGAGGGGCTAAGGGCTAAAGGGGCCCATCTTCTCGTCCTCTCCCCTGAACCCGACGTCCTAGCCCTGGCGGATTCCCCCCTGGCGCTTCCTGTGGCCTCTGAGCCCGAAACCACCCCTCTGCTCCTGGCCCAGGCCTTCTACCCCAAGGCGGAGGCCCTGGCCCGGGCTCGAGGCCTGGACCCGGACCGGCCCCGGCACCTCACCAAGGTGACCCGGACCCGCTAGAAGACCTTTTCCCCCAGGGGCACCTCACGCTCCACGGTGAGGAGGACCACCCGGCCCTCCCCATCCTTGGCCCCCAGGACCAGGACCTCCGAGGGAAACCCGGCAATGAGGCGGGTACCTAGGTTCACCGCGCACACCACCAGCCGGCCCACTAGGTCTTCCGGGCGGTAGAGCTCGGTGATCTGAGCGGAGCTTGACTTGATGCCCAAAGGGCCCAGGTCTATCCAAAGCTTGTAGCTGGGCTTGCGGGCTTTCTCGTGGGGTTCGGCCTTAAGAATACGGCCCACGCGCAAATCTAGGGCTTGGAAGGCCTCCAGAGCGTCCATGCTTTGATTCTGCCAGAAGGGTTACCATGCTAAAAACTTCCCCGCCCCTACAAGGGGGCGGGGGTTTTGCCGTCTTGGAGCTGGTGGGCCGTGCAGGACTTGAACCTGCAACCAACCGGTTATGAGCCGGCCGCTCTGACCGATTGAGCTAACGGCCCCTGCCAGAAAGCCATCTTAGCATAGCCGGTGGGGTAGGGCTAGATATCCGGGGCCCAGAGGTGTAGGGTGGAAGCGGAGGTGAGCCATGACGGTGAACGAAAGCACCACCGATAGGGCGATCCGGTTTATCCTGGCCCTCGTCCTCTTCTACTTCGCCTTCCAGTCGGCATCCCCTTGGAACTGGATCCTGGGCGTTGTGGCGGTGGTCCTCCTCTTCACGGCGATTACCGGCTTCTGCGCCCTTTACAAGGTCCTGGGTATCAGCACCAAGAAGTAAGCGGGGCGCAGGGCCCGTTGGGCGCTTTGCATGGGGGCCTTGCCCTGGCCGGTTGCTCCCGGGGAGCTCGTGCGGGTGGAGTTTTACAAGTTCCCGGGCGATAGCCTGCATTACTTCTGGGAGGCCCGGGTGGTGGAGGTGCGCCCCGAGGGGGTCCTCACCCTTTTGCCCCAAGGGGGAACCTTCCACCATGTGGCCAAGGGTAGGAGGGTGGTGCTGGACCACGACGCCTACGTGGCCTTTTTCCCAGGGGCCTGGTACTCCGGGGGGCCGGACGTGCGGGAGGGGCGGGTTTTGGAGTACTACTGGAACGTGCAAACCCCAGCGGAGTGGACGGGACGGGGCTTTTGCCAGTATGACCTCGAGCTGGATGTGAAGTGCCGGGCCGACCACACCTGTGAGGTCTTTGACCGGGAGGAGTTTTTGGCCAAGCGCTCCCTTTATCCCAAGGCTTGGGTGGAAGAGGCGGAAAAGGCGGTGTTGGCCATCTTCCGCCACATGGAAGAAGGCCGCTGGCCGGTTTTGCCTCCGGGGGAACCCCTTCCGTGGTTGGAGCGGGTCTAGGGGGTAAGGCTGGGTAGGGGGCTGGGTTTGGGGTCCTGATTCCCAGGCCCCCAGGCTTTGAGGGGGGTAAGGGTGCGGCCTTCCAGGTGCCACCTACCCGCCAGCACCACCTGGTAAAGGAGGCCTTTGAAGAAACCGTGGAAGCTATCCTCCCAGGTTTCCAGGTTCTGGGCCCTAAGGGGGTAGTTGTGCCAGGCGGGACCAAGGTAGTAGAGCCAGGGATCCTCCAGGGGGCGGGTGTCCTTAGGGGGGAGGCCTAAAAGGGCGTTAAAGTAGCCCCGGAGGCGGCTTGCGGTGAAGAGGAGGTTTAGGTAGGGGTCCTCCAGGGCCTGCCTGGCCTCGGCCTCGCTCCGGGGAAAGGCCCGGACAGGGTCCCAGGCCCCAAAAAGCCGCAGGCGATCCCCTTGCTTTAAGGCATCCTCCCAGCTCATCTGGGCCAGGCCCAGGGTGCGGCTTAAGGGGGTGTGGCCCTGGGCCTCCGCCAAACTCTGGGCCAAGGTATCCGCCGCTTCCCGCACCCCGCGGGAAAGCCCCAAGGCCTTATCCCCCCCGTACTGCTCGTTGTCCACGATGGCGGCCAGCACCCCGTAAGGGATGCCGAGGGCCGAGGCGGCGGTGCGGATCTCTCGGGCATGGGGAAGGACGTGGTGGGGAGCGGTGGGCAGCCCCTCCAGGCTCACCCTATGGCCTCGTCGGGCCTGGCCGATGGCCTCCACCCAGCGTTGGGCCGCCAGGAGAGCGGCCTTCGCGTCCGGAAAGGCGGAGCGCTTGCCCAGGCGCTGGTTTTTGAGCTCGAGGCGCATTAGCCGGTCATAGGCCCGGGCCGCCTCTTTTCCCAGAAGCTGATGCAGGCTGGCCTTTAACGCCAGGTGAAGGCCCACCAAGGCTTCCCGTTGCCGTGGGGGGTAGGGAAGGAGGTCCCGTAGGCTAGGGGAGGGAGGTGCGGAAGGGGGAATGGGGGGCAACAGGAAGAGCAGGCCCGCCAAGGCCAGCACAAGCCAGGGCCCCAGGGGCATGGGCTAGGGCTGGGGGTCGTCCACGGGAGCGGGCGGGACCTCCACCGTGGCCTCCACCGGATAGCCGGCGTAGGTGCGGCGTCCCCCCAGGGTTCTCTCCAAGACCTCCCGCCACTCGGGGAGGTTGAGGAAGCGGTCCGCCTGGTTGCGGAGCTCGAGGTCGGCCAGCTCGTGGACGCCCAGAAGATGGATCTCCTTTCCCAAGGCCCTAAGGGCGGCGAAGGTATGGGCCAGGTCTCCCGAACCGCTGGCCACGATGGCCCGGTCCCAGCGGGGAGCGGTGGTGAGGAGATCCGTGGCCATCATGGCTTCAAACCGGGCGTCCCCCCGCACCAGGCGGCTTCGCACCGTGTAGCCCATGAAGACCAGGGCGTCAATGAAGCGCTGCTGGCGCTCGTCCTCAGGGTCGGTGATGGGAACGTAGTAAAAGGCGTTGTAGAGCTGCTCGGGGGTGGCGAACTGGGTGAGGACCCGGCGGTGGTCCACGTTCCAACCCAGCCGTTTGGTGGCCAGGTACATGTAGGAGCCGTCAATGAAAAGGGCAACCCGCATATGCCCCCATCTTAGGACAAAGAAAGGTCCCGGGGTAGCCCGGGACCCGGAACAGGGGAGGAGGGGTCCTTAGGCGGGGGTTTTCTCCTCGGCCTTTTCCGAGGAGTGGCCGGGGTTAACCTTAAGGGTGGGGTTGGCGTAGGCGGCGGCGTGGTTGGCAGCGATGGCGGCTTCCCCGAAGCCCAGCACAATGAGGGGGAGTTTCCCCGGATAGGTGACGATATCCCCGCAGGCGTAGACCCCAGGGATGCTGGTGGCCATGGTGGTGTCCACCTTGATCTTGTTCTTTTCCAGTTCCAGCCCCCAGTTGGCCAAGGGCCCCAGCTTGGTGAGGTAACCCGCCAGGATCAGGACCGCATCCACCTCCAGCTCCTTTTCCTCCTGGGTCCCATTGTGGAAAATCACCGCCTTGCGCACCTGGGTATCCCCTTCGATCCGCCGTACCTCGTAGGGGGTGAGCACGGTAAGACGCCCTTCCTCATGCGCTTTGAGAAGCTCTTTCACGCTGGCCTCGTGGGCCCGGAACTGGGGCCTCCGGTGGATCAGGGTGATCTCCCGGGCGGTGCCCAGAAGGTTCAAGGCCCAGTCCACGGCGCTATCCCCACCCCCCACGATCAGGACCCGCCTGTTCTGGAACTCCGCCTTGTTCTTCACCGCATAGTAGACGCCCTTGCCTTCCAGCTCCTTCTCCCCGGGAGCCCCCAGGCGCCTGGGTTCAAAGGCCCCTACGCCGGCAGCGATGATGATGGCCTTAGCGCTGTAGGTGTTGCCGGAGGAGGTGGTCACCCTGAAGAGCTCCCCGTCCTTTTCCAGGGTTTCCGCCCGCTCCCCTAGGCTGTAGATGGGGTTAAAAGGGGCCACCTGTTCCACCAGGCCCTTGACTAGGTCCTTGGCGTACACCTTGGGAAAGCCAGCTACGTCGTAGATGTACTTTTCTGGATAGAGGGCGGAGAGCTGTCCTCCGGGTTCGGGCAAGGGGTCGATGAAGCGGAAGGAAAGCCCCCGCATGCCCACATAAAAACCCGCAAAAAGCCCAGCGGGTCCTGCGCCGATGATGATCACATCGGTGTGCTCCATGGCCTCACCTCGCTCCGCATTCTACCCTTACAGAAACCCCTTTGGGGGCGGCTTTCGGCAAGGGACAAAGGTCTTAGGTCCATCCTATAACCTTCTTCCTATGGTCCTAAGGCGGGACCTCGGTTCCGCCTTGGCTAACCCATCTGGAGCACCACTTTGCCAAAGATGCGCCGTTCCTCAAGAAGCCGGTGCCCCTCCGCCGCCTCCTCTAAGGGAAGCACCTGCCCCACCACGGGCCGGAGCTTGCCTTGCTCCACAAAGCGCAAGATAGGGAAGAGGCGGCTTTTGGAGCCCATGGTGGAGCCCAGGATGGAAAGCTGCCGGAAGAAGACGTGGGCGAAAGGAAGGGTGCCCTCATAGCCCGAGGAGGCCCCGGCGATGGCGATCCTACCCCCATTGGCCGTGGCCCGGATCACCCCTTCAAAGTAAAGGGCTCCCGTGTGGTCCACCACCTTGTCAGCGCCTTTCCCGCCGGTTAGACGGCGCACCTCCTTGGGCCAGTCGGGATGGGTGTAGTTCACGGTTTCGTCGGCTCCCAGCTCCTTGGCCTTCCTCAGCTTTTCCTCCGAACCTGCGGTGGCGATGACCCGGGCCCCGAAGAGCTTGGCGATCTGGATGGCGGCCACGCTGACCCCGCTACCTGCGGCCATGACCAAAACATCCTCCCCGGGCCGCACCTGGAGTTTATCCACCACCATCTGCCAGGCGGTGAGGAAGGTGAGGGGGATGGCCGCAGCCTCTTCAAAGGAAAGGTTTTGCGGTTTTTTAAGAAGGTTGACCTCCGGTACCACCAGGTACTCGGCGTAGGCTCCAAAGCGGTGCTCGCCCAGGATCTCGTACTTGGCGCAAAGGTTATCCTCCCCGGCCAGGCACCTTTCGCAGTGGCTACAGGAAAGGCCAGGGTTGACCACCACCTCGTCCCCGGGGGCAAAGCCCGTTACCCCGGGCCCCACCGCGTCCACCACCCCCGAGGCATCGGCTCCCAGGATGTGGGGTAGGGGGAGCTTAGGGCTCGCCACCCCCTTGCGGACCCAGATGTCCAGGTGGTTGAGGGCTGCGGCCTTTACCCGGATCCGCACCTCTTTGGGGCCGGGCTCAGGGGTAGGCATCTCGGCTACTTTTAGGACCTCTGGGCCACCTCGAGCTTCCATGACCACCGCCTTCATCATGGCCTCCTTATGAGGGGGATTCTTTCATGAAGGGGAGCCGGGGTCAAGGTACGGCCACCCTTGACAGAGTCCAGAAGAAGCGGGTAACCTGTCCAGCGTAGGACAAGGAGGTAAGACCTATGAGAAGATTCTTGGCTGTTTTAGTGGGTGCCCTGGTGCTTGGGGGTGTGGCCAGCGCCCAGCCCTTTGTCTGGCCCCAGAAGTGGACGGTGGCCAAACCGTCTGAGGTCAAGCGGGGCGGTACCCTTCGGGCGGCGGTTATCTCCGACTACCGCACCTTTAACCCCTTTATCACCGCAGAGGCGGGGAACGTTCCAGATCTCATATCCGGGGGCAGGGGCCTGGTCATGCGGGACCCCACCACCGGGGAATGGATCCCCTACATGGCGGAGTCCTGGACCATCAGCCCCAACAAGCTGGAGATCACCTTCAAAATCCGCAAGGGCATGAAGTGGTCCGATGGCAAGCCCATCACCGCCGACGACTGGATCACCACCTGGCGCATCCACACCGATAAGGCGGTGGGGTCCAACAGCTACGATAGCTTCTTCATTGATGGCAAGCCCATCACCCTGAAGAAAATAGACGACTACACCATCCGCTTCATCTACCCCAAAACCGACGCCGAAGCTTTTGCTGTAGCCAGCTTTACCCCTTGGCCGGACCACATCTTCGGGCCCGTCTACCAGAAGGATGGGGCCGAGGGCATCAAGAAGATGTGGACCCTGAACGAGAAGCCGGAAAACGTCGTTTCCGGTGGGCCCTGGCTCATTGAAAGCTACCGCCCGGGCGAGCGCCTGGTCCTCAAGCGCAACCCGGCCTTCGGAGAGTGGAACAAGGACGAGGCGGGGAATCCCCTGCCCTACCTGGACCGGTACGAGATTAAGATCGTCAAGGACACCAACGCCCAGCTGGCGGAGTTCCTGGCGGGAAACATTGACGTGATGGCCCCTGCCACCGTGGACCACATCTCCCAGATCCGGCAGGCTATCCAACAGGGTCGCTTGGACGCCACCATCAAGCTCAATGCTTCCCCGGTGGCCAGCAGCCAGTTCATGGTCTTCAACTGGAACAAGGCCTCGGACCCCTTCAAGCAAAGCCTCTTCCGCTCGGATAAGTTCCGCCGGGCCATGAGCCACATCGTCAACCGTCAAGCGGTGATCGACATCGTCTATGGCGGCCTGGGCACCCCCATGTACAGCAGCGTCTACCCGGTGCTCACCCAGTGGGTGAACCCCAAGGTGCCCAAGTACGAGTACAACCTGCAACAGGCGGCCAAGCTTCTGGCGGAGTTGGGCTTCACCAAGAAGGATAAGGAAGGCTACCTGGTGGACTCCAAGGGAAGGAGGTTGGAGTTCAACCTCTCCACCAACGCCGGCAACGTCCAGCGGGAGCAGATCGCCAAACTGATCGTGGACGAGGCCAAGAAGGTGGGGGTGAAGGTGAACTTCACGGCCATTGACTTCAACACCCTGGTGGGCCAGCTCCTTTCCTCTGGGCCCGACCGGCCCTTTGACGCCATCATCATTGGCCTTACTGGTGGTGGTCTGGACTGGCCGTTTGGCTCTAACGTGGTGCCCTGCAAGGGCAACCTCCACATGTGGAACAAGTCGGGCCAGTGCCTGGACCCCAGGGAGACCCAGCTGGACGCCCTATACTCCCGCGGCCGTACCGAGCTTGACTTCAAGAAGCGGGTGGAGATCGGTTACCGCATGCAGGAGATTGAGGCCCAGCTTCTTCCCGTCATCTACATCGCCGGCCCCAACTACCACCCCGCCTGGAACAACCGCCTGGGTGGGGAGCACCCCGATGCCATCATCAGCAGCATCTGGGGCCAGCGGGAACTGGAGCTGACCTTCATCAAGAAATGAGTTAGGTTCTGGGATATCCCCGGGGTCCTTGGGCCCCGGGGATGCTTTGGGAAGCCATGACCGCATACATCCTTCGCCGCATCCTCTACCTGGTGCCCACCTTTTTTGGGGCCACCTTTTTGGCCTTCCTCATCATCCAGTTGGCTCCTGGGGACTACCTGACCCAGCTGGAGCTGGACCCCAAGGTGACCCCGGAGACCATCGCCCGCCTAAGGGCCCAGTTTGGCCTGGACCGGCCCATCCATGAGCAGTACCTCCTGTGGATGCATAACCTTTTGCACCTCAATCTGGGCTACTCCTTTGCCTACCAGGCCCCGGTGCTGGATATCGTCTGGCCCCGGGTGGTTAACTCCATGGCTATCGTGGTGCCCTCCACCCTCCTCCTTTTCCTGGTGGCCATTCCCGTGGGAATCTATGGCGCCTTGCGCCAATATTCCCTGGGGGACCGGGTGATCTCCTTTCTGGCCTACATCGGCTTGGCCATCCCCAACTTTTTCCTGGCCCTGATCTTCATGTACCTGATCCTTCAGGTCTACTTCCGCACGGGGGTGATGGTGTTCCCGGTGTCGGGCATGACCAGCAGCGGCTTTGAGCAGTTTGACCCCTGGAAAAAGATCCTGGATATCGCTTGGCATGCGGTGATTCCCATCATCGTGGTAACCACCAGCGACATCGCGGGTTTTTCCCGGGTCATGCGGGGGCAGATGCTGGAGGTGCTCTCCCAGGATTACATCCGCACTGCACGGGCCAAGGGCTTGGCGGAGCGGGTGGTGGTCTACAAGCATGCCCTTAGGAACGCCGTCATCCCCTTTGTGGCCAACATAGGGGGCATTTTGCCTGGGCTGATTTCAGGGGCGGGGCTGGTGGAGGTGGTCATGGCCTGGCCTGGGATCACCCCGCTCCTTCTGGACTCATTGCAGCAGCAAGACCTTTACATGGTGGCCGGCTTCCTCACCATAGGTCTCGTCCTCCTGATGGTGGGCAATCTGCTTTCCGACCTCCTTTTGACCTGGGTGGACCCCAGGATTCGTTACGAGTAGAGGGCTCTATGCGGGCATCTGCTGCCAAAACCCACCAATCGCAAAGCCTCACCCAGGTGGCCTTGCGCCAGTTCCGCAAGCACCCGCTGGCGGTTTGGGGTCTCAGGATCCTCCTGGTGCTCTACACCTTTGCCCTTTTTGCCGGCTTCTTTACCCCTTACGATCCCAACTATTACGAGCTTTACCCCCCTAAGGGGCACCACCCGCCCACCCCCATCCATTTTGTGGATCCGGAGACGGGAAAGCTTAGCCGGCCCTTTGTCTATGCCACCAAGCGCAGCATAGACCCCGTTTCCCTTCAGCCCCGCTACGAGGAGGATCCTTCCCAGGGCAAGTTCTACCTGCGGTTTTTCGTGCGCACCCCTGACCAACCCTACACCATCCTCAGGGTGTTCCGCTCCGATTTGCGCCTTTTCGGGGTGGATCCCCCAGGCCACATCTTCTTGATGGGCACGGATAACTTTGGCCGTGACCTCTATAGCCGCCTGGTCTATGGGGGGCAGGTTTCCCTGACCATTGGCATCCTTTCCGCCCTGGTCTCCTTTGTTTTGGGTCTGGTGCTGGGAGGGATTGCCGGGTACTTTTCTGGCCGGCCTTTTGCCCTTTCCTTGCCCCTTCGGGCATGGCGCGGGTGGGGCTTGGTTTGGGGGCCTCTTTCCTGGGCCGTCTGGGGCGGGCTGGCCTTTGGGGCCTTGTACCTAGCGTGGGCCTACTACGCCCTTACCGGCCTTGGGGTTCTCCAGATCTTGGCGGCATTGGCCGCTTTATGGTTTGCCTTTTTCCTTGCCCGGACCCTGCCTTTCCGCCCCCTTCTCCTTGACCCGGATAACCTGATCATGCGCCTGGTGGAGATCATCGCCGCTATCCCCACCCTTTTCCTTCTCATCTCCTTGCGGGCGGTTTTCCCCACCAACGTTGACCCGCTTTTCACCTTCTACCTGGTGGTGGGCCTATTGGGGTTCATCGGCTGGGGGGGCTTGGCCCGGGTGGTGCGGGGGATCGTGCTTTCCGTGCGGGAGATGGACTATGTGCAGGCGGCAAGGGCCTTGGGGGCTTCCGATACCCGGATCATTGCCCGTCACGTGTTGCCGGCCACCGCCAGCTACATCATCGTCAGCCTCTCCTTGGCCATCCCTGGCTTCATCCTGGGGGAAAGCGGGCTCTCCTTCCTGGGGCTAGGGGTCACGGAGCCTTACACCAGCTGGGGGCTTCTCCTGCAAGCGGCACAGCAGGGGGGGTTTGCCAGTTTTGTGGACCGCCCCTGGGTGCTTTGGCCGGGGTTTTTCATCTTTGTTTCCATCATGGCCTGGAACTTCGTGGGGGATGGTTTGCGGGATGCTTTCGACCCCAGGCGGAGGCGGTAGCCCCTTCTCTTTTGACTGGGTATGGCGTATAACGGGTGAGGTGTCTAGAGGGTTCTGCCCGAAGGAGTGCGCATGGACGAAAAACGGCTACTGGAGGTGAGAGACCTTAGGGTCCACTTCTTCACCGATGATGGGGTGGTGAAGGCGGTGGACGGGGTTTCCTTCCATGTGGACAAAGGGGAAACCCTGGCGGTGGTGGGGGAATCGGGTTCGGGGAAGAGCGTAACGGCTCTTTCCATCATGCGGCTCATCCCCACGCCCCCGGGAAGGATCGTGGGTGGGGAGATCCTCTTCCGCGGCAAGGACGGGGAGGTGCGGGACCTGGCCAGGCTTTCTGAGGCGGAGATGCGGAGGATTAGGGGCAACGACATCGCCATGATCTTCCAGGAGCCCATGACCTCCTTAAACCCCGTGTACACGGTGGGGGACCAGATCGCCGAGGCCATCATGCTCCACCAGGGCAAAGGCCGCAAGGAGGCCATGGAGCTTGCCGCCCACATGCTGGAGCTGGTGGGGATTCCTGAGCCCAAGAAGCGGCTTGCCAACTATCCCCACCAGATGTCTGGGGGTATGCGGCAGCGGGTGATGATCGCCATGGCCCTTTCCTGTAATCCCTCCCTTCTCATTGCGGACGAGCCCACCACGGCTTTGGACGTGACCATTCAGGCCCAGATCCTGGAGCTGATGAAGAAGCTCCAGGAGGAGATCGGCATGAGCATCCTCTTCATCACCCACAACCTGGGAGTGGTGGCGGAGATGGCGGACCGGGTGGTGGTGATGTACGCGGGGCGGGCGGTGGAGGAGGCGGACGTGGTACCCCTCTTTAAGGACCCCTTGCACCCCTACACCCGGGGGCTTTTGCACTCCGTGCCCCGCTTGGACCTGGCGGCGGAGCATAGGGAGCGCCTCGAGGCCATCCCCGGCAACGTACCCAACCCCTTGTACCTCCCCCCGGGGTGCGCCTTCCACCCGCGGTGCAAGCATTATGTGGAGGGCCTTTGCGACCGGGAGGTCCCTCCCTTGGAGGACACGGGTGACGGCCGCCAGGTGCGGTGCCTGCGCTGGCGGGAGATCCGGGAGGTGCGGGCATGAGGGAAAACCATGTCCTCCTGGAGATCCAGGATCTGAAAAAGCACTTCCCCATCCGGGGTGGGATCCTCTCCCGGGTGGTGGGAAATGTCAAGGCGGTGGATGGGGTTTCCTTTGCCATCAAGAAGGGGGAGGTCTTGGGCCTGGTGGGGGAGTCGGGAAGCGGCAAGACCACGGTGGGCCGCACCCTGCTCCGCCTCATTGAGCCCACGGGGGGGCGGATCCTCTTTGACGGCCAGGACATCACCGACCTGCCCAAGGACAAGCTCCGCCCTTACCGCCGGCGGATGCAGATCATTTTCCAGGACCCCTTTAGCTCCTTGAACCCCCGCATGACCGTGGGGGATATCATCGCCGAGCCCCTCATCATCCACGGCCTGGGCAAGACGCCCCAGGAGCGCACGGAGAGGGTGGCGGAGCTCTTAAAGCTGGTGGGGCTTTCCCCGGACCACATGCGCCGCTACCCCCATGAGTTTTCCGGTGGGCAACGGCAAAGGATCGGCATCGCCCGCGCCCTGGCGGTGGCCCCGGAGTTCATTGTGGCCGATGAGCCGGTTTCCGCCCTGGACGTGTCCATCCAGGCCCAGGTGGTGAACCTACTCCAGGACCTCAAGGAGGAGCTGGGCCTCACCATGCTGTTCATCGCCCACGACCTGGCGGTGGTGGAGTACATCTCCGACCGGGTGGCGGTGATGTACCTGGGCAAGGTGATGGAGATCGCCTCCTCGAGGGAGCTTTACCGGAACCCCAAGCACCCCTACACCGAGGCCTTGCTCTCGGCGGTGCCCATCCCCGACCCCACGGTAAAGCGGGAGAGGATCGTCCTTCAGGGAGACATTCCCTCCCCCATCAACCCCCCCTCGGGCTGCGTCTTCCGCACCCGGTGCCGCTACGCCATACCCGAGTGCGCTCAGGTGGTTCCCGAGCTTAAGGAGGTGGCCCCGGGCCACTTCAAGGCCTGTATCCGGGACGATATCCTGTAGGTTTTTGGGCGAAGGCCCCGGCGGATCCCGCCGGGGTATACTCTTTCCATGCTGGTCAAGGATGTGATGCGCTTCCCCGTGATCACGGTGGAGCCCAGGGTGACCCTCGAGGAGGCCTACCGCCTTCTTTTGGAAAAGGGTATCCGCCACCTCCCGGTGGTGGAGGAAGGCCGGCTTGTGGGGATCATCACCGACCGGGACATCCGCCTGGCCACCAGCCACCTGAACCCCAGGGGGCCTTGCCCAGGGTGTACCCAGGTGGCGGAGGTGATGACCGCAAAAGTGGTCACCGCCCATCCCTTGGACCCCGTGGAGGAGGCGGCCCGGGTGATGCGGCAGAGGAAGATCGGCTCCCTGCCCGTCTTGGAGGATGGGGCTTTGGTGGGGATCGTCACGGGGATTGACCTTTTGGACGCTCTCCTTAAGCTCACCGGGGTTACGGAGCCCTCGGGCCGCCTCGAGGTCCGCCTCCCCGACCGGGTGGGGGAGCTGGCCCGGCTCACGGGGTTTCTGGCAGGGCGGGGGGTGAACATCCACTCCCTGCTTTCCTACCCCGAGGACAAGGAGGTGGTGCGGGCGGTGGTGCGGGTGAACACCCTGGAGACCCATCTCCTAGCGGAAGGCCTCCGCCAAGAGGGGTTTGAGGTGATCTGGCCTCCCAAGAAGCCATGGTGATCTACCGGGACGAGTACCGCCTGTACGACTTCGGCCCTAGCCACCCCTTTAGCCCGGTGCGCCTGGAGATGCTCACCTCGCTTCTTGGGGCCTTAGGGGTGTGGCGGCAACCCTTGGAACCTCCTGAGGCCAGCTGGGAGGAGGTGCTTACCGTGCACTCCGAGCGCTTGGTGAAGCGGGTGGAGGCGGCAAGCCGGGGGGAGAGGGTGCCGGATTTGGAGTACTACGGCCTGGGCACCGGGGACACCCCGGTCTTTCCCGGCATGGACCGGGCGGCCAGGATTCTGGTAGGGGGCACCTTGGAGGGGGCCCGGCGGATCTTGGCCGGGGAGAAACGGGTCCTGCAGCTGGGCGGAGGCCTCCACCACGCCCAGTACGACCGAGCCAGCGGGTTTTGCGTGTACAACGATCTCTCCGTGGCCATCCGCCACCTGACCCAAGCGGGCTTGCGGGTGGCCTATCTGGACATAGATGTGCACCACGGGGATGGGGTGCAGTGGATTCACTACGAGGAAAGGGAGGTTCTAACCCTAAGCCTCCACGAAACCGGCCGCTACCTCTTTCCCGGGACCGGGCACGTGCACGAGATCGGCCGGGGGGAGGGGGTAGGGAGGAAGCTAAACCTTCCCCTGGAGCCCTTTACCGAGGATGAGAGCTACCTGGAGGTTTTTGAGGCCCTGGTGCCCTGGGCCCTAGGGGCTTTCCGCCCCGATGTGTTGGTGGTGCAGTCGGGGGCGGACGCCCACTACCAGGACCCTTTGGCGGACCTCCTCCTCACCACCCGGGCCTATGAGAGGATCGTTCGCCTAATCCTGGAATACGCCCAGGCCTACACGGGGGGAAGGGTGCTTTTCACCCTGGGGGGTGGGTACAGCCTGGATGCCACGGTGCGGGTTTGGGCGCTCCTTTACCTGGTGTTTCACGGCCTTCCCCTTCCCGAACGTCTGCCCGAAGGGTGGCTTAGGGTGTGGGAGGCCCGGTTGGGGAGGCCCCTGACCCCTACCCTTCACGACCCCCAGGCCCCCCACGCCCCATACCCGGAAATCCCCCGCAAGGAGGAGATCGCCCGCCGAAACCGCCTCACCCTGGAGAGGCTCATGGAGCTTGTGCGTCCCCACCTGGTACACTAGCGGGATGAAGGTGGTGTTGCGCCTGCCCGAGCGAAAGGAGGTGGAGGTGAAGGGGGACAGGCCCCTGAAGGAGGTCCTCCTGGACCTGGGCTTGAATCCGGAAACGGTGGTGGTGATCCGGGGGGAGGAGCTCCTCACCCTGGACGAGAGGGTGGGGGAAGGGGAGACCCTCGAGGTCCTCTCCGCCATCTCCGGGGGCCATGGTGTGTAAGGCCTGCGGCCAAAAAGCCCAGGTGGAGCTGAGGAGCCGGGGCTTTGCCCTGTGCAAGGAGCACTACCTGGAGTGGTTCGTCAAGGAAACCGAGCGGGCCATCCGCCGCCACCGCATGCTCCAACCGGGCGAGCAGGTTTTGGTGGCGGTTTCCGGGGGCAAGGATTCCCTGGCCCTTTGGGATGTGCTTTGGCGGCTGGGGTACCAGGCGGTGGGGCTTCATCTGCAGCTGGGGATTGGGGGCTACTCGGAAAGGAGCCTTGAGGTCACGCAAGGCTTTGCCCAGGACCGGGGCCTGGAGCTATGGGTGGTGGACCTTCGCCAGGCCTACGGCTTTGGGGTTCCGGAGCTGGCCCAGCTTTCGGGGCGCGTGGCCTGTTCCGCCTGCGGGCTTTCCAAGCGGTACATCATCAACCAGGTGGCGGTGGAGGGGGGCTTTAGGGTGGTGGCTACCGGCCATAACCTGGACGACGAGGCGGCGGTCCTCTTCGGTAACCTCCTGAACCCCCAGGAGGACGCCTTGGTCCGCCAGGGGCCGGTGTTACCCGAGAAGCCGGGCCTGGCGGCCCGGGTCAAGCCCTTTTACCGCTTTAGCGAGCGGGAGGTGCTCTCCTATACCCTCCTGAGGGGGATCCGTTACCTGCACGAGGAGTGCCCCAACGCCCAGGGGGCCAAGAGCCTCCTTTACAAGGAGGCCCTGAACCTGGTGGAGCGGGAGATGCCCGGGGCCAAGCTGCGTTTCTTGGAGGGCTTTCTGGATAGGATCCAGCCCAGACTCCAGGCTGGTGAAGAAGTGGCCCTAAGTGCGTGCGAGCGTTGCGGCTACCCTACCACGGGGGCGGTGTGTTCCTTCTGCCGCATGTGGGATGCGGTGTACCGCCGGGCCAAGAAACGGCGCCTTCTTCCCGAGGAGGCCGAGTTCCAACCCCGGGCGCCGGTGGTGCCCGGGGGGTAAGGAAATCCCCCGGGAGGAAACTCCCGGGGGTTCTTGGTGGGCGCGAGTGGACTTGAACCACCGACCCCTACCGTGTCAAGGTAGTGCTCTGGCCACCTGAGCTACGCGCCCATACTTTGGAGGCGCCGGCCGGATTCGAACCGGCGAATGGAGGTTTTGCAGACCTCTGCCTTACCACTTGGCTACGGCGCCAAGCCGTAAGGTATGGTAGCACGCTGGGAAAATGCCTGTCAAGAAGGCCCTTTCTCACGGGTAAAGTGCTATGATACCAGAGAGTTGGCTGAGGTTTTCGTTCGCCTACGTAGAGGAAGATGGCCCCTTTCCAAAGGCCTCTTGGTGGAGGCCCTTCTGCCCTTGGGGGTGCCCCTCGAGGCCGCCCAAGCCGTGGCCCATACCGTGGAGGAGCGCTTGAAGGCGGAAGGGCATTCGGCCGTGGCCCCCAGGGTTCTGCGCAAGGTCTTCCTGGAGGAGGTGGCCCGCGCCCTGGGGGAGGAAGTGGCGGGGAGGCTTTCGGGGCAGACCCTTCCCTTTGAGGAAATCCTGGTTCTAGAGGGGAAGAGGCGCCGTCCCTTCTCCAAGGGGCTCTTGGCCAGGAGCCTCGAGGAGGCGGGTTTTTCCCTGAAGGAGGCCCACGAGCTGGCCAAGGAGGTGGAGGGGCATCTTAGGCGGGAGGGGGTCAAGCAGATTTCCGCCCGCCGCCTGGAGGAGGTGGTGGCCCAGGTGGTGGGCCGGGCCCTGGGGAAGGGGGCTCGCAGGCGCTACCTCCAGCGCCAGGCCTTTGCCGGAGAGCTTTTCGTGGAGGAGGAAAGCGGTGAGCCCCGCATGCCCTTCTCCAAGGGCATCCTGGCGCAATCCCTAATGGGCATCGGGTTTTCCCCCGAACGGGCGTACCGGTTGGCCCGGGAGATGGAAAAGGCCCTGCGCCAGGAGGGGCGCAGGGTGATCCGGCGGAATGAGCTTCGGGAAAGGGTGTACGGGGCCCTTCTCAAGGAGGCGGGGGAGGAGGTGGCCAGGCGGTACCTGCTCCTTCGGAGCCTGAGGCGGAGCGCCCGCCCGGTGCACATCCTCATCGGTGGGGTGACCGGGGTGGGGAAGAGCGTCTTGGCCTCGGCCTTGGCCTACCGCCTGGGCATCACCCACATCGTCCCCTCCGATGCCGTGCGGGAGGTGTTTCGGGCCTCCCTTTCCCAGGACCTCCTTCCCACCCTGCACCTTTCCACCTTTGAGGCCTGGAAGGCCCTTTTGCCCGACCTGAGCGGGGAGGAAAGCCACGAGGAGCGGGTGATGCGGGGCTTTCTGGACCAGGTGGCCCGGGTGGCGGTGGGCCTTAGGGCCATCCAGGAACGAAGCGCCCTCGAGGGGACCTCCATCGTGCTGGAAGGGGTCCATGTGGTCCCCCGCTACCTGGACCACCCCCACCGGGAGAAAGTGCTCACGGTTCCCATGCTGGTGGTGCTTCAGGACGAGAAGCTCCACCAGGATCGGTTTCTCCTTAGGGACCGGGAAACGGCCCATGCCCGGCCGCAGGAGAAGTACCTCACCCATTTCTCCGAGATCCGGCTTATCCAGGATCACCTCCTCCGCTGGGCCCAGGAGGAGGGGGTTCCCGTGATCCCGGGAGAGGACCTGGATGAGGCGGTGGAGAAGGCCTTGGAGGTCCTGGTGGCCTATTTGGAGGCCCATGGCTCCCGGGAGGTGGCCCGTGCTTGAGGTCCTGGGGTTCGTGCTCCTCCTTCCTCTGGCCTTCCGCTGGCAGCGCCGTTTGCCCCTTTGGGCGTTGGGGATCTGGCTCAATCTGATCTGGTTTGTGTACCAAAACGAGCTGGGCTCGGGGTGGCTGGCCTACCTGAGAGGGCTTGGGGCAGGGGTTTTTCTGGCGGCGGGTTATGGACAGCCGGGCTTGGCCTGGGCCCTCACCCCTTGGCCCCTTCTCCTCTACCTTCGCCTGGACGTGCGGGAGCTAGCCTTTTACCTTCCCGCCCTGGGGGAGGGGATGGTCTTGGGGGCCCTCCTTTACCTGGCGGGTTTCCGCAGGCGGTAGACCAGATAGGGGAGGCCCACCCCCAAAGCGCCCCCTGCGAGGAAGGGGATAGGGTGGCCGAAGAGGAGCTGCAGGAGGAAGAGCAGGGCGTAAAGACCCACGAAGAAGGGCACGGGAAAAGGCCTCTCCCCATAGGCGACGCCCATGGTACCCACAAAGAGGCCCACGGCCAGGGCCATGCCTTCCTGGTGGGGGCGGAGGAAAAGGAAGTAGGCATAGGCAGCTACCCCTAGAAGGGCCAGGCTTTGGGAAAGGCGGCCAGGGTCCATCACGCCCGGACGAAGCGTTTCACCAGGAGTTGGGAAAGCCCCAGGGCCACCCCACCCCAGGCCACCTGGGGCTCCTGCCCCAAAAAGCCCATGACCGCGGAGAAGATCCCCGCCGCCAGGAAGAAGGGAACGTACTTGGGGTTCACGGTAAGGCCCAGGACGAAGGCCACCAGGAACCCCGCGATCCCCGGGGGAAGGGTGGCCCCCAGGACCATGAAAAAGAGCATGAGGGCGATGGTGATGGCCCCTGCCAAGTAGTAGGCTCCGGGGAAAGGTTCTTTGGGTTTCCTACGGGCGTCTTTGGCCTCGGGCATGGCCCAAGCTTATCACAGGAGTCCGGCGGCTTTGGCCACGGCCTCGAGGGTGGCGGGCACCGGCGGAAGAAGCCCCGCCACCTTCTCCGCCGTGGCCGGGTCCTTGAGGCCGTGGCCCGTGAGGGTGAGGACCACGGTGCTTCCCGGTTCCAGCCGCCCTTCCTTAAGGAGTTTCCACACCCCGGCCATGGCCGCCGCCGAGGCGGGTTCGCAGAAGATCCCTTCCGCCTCCGCCAGATAGCGGTAGGCGAGGAGGATCTCCTCGTCGGTGACCGCCTCTATCGTCCCCCCGGACTCCTCCTTGGCCCGGATGGCCCCTTGCCAGCTGGCGGGGTTGCCGATGCGGATGGCGGTGGCCAGGGTCTCCGGCTTCTCTATGGGGTGGCCCAGGACCAAGGGAGCAGCCCCCGCCGCCTGGAAGCCCAGCATCCGGGGGAGGCGGCTCGCCCTGCCCAGGGCGTGGTACTCCCTATACCCCATCCAGTGGGCGGTGATGTTGCCGGCGTTGCCCACGGGGAGGGCGTGGTAGTGGGGGGCATCCCCCAGCTCGTCCACCACCTCAAAGGCCAGGGTCTTCTGGCCTTCCAGGCGGTAGGGGTTCAAGGAGTTCACCAGGGCCACGGGGTAGGCCTCGGTGAGGGCCTTGGTGAGGGCCAGGGCCTGGTCAAAGTTGCCCTCGATCTGGATGATCCGGGCTCCGTGCACCAGGCTTTGGGCCACCTTCCCTAAGGCCACGTACCCCGCGGGCAGGACCACGATGGCCTTGATCCCCGCGCGGGCGGCGTAGGCGGCGGCGCTGGCCGCGGTGTTTCCCGTGCTGGCGGCCGCCACCGCCTTGGCCCCTTCCTCCACCGCCTTGGACACCGCCAGGGTCATGCCCCGGTCCTTGAAGCTTCCCGTGGGGTTCAGGCCCTCAAACTTGGCGTAGAGGTGGACGCCCTGTCTTCGGGCTTCTTCCGGCCCTTTCAAGGGAATCAGGGGCGTGGAACCCTCCAGGAGGGAGATCACGGGCGTGTTCAGGGACACGGGGAGATGGGCCCGGTACCGCTCTATAAGGGGAAGCCGCATGGAGATATGTTTCCCCCTAGGGAGCTAAGCCGTCAAGGGTCCCGGGTATGCCCTACCGAAGCAAGGGCAGGGCCTTTCCCGCGGCAAAACGTGGGCGGGATGGCCCTATAGGAAAAGTTCCTGGGCCTTTAGGGCAAAGCCAGGCAGCTCCGGGTCCAAGGAGACCGATTCCGGGTCCTGGTACCTCTCGGCCCTACCGGGACGGAGGACCTCCACCTGGTGGGCGTAGGGGTCCAGAAGCACCACCAGGCCTACCCCCTGGGCCAGGTAAGCCTGGGCCTTTTGCCGGAGCTCCTCGAGGCTTTGGCTTCGGGAGCGGATCTCAAAGGCGGCGTCGGGGACCAAGGAGGGAAAGCCTTCCCGCTCTTCCGGGGAGAGGGACAGCCAGCGGTGGCGGAGCACGAAGGCGGCGTCGGGGGAGAGCACGGCTCCGCTGGGAAACCGAAATCCGGTGCTCGAGCTGAAGAGGTACCCCAGGCCCTTTTCCTGGTTCCAGCGGTAAAGCTGGCCCAGAAGGAGGGCTTCCAGGTGGCCACTTTCCCCCCCTACAGGCGACACAATAAGCCTCCCGTCTTCCCATCGCTCCAACTGCCAGCCGGGGTTTTGCGCCGAAAGCTGGCGCAGTTCCTCATCGCTCACGGGGCGGAGGAGGTCCAGGAAGGGCACGCCCTTATTCTACCCCGGGGAAGGGGGTTCCCTCCTCCGTGGGGGGCTTCGGGACCGGTGCGGGGAGGTGGCCCAGGTTTCCCGATAGGAGGCGGAAGAGGTCCGCCAGCAAGCCGCTGGCCGTGGCCCCGCCCCCGGCCCCCGGCCCCGTAACAAAAACCTCGCCCAGGGGCCTAGCCCGCACCCAAAGGATGTTGCCTTGGGCCCGGGCCAAGGGGTGGTCCTGGGGCAGGCGCCTAGGGGCCACCGCCGCCCGCCAGCGCCCCCCTTCCCCATAGAGGCTGGCCACCAGGCGTACCCTTTCCCCTTGGCCTTGGGCCCTCTGGAGGGCTTCCGGGGTGAGGTGGGTGATGCCTTGGGTTTGCACCTCCGAAAGGGGGAAGCCAGGGTCCACCAGGAGCCTAGCCAGGAGGGTGAGCTTGTGGGCGGCGTCGATGCCCTCCACGTCCAGGGTGGGGTCCGCCTCGGCGTAGCCCAGGCGCTGGGCCTCGAGGAGGGCCTCCTGGTAAGTCCGCCCCTTTTCCATCTCCTGGAGGATGTAGAGGGTGGTGCCGTTCAGGATCCCGTGGAGCTCCACAAGCCGGCTTCCCCTGAGGGTTTCCAGGAAGGAAAGGGCCGGGGTGCCGGCCATCACGCTGGCCTCGTGGTAGATGAGCCCTTCCTCGGCATAGGGGCGTAAGGCGTCCCACGCCTCCGCCAAAAGGGCCTTGTTGGCGGTGATGAGGGGAATGCCGGCCTCGAGGGCGGGCAGGACCAGCGCAAAAGGCGTCTTTACCCCGCCCAGGGCCTCCACCACCACGTCCGCCTCTAGGAGGTCCGGGGGCTCGGTGCGGAGGAGCTCCTCGGGAATGGGCCGGGGCTTGGCCCTATCCCGCACCAAGACCCCCAGGAACTTGGGGGAAAAGCCCAGGGCCTGGAAGTCCTCCAGGCGTTCCTGGACCAAGGCGTAGAAGGCGCTTCCCACGGTCCCCCCGCCCAGGAGGGCGATCTTCACCTCTTCCATGCGGGGGATTATACCGGTCTAAAGTGGAGGTGTGGAGCCCCGTGCGCTTCTAGAGGAAGCCCTTCGGGAGCGGGGGCTTTTCTATGCCTGGGCCCCCTTGGCCCTGCCGGAAGAGGCCGAGGGCCGCTTCCGCCGCTTTTTAGCCGAGGGGCGGCACGGGGGGATGGCCTATTTGGCAAAGGGGGTGGAGGCTCGCTTTCACCCCAAGCGCCGCTTTCCCTGGGCGCAAAGCGCCCTCCTCCTCTTCGCCCCCTACGCCTACCCTGACCCCGGGGTACCCCCAGGCGGGCTCAGGGTGGGCCGGGTGGCCCGGTACGCCTGGGTGCGGGACTACCACCGGCTTCTGGGGGAGGAGCTAAGGGCCCTGGAGGCCCTGGCCCAAAGCCTTGGGGTGCAGGCCAGGGGTTACGTGGACCATGGGCCTATCCCCGAGCGCACCCTGGCGGCCCTTACCGGGGTGGGCTGGATTGGGAAAAGCGGCATGTTCCTCTCGCCGGCCTTGGGCGTGCATACCCTTATGGGCGTCCTCCTCACCTCGTTGGTGGTGGAGGTCGCGCCTTTGCACCCCAACCGTTGTGGGCGCTGTACCCGTTGCCTGGTTTCCTGTCCCACGGGGGCCCTTCTGGGGGACGGCACCTTGGACGCCCGGGTGTGCGTGAGCTACCTCACCGTGGAGTACAAGGGGTTTATTCCGCCGGCGGTTTGGCCGGGGATAGGGGAGTGGCTTTTGGGGTGCGATCTATGCCAGGAGGTCTGCCCCTGGGACCGGTTCGGCAAGGTGTGGCGAGGGTTTCGGCCCGAGCCCGAGCTGGCCCATCCCAACCTGGAGGAGTTCTTCTGCCTTTCGGGAAGAGGCTTTCAGCGGAAGTTCGGGGATACCGCCTTCGCCCGCCCGGGAAGGGCCCGCATGGCCCGGAATGCCCTTATCGTGTTGAGCAATCTAGGCCTTGGGGAAGGACTCATGGAGGTGGCGGCCAAAGACCCCCATCCCCTGGTGCGGCGCACGGCCCTTCACGCCCTCCACCGGGTGGGGAAGCCCATTGAAGGCTTCCTGCAGGACCCCAATGGGGAGGTTCAGGCGGAAGCCCTATTCCTCCTTGGGGAAGCGCCCCGTGCGGTAGACCTTTTCCAAAACCGGGGGGAGTCCCCAGGCCCTGAGGTCAAAGATGAGGGGGCCTAGGTCGTAGGGCACCTTGAGGAAGCGGACCTCGAGGGTCTCCGTGTCCAGGACCATGGCGTCGGCCCCGGGTTCCCCACTTAGGGAGAGGCCCACGCTTCCGGGATCCGCCACCAGGCCCATGCCCACCCGGCGGGATAGGGGAAGGTGCCGGCCTCCTAGGAGGAGGGTGGCGGCACCGTAACGCTCCAGATAGGGCAGGAGCTCCTTGGCGGGGCCCAGGAGGTCCAGGTGTTTCTCGGGGTTGCCAGGGGTGCCGTGGAAGGCCACAAGCCGCTTTTCCCCGTAGGTTTTGCGGTGGGAAAGACGCAGGGAGCGGAGGTAGTCCAGTTCTTTTTCCGAAAGCTGGGACCGGGTCCACACCAGGGTGGCCTGGCCCACCCCTTCAGGTAGGGTGCCCGGCAAGGGGTAGGCTACCCTCAGGTCCCAGGCCCCGGCGATGGCGGGAAGCCCTTCCTTGGTGAGGCGGCCGATGACCTGTTTGGGGTGGGGACCGTAGCCCACCAGGTCCCCCAGGACCAGGACCTCGTCCACGCCTTCCCCTCTCAGGGCCTCGAGGGCCGCCTCCAGGGCCGGCAGATTGGCGTGGATGTCGGAAAGGACCCCAAGGCGCATGGCCCTATTCTTTCATGAACTTTGGGAAAGGCCTGTGAAAAACCGGGTGCCTACCCCTTATGTTAAGGGGGTGCGGCCCTTCTTCTTAGGCCTTCTCTTGGCCCTCACCCTGCCTCCCTTCCCTTTTGGCCCTTTCGCCCCCCTCATCCTGGCCTTTCTCCTCCGGGGTGGCTTCCGTACGGGCTTCCTCATGGGCCTCGGGTTTTGGGGCCTCCACCTCATCTGGCTTCCCCAAAGCTTTGCCCAGCTCTTCGGCCCCTTCGGGGTGGTCCCCTTTTTCCCCCTGGTGCTCCTTAAGGCCCTTTCCTTTGGCCTCCTCTTCGCCCTCACCCCCACGCCCCTGGCCCGGGTGGGGGGGTGGGTAGCGCTGGAGTGGCTCACGGAGCAAGGCGAGCTGGCCTTCCCCTGGGGGTTTTTGGGCTACAGCCTGGTGGAAGCCCCGGGGCGGGTCCTGGCCGCCTGGGGTGGGGTGTACCTCCTTTCCCTCCTGGTTCTGCTTTTGGCCTGGGGTATGAGGGAGAGGCGCTACTGGCTCCTTCTGCCCTGGGGGGCCCTCTGGCTTCTTCCCTTACCCCCGGTTACCGGTGGGGAAAGGGCCCTTTTGGTTCAGGGGAACATCAACCCCCTGGCCAAGGTCCAGGGGGAGCTATATGAGGAGGTTTACCTCCGCCTCACGCAAAAGGGCTTGGGGGAACACCCGGAGGCCCGGCTAGTGGTCTGGCCGGAGACCGCCGTTTGGCAAATCCCTGAGGGCACGGATGCCCTTCTGCAGGGCCGCTACCTCCTCACGGGGCTCAACCTCTACGGCCCCAACCGGGCGGTTCTTTACTGGGAAGGAGAGGTGCTGGGCCACTACGACAAGGTGCGCCTGGTGCCCTTTGGGGAGCGCTTTCCCTTCCGAGGGGTTTTGGGGGAGGTGTATAGCCTCTTCTTCCGCACCTTTGGCCTGGGGGAGCTTGGGGACCGGACGCCCGGCGATCGGCTCGCCCCCATCGGCCCCTACGGGGCCATGATCTGCTATGAGTCGGTGTTTCCCTCCGTGGCCCGCACCCTGGTTTCCGAAGGGGCCAGGGTATTGGTTCTCCTTACCAATGACGCCTGGTATGGGCCTTCCTTTGGAGGGCGGCAGCACTTCGCCTTAGGGCGGCTTAGGGCGGTGGAGACAGGGCGCTGGCTTCTTAGGGCGGGAAACGACGGCATCACCGCCAGCATCGACCCTTATGGCCGGGTGGTGGCCCGGATTCCCTCCCATCGGGAAGGCTACCTTTTGGCCCCCTATGGCCTTAATGGGGGAAGGACCTTCTACGTGCGCTACGGGGACTGGGCGGTGGGGGTGGCGTTGACGCTTTTCCTCCTGGGCCTTATCCTTAGGGTGCGCGCGCCGGGGTGGCGGAACCGGTAGACGCGGCAGACTCAAAATCTGCTGTCCGCAAGGACGTGCGGGTTCGAGTCCCGCCCCCGGCACCAAAAGGGGCCAGGCCTTAGGGCCTGGCCTGGGTTTTCTACCTGGGGCTGGGCTATGGGGGCTTTCCTCTATCAGGGGAAGGCCCCTACCGGGGCCCCCACCCTGGCGCAAGCCAGGTGGGGTGGCATTACACCCCTTCTACCCGCACCCCCAGGACCTCCAAAAACCGGGCCAGCCACACGGGATGGGCCGGCCAGGCGGGGGCGGTCACCAGGTTCCCGTCCACCACGGCCTGGTCCACCGGTACCTCCACGTACTCGGCTCCAGCCAAGGTGAGCTCTGGCCCCACCGCAGGATAGGCGGTGGCCCTTCGCCCCTGCATGACCCCGGCGGCGGTGAGCACCTGGAGCCCGTGGCAGATGGCGGCTACGGGTTTGTTGGCTTCAAAAAAATGGCGGACGATTTCCAGTACCCGGGGTTCCCGACGGATGTACTCCGGGGCCCGCCCCCCGGGGACCACCAGGGCGTCGTACTGGGCGGGGTCCACCTCGTCAAAGGTGTGGTTCAGGGTGAAGTTGTGCCCGGGCTTTTCCGAGTAGGTCTGGTCCCCCTCGAAGTCGTGCACCGCAGTGCGAATCCGCTGGCCCGAGCGCTTGCCCGGGCAGACGGCGTGCACCTCAAAACCCAGCATCTTCAGCGCTTGGAAGGGCACCATGACCTCGTAGTCCTCCACGAAATCCCCTACCAGGAAAAGAATCTTACGCGCCATACCCTACCTCCTCGCCCTTGAAGGACCCCTTTAGTCTAGTCCAGGCACCCCATAGGGGGCAAGGTGGGGCGTCAGCCCAGTCGCACCACCACCCCCTCGTCGGGGCGTAGGCGCAAGATGCCCTCCACGGCCTCCTCCCGGTCCAGGTGGGTGGAGAGGACCACCCGGCCCTTTTGCGGTAACTCCATGGCCCTTTCCCGGTCCGTGAAGTTCAGGGCCACCAGGAAGCCTTCGCCCCGCAGGTAGGCGTAGATCCCGCCCCCTGCCCGGAGGGTGCGGTAGGAGCCAAGAACAAAGCCTGGGTCCTGGCGCAAGGCGATGAGGCGCTTCACCAGCTGGAGCATGGACCGGGGGTCTTTTTCCTGGACCGCCACGTTCCTAACCGGCCAGTCGGGGTTCAGGGGAAGCCAAGGCTCCACCGTGGAGAAGCCGGCATAGGGAGAGGTGTCCCAGGGCATGGGGGTGCGCTCAGGGTCGCGGCCTGGGGGTAGGCCGTGTTCGCCCAAGCGCCCTTTCTGCCTTAAGGCGGCCGGGTCTTGGACCCTTTCTGGGGGGATTTCCCCGTTAGGCAGGGAAAGCTCGTCCCCGTAGTACCAGGTGGGGGTGCCCCGCAGGGTGAATAGGAGCATGGCGGCTACCCGGGCCTGGGCCTCCCCGAGCCTCGAGGCCAGGCGGGGCTGGTCGTGGTTGCCCAGGACCCAGTTGGGCCAGTCCCAGGGGGTGAGGAGGCTTTCGTACTCCTCCACGAGGCGGGCAATGTTCTCAGGCCGCCAGTCGGGGAGGCCCCGGAAGATGAGGTGAAAGTTGAAGGGAAGGTGGCACCCCGCTTGGTAGTAGCGCACCAGCTGGGGATAAGGAAGGTAGATTTCCCCCACCATGACCCGCTCCCTTCCGGGCTGGCTGAACTCGTCCAGCACATAGCGCATCTCCCGCACGTAGGCGTAGGTTTCCGGCTGGTCCTCGGTGAAAAGGTGGAGGTGCCGGCCCCGGTCCCACATGCCTGGACGCCAATCCGGGTTGCCGGGTTCGTCCCGGAAAAGGGGGTCTTCCGCCAAAAGCCAAAGCACGTCCACCCGAAAGCCATCCACCCCCCTCCTTAACCAGAAGCGCATGGCCTCGTAGATGGCTTCCCGCACCGCAGGGTTACGCCAGTTGAGGTCGGGTTGTTCGGGAAGAAACTGGTGCAGGTAATACTGGCCTGTCCTTTCGTCCAGGGTCCAGGCGGGTCCACCGAAGAAACTCTGCCAGTTGTTGGGCGGGCCTCCATCCGGCCCCGGATCTTTCCAGACGTACCAGTCCCGCTTGGGGTTGTCCTTGGAGCTACGGGATTCCAAAAACCAAGGGTGCTGGTCCGAGGTGTGGTTGGGAACCAGGTCGATGAGGACCCTAAGCCCCAGGGCGTGGGCTTCCTCTAGGAGGCGGTCAAAGTCCTGGAGGGTGCCGAAGATGGGGTCCACGTCGCAGTAGTCGGCCACGTCGTAGCCGAAGTCCTTCATGGGGCTCTTGTAGAAGGGGGAGAGCCAGATGGCCCCCACCCCCAGGTTTTTTAGGTAAGGGAGCCTTCTTCGGATGCCCTCGAGGTCCCCGATGCCGTCATGGTTGGAGTCCTGGAAGCTTCTGGGGTAGATCTGGTAGATAACGGTTTCCTTCCACCACATGCCCCGAGTTTACCCCCTGGCGCCGCGGGTGCGGAAGGGCTTCCAAAACCCTCTCGGGCGCCTGGCTAGACCCTGCCGCGCTTAGGGCCAGCCTTTAAGGCTCCACCAGGATCTCCCCTGCCTCCCCTTGGAACCCCACGTCCTTGTGGGTTCCGTCGCAGAAGGGCTTGTTTCCGGACTGGCCGCAACGGCAAAGGGCCAGTTTGGCCCTCTCCAGGCGCCTTTCTTCCCCGTTGAGCCGGAAGGGGGTTCCCTCGGGTAGGTCCAACACGTAAGGCCCGTTTTCCCGGAAGCGGAGCTTCATGCCCTCAGGATACCGGGGGTAAAGTGGAGGTATGGTATGCCCGCAAAACGGAAGGGTGGGCCTCGAGGTGCCCCTTAAAACGGTGAAAAACTTCCTCACCGGTGAGGCTCTTTCCCGCCTGGACCCCAATAGCCCCCACTATCTCTGCCAAGACCCCGCCTGCCCGGTGGTCTACTACGGGGAAGAGGGGGTTTACACCTTGGCGGAGGTGCGTTTCCCCATCTACGACAAGGGGGCTTCCCTCATCTGCTACTGCTTTGGCTGGACCCAGGAAGGGGTGGCCGAGGCCTTGCGCCAGGGGTTGGATCCGGTGGCGAGGGTGGTGGAAGGGGTTAAGGCCAAGCGCTGCGCCTGCGACCAGCGCAACCCCAGGGGGCGTTGCTGCCTTTCCACCTTGAAGGCGGAGGTGGCCAGGCTTGCCTGAGGGGGTGGCCCAAGGGTTAGAGGAGGTCTTCCGGAACCACCTGGCCCGGCTTGCGCCAAAGGACCCTTTGGTGCTGGCGGTTTCCGGGGGCGGGGATTCCGTGGCCTTGGCCCACCTGGTGCGGCGGGCGGGGCGGGAGGCGGTGGTGGCCCACCTGGACCACGCCCTCCGCCCGGAAAGCGGGGAGGACCTCCTTTTCGTGAAGGCCCTTGCGGTAAGGCTTGGCTTTTCCTTCCGCGCCGAGCGGGTGGAGGTGGCTAAGGTGGCCCAAGAAAGGGGGGAGAACCTGGAGGCGGTGGCCCGGGAGATCCGCTACGCCTTCCTTCATCGGGTGGCCAAGGAGGTGAGGGCCAAGGCCATCCTCACCGCCCACACCCTGGACGACCAGGCGGAAACCGTGCTCCTAAAACTCCTCCAGGGCACGGCCCGGGGCCTTGGCATCCGGGAAAAGGAAGGGCTGGTGGTGCGGCCCCTCCTGGCCTTCCGCCGGGAGGAGCTCAGGGGTTTCTTGCGGGAACTGGGGGAGGCCTGGCGGGAGGACCCCAGCAACCAGGACCTTTCCTTGGACCGGAACTATCTTAGGCTCCGGGTTTTTCCCCTCCTTCTGGGGCGGTTTCCCAAGGTCCGGGAGGCCCTTTCCCGCTTCGCCTCCGTGCGGGAGGAGGAGGACAAGCACCTGGAAAGGGAGGCCCAGGCTCGCCTTCTGCCCGATACCCGTTTTTTCGTTCCCGCCTACCGGGTGGCACCCCTTTTAGAGGCTCCCGCGGTCCTAAGGCAAAGGGCTTTGCGCTTCATTTTGGAGGCCTTGGACCTCCGCCCCGAGGCCCGGCTCATCGCCCTTTTGCAGGGGGCTTTGGAGGGTGGGGTGGCCACCCTGCCTGGCGGCTATACCGCCAGGCGCAAGGGGGGCACCCTTTTCCTCATCCCTCCGAGGCCCCGCCTCCCCCTACCCCCAGGGTTCCGCCGGCCCGAGCCCGGGGACTACCTGGCCATGCCCTATGGGCGGAAGCGCCTAATGGACTTCCTGGCGGAAAAGGGGGTGCCCAAGGAGCTTAAGGCCCTTTGGCCCGTGCGGGCGGAAGGGAAGGAGGTGGTGGAGGTCCTGGGCCTTTTCCCCCCTTCCCAGGAGGAAGGGTACATGGCCCTGGCCCTCGAGGAGGCCAGGCAGGCCTTTAGGGAAGGCGAGGTGCCCGTGGGTGCGGTTCTGGTGGTGGGGGAAAGGGTCCGTAAGGCCCATAACCGGGTGGAGGCCACGGGGGATCCCACGGCCCATGCGGAGATGCTCCTTCTCCGGGAGGTGGGCCAGGAGGCGCGTGGGGGAAGGCTCTATGTGACCCTGGAGCCCTGCCGCATGTGCCACCATGCCCTACGGGAAGCGGGGGTGGAGGTGGTCTATGGGGTGGAAAACCTAAAGGAAGGGGCCCTAACCCGCTATGGCCAGGGGGAGGGCTTAAGGGGTGGCGTTTTGGAAGGGGAGTGTGCTAAGCTCCTAAAGGGTTTCTTTGCCCGGCTCAGGGAGGGGTGCCGGAGCGGTTGAACGGGCCGGTCTCGAAAACCGGTAGGCCCCGCAAGGGGCCTCGCGGGTTCGAATCCCGCCCCCTCCGCCAAAGGCGGCCTGCGGGCCGCTCTTATACCCCACCCTGGCTTGCGCCAGGGTGGGGGCCCCGGAAAGGGCCTCCGGTAGGCGTCATCTCGTTGGAGCTTAGAGAGGGGAACAAGAGGAAAGGGTATTACACCATCTGGAACCCCCACCGTCCCCCCAGGATCCCCAGTTCCTGCAAGAGGACTTCCGCTTCCTCCCTTTCCCCGGGGAACCCGGAAAGGAGCAGGTACAAGAGGGTGGCCAGCTCCCCCAGGACCAGGAAACCGTACCGCCTCCTTTCCTCCTCCCAAACCGCCTCCATGCGTAGGCGGGCCATGCGCCAGGGAGCGGGGAGGAACTGGCCCTGCTTTAGGCCCGCCTCGGGCTCGCAGAGCCTGGGGTCACCCTGGGTGAGAAGCCCCCGGCAGGCCAGCGGACGCCAGGGATAGACCCCGCAGAGGCCCTCTTCCAGCAAGGGGCAGGGGGTGCGGGAGAGGAAATGGCGGCTTGGGAAGCGGGGGTCGTCCTTGCCTTCCCTCAGGAGGGCAAGCCGCTTGGGGCCTTCCTCCAGGAGCCGGGACCTTTGGGCCTGGCTGAGGTGGGGGAGAAGGGCCTCCCCTTCCAGGCGGGAAAGGGTTACAAGGCCGAAGCAGCAGGCGAAGCACCCGGCCCGGCAAGAGGGTGCGATCCCCTTTTTGGCCAGATAGTCGGCCAGGTCCGCCTCGAGGGCCCGCCAATGGGCTTCCACCGGGTTCATCGCCGTTGCCGCCAGACGCCCCTCCTGGGGTCAAAAGGGCAGGCCCGCACGGCCACCTGGGGGCAAAACCGCCGGTGCTGGGCCACCTCCTCCGCCAGGGCCTTGGGCAGGTGGCAGCGGGGGCAACGGGCCCGGGAAGAGGCTTGCCGCATCCGCTGGGCCAGCAGAAGGGCCAGGCCCAAAAGGAGAAGCAGACCGAACGCCTCCACGGGGGTTAGTGTACGCTATTCCCATGGCCAACCTTGCGCCTTTCCTGGAGCCTTTGGTGCCCGGGGTTTCCCCGGCGGTTTCCGCCTGGATCAAGGGGCTTAAGGAGGTGGAGTGCCACCTGGAGCGCTGGGCCTTTGACCTTCCCGAGGAAGGCTTTTGGTGGCGGCCCAAGGAGGGGCTGAACCCCATTGGGGGCTTGGTGCGGCACATTGCGGGAAGCTCCTTGCGGCTTCTGGCCTACGCCTTTCCTCAGGAGCTTCCCCACTGGGCCCAAAAGGGGAGGGAATGGGAGCTAAGGGGGGAGCCTGAGCCCAAGGGGGTGGTGGAGGCCCGCTTTCGGGAGGCTTGGGCAAGGCTGGATTCCGCCTTCCGGAGCCTGCGGGAAGAGGAGCTTTCCCAGGAGGTTCCCGTGGGCGCCCAGGGCCTGATGGCCCCCAGGGCCCATATCCTCCATCACCTGGTGGAGCATGCCCAGCACCATGCCGGCCAGGTCATCTACGCCCGCAAGCTCATGTAGGGACCCGTGTCCTCCTGGGTTGGCCGTAAGATGTTCCCATGGAACGCATCGGCCTGCGCGCTTCCCCCAGGATTACCCTCGAGGCCCTCAAGGAGGCCCTGAAAGGCGTGCGGATCTCTGAGGCCAAGGTCTACCTCATCACCGACTGGCAGGACCGCCGGCACCAGGCCCGCTACGCCCTCCTCATCCACGGGGGCAAGAAGGACCTCCTCACCCCCGATGCCTTCGGCCCGGCCTTCCCTGGCGGGGAGGAGGCCCTTTCGGAGTTGGTGGACCTTTTGCTGCGCCTAGGGGCCAGGAAGTTCTACGAGGCCGTGGTCTCCCCGGCGGAGCTCACCGCCCTTTTGGGGCTTCCGCCCGAAGAGCTCATCCGGCGGGTCAACGCCATCGCCAACCCCACGGACCCGGGGATCTACCTGAAAAGGGCGGCTTAGCCGTAGAGAAGCTTAAGCCGGGCTGCTTCCCCTGCCAGCTTGGGTAGGGCCTGAAGGTCTATTCCCGTGGTGTAGCCCCTTTCCTCCAGGTAGGGAAGCACCTTCTCTGTGGGCAGATTGCCCACCAGTTCATCCCCGGCGAAGGGGCAGCCCCCCACCCCGGCCAAGGCGCCCTCCAGCCAGCGGACCCCGGCCCCTAGCACCGCCTCCACCTTGGCCAAAACCCCTTCGGGACGGGCGTGTAGGTGGGCCCCCAGGCCTTCCGGGCCGAAGCGGGCCACGGCTGCCTCCAGCACCTCCTGGATGCGGCCCGCCTCCGCCACCCCGTAGGTGTCCGCCAGGGCGATCTCCTTGACCCCAAGCTCCCAAAGCTGCGCCATGTCCTCCAGGACCGCCTCCAAGCTCCAGGGGTCCCCGTAAGGGTTCCCGAAGGCCATGGAAAGGTAGACCACCAGGCCAAGCCTTCCTCGGGTGGCCTCCACCATGGCCTTCACCAGGGGCCAGGATTCCTGCCGGGTGCGGCCCGTGTTCTTCCGCTGGAAGGTTTCCGAAAGGGAGAAGGGATAGCCGATGGCCGTGAGGTTGGGGGCCTTAAGGGCCCGTTCCAGCCCCTTCTCGTTGGCCACGATGGCCAGGTAGGTGCGGCCCTGGGGTGGGGGCAAGGCGGCCAAGACCTCCTCGGCATCCGCCATCTGGGGCACCCACTTGGGGGAGACGAAGCTGGTGAGGTCCAGGTGGCGGAAGCCCGCTTCCAGGAGCTTTTCTAAGAAGGCCACCTTCTCCCCGGTGGGGATGAAGCGCTGGAAGCCTTGCCAGGCATCCCGGGGGCATTCCACGTAACGGATGGGAACCTTGGCCATAGCGCTACACCTGGAAGACCCCGATGCGCAAAGGTTCCCGCTCGGGGTTGAGGGCACAGGCCTCGAGGGCCCGGATGAGCCACTTCCGGGTTTCGTGGGGGAGGAGGATCCCGTCCACCCAAAGCCGGGCGGCGGCGTAGCGGGGGTCTAGGGTCTCCTCGTAGCGGCCCTTGATGCGCTCGTAAAGCTCCTTAAGCTCCTCGTCGGAGGGTTCCTGGCCTTGACGCTTGAGCTTCTCCACCTCCAGCTCCAAAAGGGTCTTGGCCGCCTGGGCCCCGCCCATCACCGCATACTTGGCGCTGGGCCAGGCGAAGATGAACCTGGGGGCGTAGGCCTTGCCCGCCAGGGCGTAGTTGCCGGCCCCGAAGGAGCCCCCCAGGATTAGGGTGATCTTGGGTACCACGGAGTTGCTCACGGCATTGACCAGCTTGGCCCCCCGGCGGATGATTCCCGCCTGCTCCGACTCCTTGCCCACCATGAAGCCGGTCACGTCCTGGAGGAAGAGGAGGGGGATGTTCATCTGGTTGACCTCGAGGATGAACCGGGCCGCCTTGTCCGCGGCCTCCGCATAGATCACCCCCCCCACCTCAATCCGCCCCTTCTTCTTCAGGATGAGGCGCTGGTTGCCCACGATGCCCACGGGAAACCCCCCGATGCGGGCAAAGCCGGTGACCAGGGTTTCCCCGTACCCCCCCTTGTACTCCAGAAACTCGGAGCCGTCCACCAGGCGGGCGATCACCTCCCGGAGGTCATAGGGGCGGGAACCATCGGGGGCGGTGAGGCCGTAGAGGTCCTCCGCGGGGTAAAGGGGTTCCCGTGGCTCCTTGCGCCCTTCCGCCCAAGGGGCGAGCCTGGGGGGCGGGTAGAGGGCGATGAGCTGGCGGATCCTTTCCAGGGCAGCTTCGTCGTGGGGTTCGTAAAAGTCCACGGTCCCTGAGACCTCAAAGTGCATGCGGGCCCCGCCCAGCTCCTCGCTACTCACCTCCTGGCCGATGGCCGCCTTGACCAGGGCAGGCCCCGCCAGGTAGAGCCCGCTTCCCTCGGTCATGATGAGGACATCGGTCATGACGGGAAGGTAGGCCCCCCCGGCCACGCAGTTGCCCATGATGGCAGAGATCTGGGGGATGCCCAGGGCGGACATGCGGGCGTTGAGGTAGAAGATGCGGCCAAAGTCGTCCTGGTCCGGGAAGACCTCGTCCTGAAGGGGGAGGAAAACCCCAGCGGAGTCCACCAGGTACAGGGTGGGGATGCGGTTTTCCAGGGCCATGGTCTGGGCCCGGATCACCTTCTTGGCGGTGATGGGGAAGAAGGCTCCTGCCTTCACCGTGGCGTCGTTGGCAACGATCATCCAGGTTTGGCCCTGGATCTGCCCGAGGCCGGTGACCACGCCCCCCGCCGGGGCTCCGCCCCACTCCTGGTACATCCCCCACCCGGCAAAGGCCATGAGCTCGTAGAACTCCGTTCCCGGGTCCAGAAGCCTGGCGATGCGCTCCCGGGCGGTGAGGCGGCCCTTCTTGTGCTGGCGCTCCACCGCCTTGGGCCCACCCCCTTGGCGCACCCTTTCCAGGCTTTCCTTGAAATCCCGCACCAGGGCTACCCAGGCGTCCTTGTTAGCCTTGTAGACCGGGCCTTCCCGCTCCTCCGGACGGAGCTTGCTCTCCAGGCGGGCTTCCGGACCCATGGCCTAAGTATAACGCTTTCCTGCTTGGGCGGAAAAAAGCGTGGCCTTTTGCTGGAGGGCCTGCTTGCGCGCCTCCTGGTCCACGCGCTCGTTTTCCGGGTGGCCGTTGTGCCCCCGCACCCAATGGGGCACCACCCGGTGCCGCACGAGCTCCCTGGCGATGGCCTCCCAAAGGTCCTGGTTTTTCACCCCGCGGAAGCCTTTCCCTTGCCATCTAGGTAGCCACTCCGAAAGGGCCTTCACCAGGTACTGGCTATCCGAGAAGAGATGGACCTCGCAGGGCTCCTTAAGAGCCTTTAGGCCCTGCAGGAGGGCGGTGAGCTCCATGCGGTTGTTGGTGGTGCAAGGCTCGCCCCCGGAAAGCATCCGCTCGTGGCCGCCCCAGCGCAGAAGGGCTGCCCAGCCGCCCGGGCCCGGGTTTCCCAGGCAAGCCCCGTCGGTAAAAAGCTCCACCCGCTTCACGACCAGGGAATGGGCCGGTCAGGGAAGGCCAAGGGGGCTTTGGTCTCGCTGGGGAAGACCATTTCCCGCAGGCGGTAGTGGTCCTCTTGGGGGTAGCGGTAGACCCCCAGGAACCCCTCCACAAGGTTTACGCCCCAGACCTCCGGAATGCCTGCTTGCGCATGGAGGGCTGGCTTCCTCCGGTTGTGGTCCAGGCCGGTGTCGGCCACCTCTATGAAGGAGGAGGACATCCTTGGCCTCGGGAAGGTGACCTCCACTTACTTGAGTTTGGCGATGAGGTCAGCCACGGGGATGGCCTCGAGGGTGGTGGTCTTTACGCTTCCTCGAGCCGAAAGGTGAAGCATGGCCCGGGCCACGGCCAGGGCATCCTCCGCCTCCACGATGTTCACGAAGTCATAGGGCCCAAGGACGGCATACTGGGCCACCACCTTGACCCCGAAGTCCCGCTCCAGCTCCTGGTTCACCTCCTTGATTCGCTCAGGGTTTTTCACCAGGGTCTCGGCGCCGTCATCGGTAAGCGTGCTGAGCACTATAAAGGTGGGCATCTTGGCCTCCTTTCCCCCTTAGGATAGCCCCAGGGTTTCCATAGGGCAACCCCACCTGGGGTTCCTATCCTGCAGGGGCCCCGTCGTGGTTCCCGCCTGGGTTTGCACAAAGAGGGGTGGCATCAGGGGGCTTCCAGGTCCACCCCAGCGTAGGCTTCTGCCAGCGGGAGGTTCCCCTCGAGGCAGGGCAGGGGTAGCTCCCCCTCCGTGGTGGCCTGGTAAAGGATCTGTTCCCCCTCACGCCGGTAGAGTTCAACCCGCCTTTCTTGGGTGTGGACCAGGATATACCCCTGTAAGGAGGGTAGGGAAAGGTAGCGCCAAAGTTTTTCCCGGCGGTCTATGGCCTCGGTGCTGGGCGAGGGCACCTCCACCACCAAACAAGGGTCCTCTTCGTAGTAGGGGTTCGCGGGCGGAGGAGCGCAGACCACCATGAGATCTGGGTAGTAGACGGTGCTTTCCCCCACCTTGAGCTTCGTGTCCGTCACGTAAAGGCGGCAGCCGCGCTGGCGGGCCAAGGGACCCAGGACCAGGGCCAGGTTGGTGACCAGAAGGGCATGGGCCCGGCTAGCCCCCGCCATGGCATAGGGCAGGCCTTCCACCAGCTCGTGTTTGGTTGGGGACCGGGCCTCCCTTTCCAGGTACTCTTCCAGGGAAAGGGGCCTCAAGGCCTTGGCCGCTTCTCCCATCACTCCCATTCTATGGTGGCTGGGGGTTTGGAGGTGAGGTCGTAGACCACCCGGCCGATCTCCGGCACCCGGCGGGGGATGCGCCTGGCCACCTCGTCCAGGAAGTCCAGGGGGAGCCTGGCCCAGTCGGCGGTCATGAAGTCCTCGGTGGTCACGGCCCTTAAGGCCAGGACGTAGCCGTACCGCCGCTCATCCCCCGCCACCCCCACGCTCCGCACGGGGGTGAGGACCGCCAGGGCCTGGGCCACCTGGGAATAGAGCCCCCATTCCCTGAGAAGGCTTATGAAGATATCGTCGGCCCGCCGGAGAATATCCAGTTTCTCCTCCGTGACCTCTCCCAGGATGCGCACCGCCAGGCCCGGCCCCGGGAAGGGGTGGCGCAGGCGGATGGGGTCGGGCAGGCCAAGGAGCAGGGCCAGCTCCCGCACCTCATCCTTGAAGAGGAGGCGGAAGGGCTCCAGGAGCTCAAACTTTAGGTCCTCGGGGAGGCCCCCCACGTTGTGGTGGCTTTTGATCTTGGCGGCCCCATGGCCTCCTGCGGACTCGATGACATCGGGGTAGAGGGTTCCTTGGGCCAAAAAGCGAAAGGGGCCCTCTTCCCGGGCCACCTGGGAGAAGACCTCCACGAACTCCCGCCCAATGATCCGGCGCTTTTCCTCGGGGTCTTCTACCCCCCTTAAGGCCTTAAGGAAGCGTTCCCTGGCGTCCACTATCCGGAGGTTCACCCCAAGGGCCCTTAAGGCCCCCTCCACCTCCTCCCTTTCGCCGAGGCGCAAGAGGCCGTGGTCCACGAAGACCGCCAGATGGTCCACCCCCGCCTTGGCCAGAAGGAGGGCCAGGGTGCTGGAGTCTACCCCGCCGGAAACGGCAAGGAGCACCCGGTCCTTGCCCACCTGGGAGCGCACCTCCTGGACCAGGCTTTCCAGGACGTGCTCTGGGGTCCAGTCCCGGGACACCCCGGCAATCTCCAGGAAATTCTCCAGGATCTGCATCCCCTTAGGGGTGTGGGCCACCTCCGGGTGAAACTGCACGGCGAAGGTTTTGCCATCCGGACCCTCTATGGCCGCCACGGGGTTTTCCTCGGTTTCCGCCACCACCCGCCACCCAGGGGGGAGTTCGGTGACGGCATCTTGGTGGCTCATCCAGACCTGGACTTCGCCTTCCAGGCCCTTGAAGAGGGGGCCTTGGTAGCGGGTAAGGAGGGCCTTGCCGTACTCCGCTCGGCCAGCCCGCTCCACCTTTCCCCCAAGCTCCTGGGCCAGAAGCTGCATCCCGTAGCAGATGCCCAAGGTGGGGAGGCCCAGGTTCAGGACCCTGGGGTCAGGCCGGGGGGCATCGGGGTCAAAGACGCTTTTAGGTCCCCCGGAGAGAATGAGGGCCTGGGGCTTGTGCTGAAGGATTTCCTCGAGGCCTGCCGTCCCTGGCAGGATCAAGGAGAAGGCCCTAAGCTCGCGAAGCCTTCTGGCGATGAGGCGGGTGTACTGGGAGCCGAAGTCCAGGACCAGGACCATAGGGTAAGTTTACAAGTGGAGCCATCCCCACGTGCGTGGGGACTACGCACACGGAAGTAACCCGGAGGGCCAAGGACGCCGGGCCATCCCCACGTGCGTGGGGACTACACGATGAGCTCCCCGATGTGGAACGCCAGCACTGGGCCATCCCCACGTGCGTGGGGACTACTTAAAACACGAGCCACTTCTCGGACGACGGCCTCGGGCCATCCCCACGTGCGTGGGGACTACGGGATGGTTACGGGGATAGGGGGGTGGCCCGGAGGGCCATCCCCACGTGCGTGGGGACTACAGGGCAGGAGCATCTACGTAAAGGGGGAGATCGGGCCATCCCCACGTGCGTGGGGACTACACATGACCCAGACAGCAAAAACCCCCCATGACCCCCCGCTAAGTCATATGAAAAACTCAGTCAAAAAGGTGGAACAAAACCCAATCGGTTGGCCCTTGGGAGGCTTAGATTGTCAAGATCCTCTCCCTGGCATAGGCTAGGGCTTGGTGCGGGTTCTAGGACCCACCCAACGGCTTCAGTATACCAAAGCCTGCCAAGTATAATACCTCCAAGATGGAAATACCAAAGGCGGAAAGGCTCCTTTCCATGGTGGACCGTTTGAAGTTGAGAAGCTACCGGGTAAGGGAACTCGCTGAGTATTACCGGGTGAGCGAGAGGACTATTGAACGAGACCTCGAGGCCCTTTCCCAATACGGTTTCCCCGTGGAGCGTGTGGGCCGAGGGCTTTATCGCATTGCAGATGTACCCGTGGCCCTCCAGCCCATAGAGGCCCTAGCCCTTTTCGCCGCTGGTCGGCTCCTCTATCATCAGGCCCCCACCCGGCAATATGAAAGGGCGCTGGAGAAGCTGGCCAAGATGTTGCCTGAACCCTTGCGGGGATTGCTGCTTAAGAGTACTGGCAATCTGAAGGAGAGGCAGGGGGACTCCCGCACCTTGGAGATGGTGGCCAGGGCCCTTCTGGAGCGCCGGGTCCTGGCCTTTGAGTACCGGTCAGGTGGAAGCAAGAACTGGCGCCCAAAGGAAGTTCTGGTCTATTTCCTCGAGGCCAACCGTACCAACCTGGGTCTCTATGCCATCGGGTATGAGCGCACCTACCACGGTCAAATACTCACCTTCAAGCTTTCCCGCATGCGCAAGGTCCGTCTTTTGGAGGAGACCTATGAGCTCCCTCAGGATTTTGATCCGAACGCCTACTTTCGCCAGGCTTGGGGGGTGGTAGGGGCTCGGGACGAAACCGTGGAAATCCGCCTCCGCTTCGCTCCGGAGGCAGCTTGGCGGGTCCTCGAGGGGGATTACCCTGGTCTCACGCTGGAGGAAGAGCTTCCCGATGGGAGCCTTTTGTGCCGTCTCAGGGCGGTTCCTTTCAAGGGTGGGGTACCCTGGGAGGTGCTTTCCTGGATTCAAAGCTTTGGACCCAGGGTGGAGGTGCTGGCTCCTCCTGAGCTCCGTAGCCTTTGGTTGGCAGAGGCCCGCCAGGTTTTGGCCAAGGCGACAGAGGCTGTCGGGACGAAGGGATAGGGTGGAAAGGTGAATGTGCAGGCGGTTGCTCTAAGGCTTTGGGCAAAAAGCGGGGACCCGTTTCACCCCCTGCTCGCCCACATGCTGGACACGGCAGCGGTGGCCTGGGCCATCTTGGAGAGAGAGCCTGACCGAACCCGGAAGCTTTACGCTGAGGACTGGGGGTTGGAGGAAGAGGAGGCCCTGCGCTGGCTAGCCTTCCTAGCGGGGCTTCACGATCTTGGCAAGGCAAGCCCCGTTTTCCAGGCAGCATGGGAGGAAGGAGCCAGGCAGGTCTGGGATTCCGGCCTCACCTGGGACCAAAAGCTAGCTCGGGAGGTGTGGGTTGCCCATGGGGTCTTTACCGAGCTGTATGTAAAGGACTTCTTGAAAGGGCAAGGGTTCCCCTTACGCTTGGCGGATCCGCTGGCCAAGGGCTTAGGGGCCCACCATGGCTTCCTGGCGCAGGGAGAAGAACTCAAGACTGCCCGCCTTCACGTGAAGTCCGAGACTTCGGAGTGGAAAGAGGTTAGAAACCATTTGGCCCAGAGGCTGGCCCAGTCTTTGGGGCTGGATTTTCCCTTGGCGCTCCCGGTGGAGGATGCGGCGGCCCCTGCGATTCTGCGGGTCATGGCCCTAGCCTCCTTCGCCGACTGGATTGCTTCCGATCCCCGGTTTTTCCCCTATGGCCGGGATCCGGAAAGGGAAGGGTACTGGCAGGAGGCCCTGGCGCTGGGCCGCAAGGCCCTCGAGGACCTCCCCTGGCCCAGGGTCAGCCCAAGGGGGGTTAAGACCTTTGAGGAACTCTTTCCCTTCAAGCCCAACCCCCTTCAGGCTAGCGTTCCCGAGCTTTTGCAAGGCGCCCCCAGGGAACCGGTTCTGCTCTTGGTGGAGGCCCCTATGGGTTTGGGAAAGACTGAGGCCGCCCTTTACGCTTCCCACCTCCTTCGGGAACGCTTGGACCACCGGGGCCTTTACGTGGCCCTACCCACCCAGGCCACGGCCAACGGACTGTTCACCAGGATCAAGGAGTTTCTGGAGCGACTTTCGGAAGGGGAGCGGTGGGAGCTCCAACTCCAGCATGGCACAGCCCTCTTGAATCCTCAGTACGCCGAGCTCCTGGAGCGGGCCAGGCCTGTGGAGGTCTACGACCTCGAGGCGGAACGGAACCCGAGCGAAGCCACGGGAGGGGTGGCTGCTTCCGCGTGGTTTTCCGCCAAGAAGCGGGCCATGCTGGCGGGGCACGGGGTGGGAACCTTGGACCAGGCGCTTCTCGGCGTTCTTAAGGTCAAGCACCACTTCATCCGGCTTTGGGGCTTGATGAACCGGGTGGTGGTGCTAGACGAGGTGCACGCCTACGATACCTATACCTCGGGTCTACTTAGGGCTTTGCTGCTCTGGCTCAGGGCCCTGGGCTCCAGCGTGATCCTGATGACGGCCACCTTGCCCAAGAGGAAGCGAGAGGAACTGCTCTCCGCCTGGGGGGTGGCAGGAGTGGAACTGCCCCCCTATCCCCGGGTGGCCGCCTTTTCCGGGGATGGGTTGCTGGGTGCCCGCCATGTGCCCCTCGAGGAGAAAACCCTGCACCTACAAGGGGCTTCCCCGGATGTGGCCCAGTTGGCTGAAGCCCTAAAGGCCCGGCTTCCTGGCGCCCTGGGGGCGATTGTGAATACGGTGGACCGGGCGCAAGCCCTTTACCAAGCCTTGGGCGATGGGGAACGGATAACCCTGGATGGGCTTCTTGACTCCTTTGGGCCCGGGCCCACCCAAGGCGCTTGGCCTGGCCTTTGGGAAAGCCGGGAGGAGAAGGGGCCTTGGGTGGTGGGCAAGCGCCTGCCCGATGGGACCTTGGTTTTCCTCCTCCACGCCCGTTTTCCCGCTGAGGAGCGGGCTTTGAGGGAGGCGGTAACCCTGGCCCTTTTCGGAAAGCATGGACCCCGTCCGGAAAGGGCCATTTTGGTGGCCACCCAGGTGGCGGAGCAGAGCCTGGACTTGGACTTTGACCTTCTTTACTCGGACCTGGCGCCCATGGATCTTCTCTTCCAAAGGGCGGGCCGGCTGCATCGGCATCCTCGCAAGCGGCCGGAAGGCCATCGGACCCCGGTGCTTCTTGTGGGCGGCCTTAAGGATGAGCCCGAGTTTGGCCAGGGGCTTCACTGGAACAGGGTTTACGAGGACTATGTGCTCCTATCCACCTGGCTTGCCCTCCAGGGTAGGGAAGCGTTGAGGCTTCCCCTGGACCTCGAGGAACTCTTGGAGGAGGTCTACGAACGTGATCCAGAGAGCTTTCCAGAGGGTTTGCGGGATAGGGCAAGGAAGAGCCACCAAAATCTGAAAAGGCGTCTGGAAAAGGACACTAGAGTGGCGGAGAACCTTTCCCTGGCCGAACTGGATAGACTCCTTAACCAAATGGATGCCGCAGCCCTGGCCTCCGATTTCCGGCTGGATGACGAAGAGGAAGACCCCCATACCCAGCGCTTCCTCACCCGCCTGGGGGAACCCTCCGTGTCCGTGGTACCCCTTTACCGGAGGGGAGAGGGGTGGTTTTTGGATACCGAAGGCCGGTTCCCAGCCAAGTTAAAGGGAAGCCTTGGGAAGGAGGACGTGGTGGCCCTTTGGAGCCGAGTGGTACGGCTGTCCAGGTTTCCTATTCCCCAGGAACTGTTGCGGGAAAACCCCCCTTCGGCTTGGACGAAGACCGGACTGCTTCGCGGGCTTAGGGCCCTGGAGATAGGGCGAGTCTTCGCTACGGAGCAGATGAGGGTGAGGGTGGACCTGGACCCTGAGCTCGGGGTGGTGTACCTCCCTGTTTAAATCCGACAGGGGATGTCGGAATCCGGTCCTATCTTGAGAAAGGAGGTGCAGCGGTGGCCAAGTTCAACCTTATAGAGGAACCTTGGATTCCAGTGCTGCGGAACGGAAGGGTTGAGGAGGTGGGTATAAGGGAGGCCCTGGTCAACGCCCACACCATCACCCGCATTGAGACCCCGTTCCCCCTGGAGGAGGCTGCCTTGCACCGCCTGCTCCTGGCGGTGCTCTACCGGGCCTTGCCTCCTGTAAGGGATAAATATGAAGCCCTAGCGCTTTGGGAAAGAGGGGAGTTTGACCGGGAGAGCATCGAGGGGTACCTGGAACGGTATCGGGATCGCTTCTACCTTTTCCACGAGGCCACCCCCTTTTTGCAGATTCCCGACCTTCCTCAGGAGGATCTCCTTCCCTGGAGCAAGCTCCTTCCCCAGTTGGCCAATGGCAATAATCCCACCCTCTTTGATCACACCGTTGACAAAGACCCTCCCCTGGCTTCCTATCCCGAGGTAGCCCGGGCCTTGTTGGTGCACCAGGCCTTTGCTCCCGGGGGCCTCTTACGAAGGCTTGGGGTCACCTCGGCCAAGGATGCTCCTCTAGCCCGCCCGGCAGCTTTTTTGGCCATGGGGACGGACCTGTTCCAAACCCTGGTGTTGAACCTGGTACCCCAGGAGGATCCCGGCGTTCCCATTTGGGAGCGGAAACCCCTAAGGACCCAAGACGTAAAGGGGTACGCCATCCGATGGCCTTTGAGTGGGGTGGGCGTAGTGTACGTCTGGCCCAGCCGGGGTGTGCTTCTGGTGGACGAGGGCCAGGGGGTAAGGTGGATGGGCTATGGCCCAGGAGTGGAACCCCAGGAGGTGGCTTGGCGGGATCCCATGGTGGCTTACCGGAAAGACAATAGGGGAGCCATCTTTCCTTTGCGCTTGAGCATGGAAAGGAGTTTCTGGCGGGATTTCGGGGCGATGCTTCCTGCTGCAGGTGGCGCCTGGCCAGCGGTCTTGCGGCATGCGGGCGAACTGGAGGAGGAGGGTGCGGCCTTCACCCTCCGGGTTTTGGGTCAGGTTTCGGACCAGGCCAAGATACTGGACATTCGACGGGAGGTTTACCCCATCCCCAAGGGCCTGGTCACCCCCAAGGGAGAGCTTTTGCTCCAAAGAGCCCTCCAGCTGGCTGAGGACGCCGCCAAGGGCCTTAGGGGCGTGGCGTGGCGGGTGGCTCAGGGAGTGTTGGGGTCCCGGGACGCTTCCGAGTTGCAAAACTTCGCCAACTCCTTACCCCTCCTTTCCCTCTACTGGGCGCAGCTGGATCTGGATTTTACGGACTTCCTCAGCCGTCTGCACCAAGAAGGGATTCTGGACCTTTGGCGGAACCGCATCCTGAAGGCTGCGCAACGCGCCTGGGAAGAGACCCGCCGGTTTGTGGGCACGGAGGCCAGGCACCTCAGGGCACTGGCGGAGTCAGAGCGGGCTTTCCGTGGTGTGGTAGCTGAACTCAGGGAAAAGGAGGTGAAGGGGTGAGCGGGAAGGGATTTTTGGAGTGGTTAGAAGCTCTAAGGTCGCACCGGGAATGGACGCGGGCGAGGGCTGTCTTAAGGCGGAGCCTGGCCTTTGATCCTGGGGGGTATCCTCCGGCCATGCCCTATGTGGAACCCTTCCTCCAAAAGACAGGGGATGATGGGTGGCGGCGGGAGGCTTATTACCTGGTGGCGGGGCTCTTTGCCTTGAAGGACGGGGAGCACCGGGAGGGACGCACCTTGGCCCGGGCTCTTTGGGAGGCCAAGCAGGCCCGGCAGTCCGACAGCCAGGAGAAGCGTTTCCTGGCCCTACTGGATGCGGATCGGGACCAGATCGCCCACCGTCTTAGGCAGGCGGTGGGGCTGGTGGAGGGAGCTTTGGACTTTGCCCAACTCCTCGAGGACCTACTTCGTTGGTTTGACCCCAGAAGAAGAGTACAGGCCCGCTGGGCCAGGGAGTTTTACGGTGCCGAAGAGGTGAGAAAGGAAGCTTTGGCGGAAGGCCAAGGCTCGTAAAGGGATAAGGAGGTGGTGGCATGAAGCTTTTGGAAGTGCACGTTATTCAGACGGTGGCCCCCAGCAACCTGAACCGGGACGATACGGGAAGCCCAAAGGATGCCTTGTTTGGCGGATACCGGCGGGCCCGAATCTCCAGCCAGGCTCAGAAGCGCGCGGTGCGGGTGGCCTTTAGGGACTGGCCCTTGCTTTCAGCGGAGGAAAGGGCCGTACGCACCCGGCGTCTGCTGGATGCCCTTTTGGAGAAGCTTTCGGATATTCCCCAGGAGCAGGCCCGCCTGGCGGTGGAAAATGCGCTCAACACCCTGGGTTTTGGGTTCAAGGAGGGAAGAACGGAATACTTGCTCTTCCTGGGAAACCGCGAGCTTACCCGGCTGGCGGGGTTGATCCGGGATAACCTGGAGAAGCTGAACGCCGGGCCGGCTAAGGGTAAAAAGAGCGCAGAGGTGGATCCGGAGCTCAAAAGATCTTTGGAAAGGATCCTGGACGGTGGCAAGGCTGTGGACCTGGCCCTTTTTGGCCGCATGCTGGCGGATCGCCCTGAGCTAGGAGTGGATGCAGCGGCTCAGGTGGCCCACGCCCTTTCCACCCACAAGGTGGACCGGGAGTTTGACTTTTACACCGCCGTGGACGACCTGAATCCCAAGGAGGACACTGGGGCGGGGATGATGGGGGATGTGGAGTTTTACTCCGCCACCATGTACCGGTATGCGGTGGTGAACCTGGACCAGTTGGTGACCAACCTTCAGGGGGATGTGGATTTGTCCATAAAGGGAGCCCTGGCGTTCCTCGAGGCCTTCGCTTTAACCCTACCTTCGGGCAAACAAAATAGCTTTGCTGCCTATAACCCGCCCCTCTTCCTGGCTTGCAGGGCCGGGGAGGGCCTCCCCCGCAACTTGGCCACCGCCTTTGAGCGGCCCCTCTGGCCTCAGGATGGCAAGTCTCTTTCTGCCCTTTCCGTGGAGGCCCTGGTGCGGGAGTGGGATAAGTTCGACCGTGCCTACGGCTCGTTGGAAAAGGAACGGAAGGGCGCTGTTAACCTCACCGAAACGGAGGTGAAGGGCATTCCCCTGGTGGATGGGCTGGAGTCCTTGAAGCAGGAAGTGGAGAAGGCCCTTAGGGAGTTGCTGGCCCTGGGAGGTTAACATGCCCACGCTCCTTTTGCGGCTTCAAGGCCCCATGCAGTCCTGGGGTACCCGGAGCCGCTTTGACCACCGGGACACCTGGCCTTACCCCACCAAAAGCGGGGTCCTGGGCCTTTTGGCGGCAGCCCTCGGCCGTGACCGGGAGGAGGATATCTCCGACCTGGCGGCCTTGCGCATGGGGGTGCGGGTGGACCGGAAGGGAGTGCTGCGGGTGGACTACCAGACGGCTCGGGAGATCATCGCCGCTAGCCTTAAAGCGAAGGTCAACGTGCAAAGTTGGCGCCATTACCTTTCCGATGCCGCCTTTCTGGTAGGCCTCGAGGGCCCCGCTTCCCTTCTCCAGGCGGCCCACCAGGCCCTTTCAAATCCCCGCTATGTGCTGTACCTGGGCCGGAAGGGTTATGTGCCCAGTCCTCCCATCTACCTGAAAGATGGCCTGCGGGAAGAACCCCTGGAAGTGGCCTTGCGGAGCTACCCCTATCTCCTGCGCGAGAAACCCAGGGAAGATCTCCTTCTGGTCCTCGAGGCGCCGGATGGGCGCCTGGTCTACGACCAGCCCATAGCGCCCTTTGCCAAACGGCGCTTTGGAGCCCGCTACGTCCGAGAGGAGGTTCTTTCTCAGGACCATATCCAGGTGATCGGGGAGGATTCCTTTGGAGACAACCATGTGGATTAGCAAGTTAAAGCTTGACTTGCGCTCCAAGGCTGTCCGGAGGGACCTGGCAAGTCCCTATGAGATGCACCGCACCCTGTCCCGGGCAGTATCCCAGGCCTTAAAGGAGGGAAGCGAAAGGCTACTTTGGCGTCTAGAGCCCACCCGGGGCACGGAGTCTCCGGTGGTCCTGGTCCAGACCCTAACCCTGCCGGACTGGGATGCCCTGGAGAAGGGCTACGCCGAGGTGTATCCACCCAAGCTCTTCCAACCGGCGCTTTGGGAGGGTCAGATCCTTCGCTTTCGCCTGCGGGCTAATCCCAGCAAGCGGGCCCGGGATAGGGGAGAGCGGGTGGCCCTCAAAACCCAGGAGGAAAAGCTGGCCTGGTTGGCTCGGAAACTCGAGGATGGAGGGTTTCACCTAGGGAAGGAAGCGGGCCAGTATCGGGCTACCATTCGCCAGGACACCTTTTTGGAAGTACGAAAGGCAGGCCACATCATTCAAGTCCAGGCTGTCCTGTTTGAAGGAACCCTCGAGGTGGTGGACCCTGCCAAGGCCATAGAAACCTTGAAGCGGGGTATTGGTCCCGGAAAGGCCCTGGGGCTTGGCCTCCTTTCCCTGCATCCTTAGGCAAAGGTATGCCACCGGTACCCAGTGCGCGCAATCTGAAAGAGCTCCCGAAGTTCCGCGATGGCCTTTCCTACCTCTATGTGGAGCACGCCTTCATTGAGCAAGAGGCTCAAGGGATCGGCATTTATGACCAGGAGGGGCTCACTTTGGTACCGGTGGCAGCCTTGGGGGTGCTCTTCCTGGGGCCAGGAACCCGCATCACCCATGCGGCCATTCGGGCCCTAGCCGGCAATGGGTGCACCGTGGCGTGGGTGGGAGAGGGTTTTGCTAGATTCTACGCCCAAGGCCTAGGAGACACCAGAAGCTCCCGCCGGCTCCAGATTCAGGCCAAGGCCTGGGCTGACCCTGCCCTTCACCTTAAGGTGGTCTTCCGGTTGTACCAAAGGCGTTTCCAAGAACCTCTTCCCCCTGACCTTACCTTGGAGCAGGTAAGGGGCCTCGAGGGGGTTCGGGTTAGAGCGGCTTACGCCCACTGGAGCCGGGAAACGGGTGTGCCCTGGCAGGGGCGGTCCTATGACCGAGGAAACTGGGCCGCTTCCGATCCCGTGAACCGGGCCTTGTCTGCGGGGGCTGCTTATCTCTACGGCCTTGCTCATGCTGCCATCGTCTCCAGCGGCTTTAGTCCGGCCCTAGGCTTTATCCACACGGGAAAGCTCCTTTCCTTTGTCTACGATGTTGCTGACCTTTACAAGACCGAGGTGCTGGTACCCGCCGCCTTTTTGACCGTGGCCGAAAGCGATTTGGAGGTAGAAAGGCGGGTTCGGCAAAAGCTTCGGGACCAGATTCTCGGGTCACGTCTTTTGGAGCGGGTGGTGGAAGACCTCCTCTGGCTCTTTTCTGGCTTAGGTCTACCGGAGGAGGAGGCGGAGGAGGACGACCCCACCCGGCCTGGGGGGCTTTGGGACCTCGAGGGGGAGGTGGAAGGCGGGGTGGCCTATGGTGGTCCTGATCCTGGAGAAGGTCCCTAGGAGTTTGCGGGGCGAACTAACCCGCTGGTTCTTGGAGTTGGACACAGGGGTCTTTGTCGGTCGAGTCAGCGCCACAGTGCGCGATCTCCTTTGGGAAAAGGTGGTGGAGAAGGCGGGAGAAGGCCGGTGTGCCATGGCCTGGCGCACCAATAATGAGCAGGGTTTTTCCCTGCGACTTCACGGTTATCAAGACCGCATCCTACGCAATTTTGACGGTATAATGCTGGTAGCTGTGCGCAACGCCGAGGCTGTGCGCAAGGCAGAGAAGCTTAAGCGCTTAGCAAGGCGAGCACAGAGGGAGCTTGACAACCAATCCCTGGATTGACTCTTTTTACAGACCCTTAGAGGGGGGTCAAGCAGGGTTTTTGCCGTCTGGGTCATGTGTAGTCCCCACACGCGTGGGGATGGCCCGTACCCCATCCCGTTCCCGTTGGAAGTGAAGGTGTAGTCCCCACACGCGTGGGGATGGCCCTAGCTCGCGTACTTTATCAAGAGCTCGGCCTTCCGTAGTCCCCACACGCGTGGGGATGGCCCGCGTAGCGGACGCTCTCCGTGGCCTGCGCGAGCGTAGTCCCCACACGCGTGGGGATGGCCCATAACCACGTAGCCGCGAACACCGGTGTAGTTCGTAGTCCCCACACGCGTGGGGATGGCCCGAAGAGTCTTGATAGTCTTCCCGAGTCTTGGCGTAGTCCCCACACGCGTGGGGATGGCCCGCGCGTCTATGTCCACCTCCACGCCGTCCTCTAGTAGTCCCCACACGCGTGGGGATGGCCCGCTTGCTGTGCCGCATCGGGAGAGATGAGCCCGCGTAGTCCCCACACGCGTGGGGATGGCCCGATGGTCCAGGGGTCGGTCCTGTAGCGCTGGGCGTAGTCCCCACACGCGTGGGGATGGCCCGGTTTACGCGGCCCTGCTGAAAGACCAAAGCTTTGTAGTCCCCACACGCGTGGGGATGGCCCGATTTTGCCGAGCTTCTTTAGAGTCATGCTTCAGTAGTCCCCACACGCGTGGGGATGGCCCGAAAGAGTGTCTGGCTGAGAGACTTGGCAGCGTGTAGTCCCCACACGCGTGGGGATGGCCCACTCTGAGTTTCTCCCGAGGAGGGGGTTCTCCAGTAGTCCCCACACGCGTGGGGATGGCCCGTTATGCTAGACACTTCCCGAAGGCTGAGGTGGGTAGTCCCCACACGCGTGGGGATGGCCCGTGCGACAGTCATGCCTCAGCTGGGGGTCGGGCGTAGTCCCCACACGCGTGGGGATGGCCCGGATCCACAGCCGTCGCGGGGACGCTGGATACGTAGTCCCCACACGCGTGGGGATGGCCCGGCCTTTGAGTACGCCCCTGCCAACAAACCCTCCGTAGTCCCCACACGCGTGGGGATGGCCCGGACCCCGATTAGAGCGGCAAAGACCCCCTTTAGTAGTCCCCACACGCGTGGGGATGGCCCAGCTCTAGGGAAACTTTTGACCGAGCTCACGGAGTAGTCCCCACACGCGTGGGGATGGCCCTGCCTCAGGTGTTGTGGACGGTGCAATAACACCGTAGTCCCCACACGCGTGGGGATGGCCCGGCTAGGCTTGACCTGGAGCCCGCCTTTAGGGCCGTAGTCCCCACACGCGTGGGGATGGCCCGGCCGGGACCGATGTGCTGCGGCTTCGTCTCTCGTAGTCCCCACACGCGTGGGGATGGCCCTATCCTGTCCGCTTCTCAGCAGGGACAGCATAGGTAGTCCCCACACGCGTGGGGATGGCCCTTTACTTCGGTTTTGATCCGGTCACTCTGAGCCGTAGTCCCCACACGCGTGGGGATGGCCCGCAACAACCGCACCAGTGGCTCGCACCCGCTACGGTAGTCCCCACACGCGTGGGGATGGCCCGCGCCCGTGCGAGCCATCTCCCATGTTGTTGCATGTAGTCCCCACACGCGTGGGGATGGCCCGCGTTCGCCGAGTGCGGGCGGAAGAGCGAATGCGTAGTCCCCACACGCGTGGGGATGGCCCGGCCGCCGACACCGCCTTGGCCCCCATCACCTCGTAGTCCCCACACGCGTGGGGATGGCCCGGCTTCGGTGCGAGCCGATGACCGGGTTGGTGCGTAGTCCCCACACGCGTGGGGATGGCCCGCCCCGGTTTCCCCGGCAAAGAGGAGAGGGACAGTAGTCCCCACACGCGTGGGGATGGCCCGGTCAGGTTTTCCAGCCTCATCATCATCCTTCCGTAGTCCCCACACGCGTGGGGATGGCCCGTCCCTTTAATGAGGGCCAGAGTTACTGCCCCCGTGTAGTCCCCACACGCGTGGGGATGGCCCTAGGGACCGGGTAGTATACGGGGCCATACACGTCGTAGTCCCCACACGCGTGGGGATGGCCCGCAGGCCCATGGAGCGGGTGAAGGCGGGAACCTGTAGTCCCCACACGCGTGGGGATGGCCCTAGCGGTGTGGGTACGGCCAGGAGAGCGCTACGTAGTCCCCACACGCGTGGGGATGGCCCATCGCTCCAGTAACCTATCCGTGTGGACCCGGACGTAGTCCCCACACGCGTGGGGATGGCCCGAACCTAGCCTGGGCGCTAATCTGCGCCGGGGCGTAGTCCCCACACGCGTGGGGATGGCCCGTTGCTCCGTGTTGGTTCCACCCAAGCGTGGCGCGTAGTCCCCACACGCGTGGGGATGGCCCGGGGGTGCTGGAGGCCTACGCGGCCAGCACTCCGTAGTCCCCACACGCGTGGGGATGGCCCGAGTATCCCGAGTATGATGAAATTCCCACACCGGTGGGGGAGAGTTGTCCTATGGCTGAGATTGAGAGCTTTTCCCTAGATCACACCAAGGTCCAGGCTCCCTATGTGCGCCTAGCAGGGAGGAAAAGGGTGGGAAGTGGCCTGGTGGAGAAGTACGACCTGCGCCTGGCCCAGCCCAACCGGGAGGCCATTCCCACAGGGGCTTTGCACACCTTAGAGCATCTTCTGGCGGGTTATCTCCGCGACCACCTGGATGGGGTCATTGACCTTTCCCCCATGGGGTGCCGCACGGGGTTTTACCTGGTGGTGGAGGGCCCTTTGGAGGAGGAAAGGGTTTTGGTGGCCTGGGAGCGCGCCTTAAGGGATGTGCTCCTCCATGAGGGGCCTATCCCCGGGGCCAGCTTCAGGGAGTGCGGCAACTACCGGGACCATGACCTAAAAGGCGCCAAGGCCTGGGCGGAGAAGGTGGTGCGCCAGGGTCTGAAGGTGCAAAGGACCATTCCCTTGGAGGAAAGGTGACCGCCTTTTTCGCCGCCGAGCCCGAGGAGGCGGAAGCCCTTAGGGAGGCCTTGGGGGCGGGGGAGGTCCTCGAGGCCCCCTTTCCCCTCCACCGGGCCCCTGGGGTCTTGGTGGCGGAAACCGGGGTGGGCAAGGTGGCAGCGGCTTCCGCCGTGGCCTACGTTCTGGCCCGCTTTGCCCCGAAGGAAAGCTTTTTCCTGGGGGTGGCGGGAGCCTTGGACCCCTCTTTGAAGGCCTTGGACCTCCTCCTGGCGGAAAGGGCGGTGCAGTGGGATGTGGATCTCACCCCCTTTGGCCGGGAGCCAGGGGAGACGGCCTTTGGGGTACGCTTCTTCCCCTCGGACCCCTTTCTTCTAGAAAGGGCGCAGAGGGCGGCGGAGGGCTTGGGTTTTCCCTTTAGGCGCGGGGTGGTGGCCACGGGGGACCGGTTTTTGGCGGATAGGGAGGAGGCCAGGAGGTTGGCCCAGCTTCACGGGGCCCAAGCGGTGGAGATGGAAGGGGCCGCGGCCCTCATGGTGGCCTGGCGCTTCGGCCATCCCATGGCCTTGGTGCGCGCCGTAACCGATGGGGCGGGGGAAGAGGCCGAAAGGGACTTCCAGGCCTTTTTGCGGGAGGCCTCGAGGCGGCTTGGCCTTCTGGCCCAGGCCCTTTTGGCATACTGAAAGGGGAGGGGTCCATGGAAATCAAGCTCTTCACGGGGAGCGCCCACCCCGACCTGGCCCGGCGGGTGGCGGAGGCCTTGGGGATACCCCTGGGAAAAGCCCTGGTGGACCGCTTCCCCGACGGCGAGGTGCAGGTGCGGCTTCTGGAAAGCGTCCGGGGGAATGACGTCTACCTGATCCAGCCCACCAGCCCTCCCGTGAACGACCACCTGATGGAACTCCTCCTCCTGGCCGATGCCGCCCGCAGGAGTTCAGCCGCCCGCATCAACGCCGTAATCCCTTACTTTGGCTACGCCCGCCAGGACAAGCAAACCCAGGGCCGGGAGCCGGTGAGCGCCAAGCTGGTGGCCAATCTCCTGGAGGTGGTTGGGGTGCACCGGGTGATCGCCATTGACCTGCACGCCCCCCAGATCCAGGGGTTTTTTGACATCCCCGTGGACCACCTGTCCGCGGTGCGCCTTTTTGCCCGCTACCTGCAGGAGAGAGGATATACGGAAAACGCCGTGGTGGTCTCCCCGGATGCCGGCCGGGCGGAGGAGGCCAGGCGGCTTTCCGAAAGGCTGGGCCTGCCTTTTGCCATGCTGGCCAAGCGCCGCCATGGCCCTAAGGAGACCTCCGTCACCTACGTGATCGGAGAGGTAGCGGGGAAAAGGCCCTTGATCATAGACGACATCGTTTCCACTGGGGGGACCATAAGGCGGGGGGTGGAGGCCCTTCTCCAGGCGGGGGCCCTACCTGAGGTGGTGGTCATGGCCACCCACCCGGTGTTGGTGGGGGAGGCCCGGGAGAACCTTTCCCATCCCGCCATCCGGGAGGTGGTCTTCACCGATACCATTCCCCTCAAGGACGGAGGGTATACGGTGCTTTCCACCGCCGAGCTCCTGGCCCAGGCCATCCAGCACGTGCACACCAACCAGTCGGTGAGCGCCCTGATTTGAGCTTTGGTGAAAAGGTACACATGTCCTCTGGCGATGGGGTAAGCTACCCTCTGGGGGTTTTATGGCTAAAGTGGTCATCCATATTTTTCACGGGGAGCCCAGCGCCTTGAACACGGGCGTGCACTTGGCCGAGCGCATCCGCCAGGTGAAGGAGGAGCGGGGGGTGGAGCTGGAGGTGTACATCTTCGGTCCCGCGGAGCGGGCGCTTCTGGACCCTGCCCTGACCGAGTACAACCAGGGGGTGGATAGCCTCGTAGCCCAAGGGGTGCCGGTTTACACCTGCCTTAACTCCGCTAAGGGCTTAGGGGCTGAGGAGTCCTTCAAGGCCCGGGGTCTCCGATTGGCCTACGCCCGGGACCGTTTTGTGGACTACGCCTTGGAAGGGGCCACGGTCTTTAGCTTTTAAGATGCCTCAAGACTACCGCGTGGAAGTGCGCCGCCAGGATGCCCAAAGGGCCCTGGCGGAAGCCCGGGGGTTTAGCCTGGTCCTAGGGGCCCGCCGCGCTGACAAGGAGGCGGGGTTTAACCCGGTGGAAACTCTTCTGGCCGCTTTGGGAAGCTGCCTTCTTTCAGGCATCCAGTTTGTGGCGGAATCGTCCAGGGTGCCGCTGGCTGGGGCAAGGGTGGTCCTCGAGGCCAGCCGGGAGGACAAGCCTCCCAAGATCGTTCACATAGGCTTTGTCCTGTACCTGGAAAGCCCCGCCCCGGGTGAGCGCTTGGAAAAGCTTTTTGAGCTCACCCTTAAGAACTCCACCCTCTACCAAAGCCTTAAGGAGGCCATTCCTATAACAGCAAGATGGGAGCGAACATGAACCCAGTGCTGATCGGGGGGCTTTTTTTGCTGGCGGTGGTTTCCGGCATGCTGGGCCTGGGGGTGGCCTTTGCCGCGGTACCCTTTTTGAGCCTCTTTCTGCCCGATCTGGTCCATCAGGTGCAGCCCCTTTCCCTTCTCCTTAACGGCGTTACCGCCCTCTTCGCCGTGTTTGGATTCGCCCAAAGCGGCTTGGTGGACTGGCGCAAGGCCATCCTGTTGGCCCTGGTGACCACCTCCTTCGCCCCGGTGGGGGCGTGGCTGGTGCAGCGGGTGGAGGTGCGCTATGTGTGGTGGATCTACCTGGGGGCGGTGGTTTACCTGGCCTATAACCTTTTCCGGCCGGTTTCCGGTAAGGCGTCCCGGGAGAACTTCCCCTTGGCCTTGGTGTTGGCGGCCCCCATATCGGTGCTTTCCGGCTTTTTGGGGGTGGGCCCGGGGTTCCTCCTCATGCCTACCTTGATCCTCACCGGCCATGATCCCAAGCGAGCAGCCGCCATCAATGCCTTCGCCGTGACGCCGCCCTCCTTCTCCTCCCTTTTGCCTCACCTTTCCACCGCCCGGCTGGACCCTGGCCTCACCCTCTCCCTGGTGGTGGCCGGGGCCTTGGGGAGCTACCTGGGCTCCCGCCTCACCAGCCTTTACCTGCCTTCCCAGCGCCTGAAGCAGCTCTTTGGGGTGTTGATCCTGGCGGTAACCCTGTACAAGGTGCTCTCCTAGGCGGGGTGGAAGGAAGGCCAGGGGATGTGCTAAGCTTTCCCTTAGTGTGCCCCTTGGGGGCCTTTGCCTTTTGCTAGGAGGAGACATGGAATACCGTTTGAAAGCCCAGTACCGGGAGGGGGAGAAGCCCGCCGCTTTGCGCCGTGCGGGGAAGCTCCCCGGCGTCATCTACAACAAGCACCTGAACCGGAAGGTGTACGTGGAGCTGGGGGAGTTTGACAAGGTCTTCCGCCACGCTTCCATCCACCACGTGATCGTTCTGGAACTCCCCGATGGCCAGGAGCTTCCCACCCTGGTGCGCCAGGTGAACCTGGATAAGCGCCGGCGCCGCCCCGAGCACGTGGACTTCTACGTGCTCTCCGATGAGCCGGTGGAGATGTACATCCCCTTGCGCTTCGTGGGCACGCCCCAGGGGGTGCGGGAAGGCGGGGTGTTGCAGGAGATCCACCGGGACATCCTGGTCAGGGTTTCCCCGCGGAACATCCCCGAGTTCATCGAGGTGGATGTATCGGGGCTGGGGATTGGGGATAGCCTGCATGCGGCTGACTTGAAGCTTCCCGAAGGAGTGAAGCTGGCGGTCTCCCCGGAGGAGACCATCGCCGCGGTGGTGCCCCCTGAGGACGTGGAGAAGCTGGCTGCCGAGGCCCTCGAGGCCCCCGCCGAGCCCGAGGTGATCAAGAAGGGCAAGAAAGAAGAGGAGGAGTAGTACCACCCCACGAAAGCCAAGGTGGGGACCCCGGTGCATCGGGCCACGCCCTGGGGAGCACGATAGGGCGAGAAAGGGCATAAGGGGCGGGATCGGCGGGCGGTCCCGCCTCCTTTTTGGAGGGGGAGGATGTTTTTGGTGGTGGGCCAGGGAAACCCGGGGGAGGGCTACGCCAGAACCCGGCACAACCTGGGGTTTATGGTCCTGGACCAGCTGGGGCTGGAGTTCCGCCCCAAGGGGGAGGCCCTTTTGGCCGAAGTGGAGGTGGCGGGAGAGAAGGGGATTTTCCTCAAGCCCCTCACCTACTACAACCTAAGCGGCCAGGCGGTGGCTCCCCTGGTGCGCTTTTACAAGATCCCTCCGGAGCGCCTTTTGGTGGTTCACGACGAGATGGACCTGCCCTTAGGCCGCCTGCGCTTCAAGGCGGGGGGTAGTTCTGCGGGAAACCGGGGGGTGGCCTCCATTGCCGAGGCCTTGGGAACCGGGGCGTTTCACCGCCTGCGCCTGGGCATCGGCAAGCCCCCTTCCCGGGAGCTTGGGGCGGAGTATGTGCTTTCCCCCTTCCTTCCCGAGGAGTGGCCGGTGGTGGAGAGGGTCCTCGAGGCGGCCAAGGAGGCGGTGCTCTGCTGGGTTAGGGAGGGGCTTGCCCCCTGCGCTTCCCGCTACAACCGTCTGGACCTTTCCCAAGAGGGAGGCTAAGCTCTAGACATGGCCGCGCCCAGAGTCCTCCTCATCGCCGGGGGAAGGAGCCCCGAGCACGAGGTTTCCTTGCTCTCTGCCCATGGGGTTTTGGAGCACATGCCCTTTTCCACCGAGCTCGCGGTGATCGCCAAGGATGGCCGGTGGCTTCTGGGCGAGGAGGCCCAGGAAGCCCTTAAGGCTGGCGTGGCCCTGGAGGGTCGGGAGGCCTTCCCACCCTCCTTGGAATGGAGCCGGTTTGACGTGGTTTTCCCCTTGCTGCACGGAAGATGGGGAGAGGATGGCACCCTTCAGGGTTTCCTGGAAATGCTAGGCAAGCCCTACGTGGGGGCAGGGGTGGCGGCCAGTGCCCTTTGCATGGACAAGGACCTAAGCAAGCGGGTCTTGGCCCAGGCGGGGATTCCCGTGGTGCCCTGGGTGGCCCTTTACCCAGGGGAGCGCCCCTTTATCCCCTTTGACCCCCCTTTTTTCGTCAAGCCCGCCAACACGGGTTCCAGCATCGGCATCCGCCGGGTAGAACGGTACGCTGAGCTGGAAGAAGCCTTAGGGGAAGCCTTTTGCCACGACCAGAAGGCCGTGGTGGAGAAGGCCCTTGGGGGGGTGCGGGAGCTGGAGGTGGGGGTCTTGGGCAACGTCTTTGGGGAGGCCAGCCCGGTGGGGGAGGTGCGCTATCAGGCGGCCTTTTACGACTATGAAACCAAGTACACCCCTGGGCGGGCGGAGCTTCTGATCCCTGCTCCCCTGGACCCCGGTACCCAGGAGACCCTTCAGGAGCTGGCCCTGAAGGCCTATAAGCTTCTGGGCATCCGCGGCATGGCCCGGGTGGACTTCTTCCTGGCGGAGGGGGAGGTCTACCTCAACGAGATCAACACCATCCCCGGCTTCACCCCCACCAGCATGTACCCCAGGCTTTTCGCCGCCGGGGGGCTTCCTTACCCAGAGCTTCTACGGCGGCTGGTGGAGCTGGCCTTGGAGTAGCCAACCCCCCGGGTGGGTTGGCCGTAAGGGCCCTTTTTCCCTGGTATTCCCCTAGCCTCTGCGCTAGGATGGAATCCTGAAGGGAAAGGGGGTCTTATGGACCTTTTGGCAAGGCTTGGCCTTCTTGGACGTCGGGTCCTCATCCTGCACCACGATGACCTGGGCCTGACCCATGCGCAAAACAGCGCCTACCAGGCCCTGGGTCTTCCCACGGGAAGCGTGATGGTGCCCGGGGCCTGGGCCAGCGGGGTGAAGGGGGAGGATTTGGGGGTGCACCTGGTGCTCACCAGCGAGTGGCCCGCCCCCCGGATGCGGCCCTTGACGGAAGGGGAAAGCCTCAGGGACGAGGCGGGGTATTTCCCGGATTCATTGGAGATCGTCTGGGAAAGAGCCCGCCAGGAGGAGGTGGAACGGGAGCTAAGGGCGCAGATTGAGGCGGCCAAAAGGCTTTTCTCGCCCACCCACCTGGACACCCACCAAGGGGCCGTGCTGAGGCCCGACCTGGCGGAGGTGTACCTGCGCTTGGCCCAGGAGTACCGCCTGGTGCCCTTGGTGCCGGAGAGCCTCGAGGGCCTGGGGGTTCCCCCTGCCTTCCTGCCCGACCTGGAACGGCTCCTGGCCCGGGTGCCCTTCCCCAGGGTGCGCTTCCTGGATGCCTATGGCCTTCCCCCGGAGGAGCGGTTGGGCTTCTATTTGGACCTGGCCAAGCTCCCTCCGGGCCTTTACTACCTGGTGCACCACAGCGCCCTCCCCACCCCCGAGGGCCGGGCCCTTCCCGACTGGCGGACGCGGGAGGCCGACTACTTCGCCCTTGCCCACCCCGAGGTGCGCCGGGTCCTGGCCGAGTTCCACCCCCTTACGTGGCGGATGGTTCGGGATGCGCTTTAGAAGGAGCCGATTATGAAAAAGTGGCGCTACGCCTCGGGGCAGCTGGGGCTTACCTTGGTTTCCGAAAGCTTTGGCACCTATCTGGCCTTCTTTTATCTGGAAAAGCTGGGCCTTTCCGCTGCCTTCTATGCCCTGGCCCGCACGGTGTATGCCTTCTGGGATGCCGTCAATGACCCCCTATTCGGCCACCTTTCCGACCGCACCAAGACCCGCTTGGGCCGCAGGCGCCCTTGGCTCCTTTTGGGGATACCCCTTTTCCTCCTTTTCTACATCCTGGTCTTCTGGGTGCCCGAGTGGGCCCGTTCCCCCCAGGTTCTTCCCTACTACTTCGCCCTAGGCATCGTCCTTTACGAGACCATGGCCACCGTGGTTTGGACCAACTACGGGGCCCTTTTCCCGGAGATGTTCCGAGGACTTTCCGAAAGGGCGGGGGCGGCCGCGTTGAAGCGGGGCACGGAGCTTTTCGGGCTGATCCTGGGGATTGCCGTGGCCCCCCTGGTCTACGCCCAGGTGGGGTTTTTGGGCATGGCCCTCCTCTTTGCCGCGCTTGCCCTTGTGGCCTTTCTCCTCTTCTTCCCGGGTATCCAGGAGGACCCCAAGGCGCAAAGCGGCCTGGGGCTAAGGGACTCCTTCCGCCTGGTCCTGGCCAACCGGGCCTTCTGGGTGGCGGCCTTGGTGGGGCTTCTCTTTGAGTTTGGGCGCATGGTGATCCAGACGGGCATGGCCTTTTACGCCAAGCACAGCCTGGGCCTGCCCGAGGCCGCCACCACCTTTCTCTTCGCCGCCGTCTTCCTGGTGGCCTTGCCCTCGGTGTTCCTCTGGGGCCGGCTGGCGGGGATTTTGGGGGGAAAGCGGGCCTGGCGGCTTGCCCACCTTCTCATGGGCCTAGCGGCCTTGCTCCTCTTCCTGCCGCAGAGCCTTTTCCCCGCCATCCTGGTGGGGGCCTTGGTGGGGGTGGGGTTTGCCGGGGTGCGGGTCACGGGGGAGGTGGTGATGGCCAAGGTCATTGACCTGGATGCCGAGAGGACGGGAACCCGGCGGGAAGGGGCCTACTACAGCCTGGTGGGGCTTTTGGGCCGGGCCTCGGGGGCCTTGGTGGGGCTTTCCTTTGCCCTCCTTGGGCCCCTTTTCGGCTACGTGAGCGGGGAAAACCCCGGACCCAATCCAGGCCTTGCCTTCCGCTTCCTGGTGGCGGTGATCCCAGGGGTGGCCATTCTGCTGGCCTACCTCCTCACCGCCCTCTTCCCCCACGAGATCAGGGAGTAAGGCCCTATGAAGCTGGACCCCCGCCATCCAAGGCCCACCCTGCAACGGCCAGGCTGGAGGGGCCTCGAGGGCCCTTGGGATTTCGCCCTGAGCGAGGAGGAGCGCCCGGAAAGGGTGCGCTTTGACCGCAGGATCCTGGTGCCCTTTCCCCCCGAGGCCCCGGGTAGCGGGGTGCAGGAGCCATGGGTACAGGTGGCCTGGTACCGAAAGGTCCTAAGGGTCAAGCCCAGGCCCGGCTTTCGGCTTTTCCTGCGCTTTGGGGCCGTGGACTACCGGGCGGAGGTGTTTGTGAACGGGGTCAGGGTTCTGGAACACGAGGGGGGGCATACCCCCTTTGGCCTAGAGCTCACCCCCTTCCTGGGTAGGCCCGTGGAGGTCCTGGTGCGGGCCGAGGACGATCCCTTGGATCCGGAAAAACCCCGGGGCAAGCAGGCCTGGGGGGAGCCCAAGGGCATCTTTTACCCTCGAACCACGGGGATCTGGCAGCCGGTGTGGCTGGAATGGGTGCCGGAAAGCCACATCACCCTTCTTCGCCTGACCCCCGACCTAAGGGCCTTCGGCTTCCACCTGGAGGTCCAGGCCCAGGGGGAAGGGGACGGGGTGGAGGTGGCCCTTTTCCCGGGGGTGCGGGGGGAGGCTTCCCCTGGGGAAAAGCCTTGGCTTGTGGCCCACTTTCCCCTGTCAGGCGGGTTTGCCCGGGGGTTTTTGGGGCTTCCTCGTAAGGGCGACGCCGAGGCCCTCCTCTGGCGTCCCGAAAGCCCCGTCCTGTTCCCCTTGCGCCTTCGCCTCCTTGGGGGGAGACGGGTTTTGGACGAGGTCTACTCCTATGGGGGCCTTAGGGAGGTTTCCGCCCGGCAAGGGGTTTTCCTCCTCAACGGGGAGCCCTACTTCCCCAAGCTGGCCTTGGACCAGGGGCTTTGGCCCGAAGGCCACCTGGCGGCCCCAGGCCTATCCGCCCTTAGGCGGGACGTGGAGCTGGCCAAAGCCTTGGGCTTCCACGGGGTGCGCAAGCACCAGAAGCTGGAAGACCCCCGCTACCTCCACCTGGCGGACCGGTTAGGGCTTTTGGTCTTCGCCGAGATGCCCAGCTTCTTTCGCTTCTCCCCCAAAGCAGCCCGGCGCTACCTGGCGGAGCTCCAGGCGGCCTTGGAGCGGGATCACAACCACCCCAGCGTGGTGGCCTGGGTCCTTTTCAACGAGAGCTGGGGTCTTTGGCCCTGGGGGCCTGAGGCCCACGCCTTCCTCCAGGGGGTGTTTTTCCTAGCCCGCTCCTTGGACCCCACGCGCCCCTTGGTGGACAACGACGGCTTTGAGCACGGGCCCTTTTGGGACCTCTACACCGTGCACGACTATGCCCCTCCCGAGGTCCTCTCCCGCCGCTACCGACAAGGAACCTTTCCCCCGGCCCCCATGGGCCGGCCCCTTTCCTGGGAGGGGGTGCCTGAGGGGGTGCGCCCCTTCCTCTCCGAGTTTGGGGGCTTAAGGCTCAAGGGGCCTACCCCGGGCTGGGGCTACCGGGAGGTGGAGGGGGAGGAGGCCTTCTTAGAGGAGGTGTTCCGTTACCTGGGAGCCGCTTGCGAAAGCTTCCTGAGCGGGTTTTGCTACACCCAGCTCTACGACACCTTCCAGGAGGAAAACGGCCTTTTGGACTTCTGGCGAAGGCCCAAGGTACCCCCGGAAAGGATCCGCGCCTTTCTGGAGGGGTGTGAGGCCAGGCGGGTGCTTTGGGAGTAGGAAGGGGAAGGTATGGAGGCAGGTGGAAAGGGCTTGCTGAAAAAGCTTTGGAGCGCAGCCCAGATGGCGGCCCTTTTGGGCCCGGGCGTTCTCTTTCTGGCCATCCAGTACGCCAGAAAGCGGGACCGGCTGGAGCCCAAAGCCCCCTTGCCTCCCTGGCAGGGGGTGGGGAAGCCTTTGGGCCTAAAGGCCATCCCCGGCGGGGTGAGGGTGCGCTTCCCAGAAGTGGAGCTGGAGGCGGTTTTCCTAGGGGAGGACCTCCTTCGCCTTACCTGGTCCCCCGGCGAGGCCCTGCCCCCTTACGCCCTGGCGGCGGGGGAAGGGGAGGCCTTCCCCTTTGAGCCCGAGCGCCGGGAGGGGGGCCATCTCCTTAAGACCCCTCGCCTGGCCCTGGGGGTGGGGGAGGAGGGGTTAACCCTTTGGGATGGGGCGGGAAGACTCCTCAGGCGGGAGGCCTACCCCGAGCGTTCGGGGAGGGCCTGGCGGCACCGGGTGCGCCTGGCCCCAGGGGAAAGGGTTATGGGCCTAGGGGAAAGGGCGTTTCCCTTGGACCGCCGGGGCGAGGTCTTCCGCTTCTGGAACCGGGACCCGGGGGGAAGCTACGGCCCCGGGGAGGACCCCCTTTACCTTTCCGTGCCCCTTTGGCTTTCCCTCCTACCCGAGGGGGGGTACCTGGCCTTTTACGAGAACCCTGCGGACGGGTTTGCGGACCTGCGGGGGGAGGAGGCCCTGGTGGGTTTTTGGGGTGGTCCCTTCCTCTACTACCTGATTCCAGGGCCCCTGGAGGAGGCCTTGGCCCGGTACCTGGGCCTTACCGGCCTTCCGCCCCTGCCGCCCCGCTGGGCCTTGGGCTTCCACTATGCCCGCTGGGGGCTCAGGAGGAGGGAGGAGGTGGAGGAGGTGGTGGAAGGTTTCCTAAAGCGGGGCCTTCCCCTAAGGGCGGTGCACCTGGACATCGATTACATGCGGGGCTACCGGGTCTTCACCGTGGACGAGGGGCGCTTTCCCGACCTTTCCGGCATGGTGCGGGCCTTCGGGGAGCGGGGGGTGCGCACCGTCGTGATCCTGGACCCCGGGGTGAAGGCGGAGAAGGGCTTTGCCCTTTATGGGGAAGGCCTAAGGGAAGGGGTGTTTTGCCGCCTGCCCTCGGGGGAGGTTTTCCTGGGGCCCGTCTGGCCTGGGCTTGCCGCCTTCCCCGACTTCACCGACCCCAGGGGCCGGGCCTGGTGGGGGGAAAAGCTTAAGGGGTTTTTGGACATGGGGATCTCCGGCTTCTGGCTGGACATGAACGAGCCCGCCCTCTTCGCCGCCTGGGGGGAGCCCACCTTTCCCAGGAGCGTGCGCCATGGCCTCGAGGGCCAAGGGGGCGACCACCTCCTGGCCCACAACCTCTACGGCCTCCTCATGGCCCGGGCCAGCTTTGAGGGATTCTGGAAACACGCCCCTCATCGCCGGCCTTTCCTCCTCACCCGGGCCGGGTTTGCCGGCATCCAGCGTTACGCCTGGGCCTGGACCGCGGATGTGGAGAGCACCTGGGAGGGCCTCAGGACCACCTTGTGGGCCCTTCTTGGCCTTTCCCTTTCCGGGGTGTACTTCGTGGGCTCGGACATCGGGGGGTTTAGCGGGGACCCTTCCCCAGAGCTTTACCTGCGCTGGTTCCAGATGGCCGCCTTCACCCCCTTTTTCCGCCTCCACTCGGCTCGCTGGACGAAGCGCCGGGAGCCTTGGCGCTTGGGGGAGGAGGTCTTGGCGGGGGTGCGCTGGGCCATGTGGCTTAGGGAAAGGCTTCTGCCCTACCTGTACACCCTGGCCTATGAGGCAAGCCAAAAGGGGCTTCCCCTCCTGAGGCCCCTCTTCCTGCAAGGAGGAACCCCCACCGCTCAGGCCGAGGGGGCTGGTCTTGACGAAGTCTTCCTCTTGGGGAAGGGCCTGTTGGTGGCCCCGGTCCTGGAGGAGGGCGCCCGGGTCAAGGAGGTGCCTTTGCCCCCGGGCCGCTGGTACCCCTGGCAGGAGGATGGGGCCTTGGAGGGCCCCGCCAGGGTGCGGCTTCCCGCTCCCCTGGAGCGGATCCCCCTCTTGGTGCGGGCCGGGTCCATCCTGCCCCTCTTGGAGGAAGGGGGGCTTGTCCTGCACCTTTACCCGGGGGAGGGCGGAGGGGAAGGCAGCCTTTACTGGGACGAGGGGGATGGGGAGGGGCCTTATAGGCTGGACGGGTTCCGCCTGTTGCCGGCGGTGGGCGGCTACCGCCTCCTGTGGGAAAGCCAGGGGGAGTACCCCTGGCCCTGGGAGGGGGTGGGCCTGAGGCTTTTCGGCGGGAGGCTTCTTAGGGCCTGGGTGGGAGGGAAGGCATACCCGGCTGGGGAAGAGGGGGCGCGTCTTCCCCCCTTCCAAGAGGCCTTTTTGGAGGTGGCAGGATGAGGCTGGAAAAGGCGTGGTTTTTGGCCCATGGGGCGGAAACGCCCGCTTTGCTCCCCCAAAGCGGTTGGCGGGAGGTGGCGCTTCCCCACCAGTGGACCCTCGAGGGCCTGGAGGCGGAGGTGGGCTGGTACCGCCTGGCGTTGCCGGAAGGAGGCCCTAGGCGCTTCCTCCGTTCCTTCGGGGATTACTACCAGGAGGCCTGGGTGGAGGGCGTTCACCTGGGCCGGCACGAGGGGTACTTCTTTCCCTGGTTGGTGGAGCTTCCTCCGGGTAGGGAGCTTCTCCTTCGGGTTTCCGCCCCCAGGGAACCCCTAGGGGTCTGGCCCCGGTTCAAGCGGCAGATCAAGGGGGTCTTGGACCAGCACGACTGCCGTCCTGGGGGAACCACGGAAAGGGGCCAGGAGCGGGGGACGGGGGGCCTTTGGGGCGGGGTAGAGGTCTGGATGCGGGAGGAGGTGGCCCTTTTGGGCCTCAGCCACCGCCTCCTTCCCCGGACGGGGGGGTGGCGGCTATGGGTGCGCCTCCTTTTGGATGCCCTAAGGCCCTTCCGCGAGGAGGTGCGTCTGGGGATCCATCCCGAGAACTTTTCCGGGGAAGCCTGGGAGAAGAGGGTGGGTTTGGAAGGAAGTGCGGGGCGGGGTTGGCAAGAGGTGGTCTGGGACCTGCCCGAGATGCCCCTCTGGGAGGTGTGGGAGCGGGGGTTTCCCCATCTTTTCCGCCTCGAGGCGGAACTTTTAGGGGCCAGCCTCAGCGTGCCCTTGGGCTTCCGCACCGTGGAGCTGGATGGGGAGGGCTGGCTTCTCCTCAATGGGAAGCGGCTTTTCCTGAGGGGCACCAACATCATCCCCACCCAGTGGCTTGCCGGTTACACCGAGGCCACGGCCCAAAAGGACGTGGCCCTCCTCAAGGAGGCCAACCTGAATGCGGTGCGGGTCCACGCCCACGTGACCCACCCCGCCTTCTACCGGGCCTGCGACCGGGAAGGGGTGTTGGTCTGGCAGGACTTCCCCTTGCAGTGGGGCTATGCGGCGGACGAGGCCTTCGCCCAGGAGGCCTTGCGCCAGGCCCAGGCCATGGTGGAGGTCCTGGGGGCCCATCCCTCCCTTTACCTCTGGTGCGCCCAGAACGAGCCCACCCACAACCGCCACGCCCTGGGCCCCCTGCTTGCTGCTGCCCTTAGGGCTGCTGACCCCACCCGCCCGGTAAAGGAGGCCTCCGACTTCCGCGAGCACCCCTACCCCGGCTGGTACTGGGGGCATATGCGGGACTTCCTGGCCCTTCCCGGGGCCCCCCTCCCTTCCGAGTTTGGGGCCCAGGCCCTGCCCCGGGCGGAGCTTTTGCGCCGGGTTCTGGGGGAGGCCGCCTGGCCCCCCAACTGGGAGGTCTGGGCCTACCATAACTTCCAGCCCCACGAGACCTTCCGCGTGGCAGGGGTGGAGGTGGGGGAGTCCTTGGAGGCGTTTGTGGAAAACTCCCAGGCCTACCAGGCAGAGCTTTTGGCCTTCGCCATCCACGCCTACCGCCGGGGCAAAGGTAGGGTGGTGGGCTACTTCCAGTTCATGTTCGTGGAGCCCTGGGAGGGGATCACCTGGGCGGTTTTGGACGTGGAGCGGGTGCCAAAGAAGGGCTTTTTCGCCTTAAAGGAGGCCAGCAGCCCGGTCCTCCTCTCCTTTGTCCCCTACCGGAAGAGGGTGGAGGTGGGGGGGCCTCCCTTGCAGGAGGCCTGGCTCGTAAGCGACCTGGAAAGGCCCTTAAGCCTTCGGGTCCGCCTTTTCCTGGAAGGCCCGCAAGACCTTCCCCTTTACGAGGAGGAGGTGGCCCTGGCTCCCGGGGAGGCCCGGCGGTTTTTCAGCCTAGGGGAGCTTTGGGAAAGCCCCCTCGAGGTCCAGGCCCGCTTCCTTCCCCTACAGGAGTCTTTGGCCAAACTCCCTCCCGGGGCTTACCGGCTGGTGGGGGAGGCCTATGAGGGGGAGAGGCTCTGGTCGCGGCAGGTCCTCGAGGTGGAGTACCTGGAACCCCTCCTGCCCCTGGGGGTGGCCTGGTGATCCCAACCCGGATCGCCTACGCCCTGGGTGCCTTGGGGTTTACCCTGCCGGGCCAGACCTTTGGCACCTATTTGGCCTTCTACTACCTGGACCACGTGGGCCTAGCCGCCAGCGCCTTTGCCCTGGCCCGCCTGGTCTTTTCCGTGTGGGATGCGGTGAACGATCCCCTCTTCGGCTACCTCTCCGACCGCACCAGGACCCCTTGGGGCCGCAGGCGGCCCTGGCTTTTCCTGGGGCTTCCCCCATTGCTTTTGGCCTTCTACCTCACCTTCAACGTCCCCGGCCCCTTCCTTCAGGGCCCTGCCCTCTTCTGGTACTGCTTGGGAGCGATTCTCTTCTTTGAAACCTTCGCCGCCCTCACCTGGGTGAACCACGCCGCCCTCTTCCCCGAGCTGTTTAGGGGCCAGGAGGAGCGGGCCCGGGCCAACGCCTGGCGCCAGGGATTCTACTTCCTGGGCCTGGCGGTGAGCATCGCCCTGACCCCCCTGGTCTACACCGCCCTAGGCTTTTCCGGCATGGCCCTCCTCTACGGAGCCATCGGGGGGGGCTTGGTCCTCCTCTTCCTCCTGGCGGTCCGGGAAGACCCGAAGGCCCAGCTGGCCGAGCCCCTTCCCCTGATCCCCGCCTTCCGCTACACCCTGGGGAACCGGGCCTTTTGGCTCTACTCCCTGGCTGCCCTTTTTCTCCTCTTTGCCGTGGGGCTTTTGGGAGCGGCCATGCCCTTTTACGCCAAGTACGCTCTGGGCCTGGGGCCCGAGGCTACGTCCCTGCTCTTCGCCTCGGTGCTCCTGGCGGCCCTACCCTCCGTTTTCCTCTGGGCCCGGCTGGCAGGGGCCCTGGGCCCCAAGGGGGCCTGGCTTCTCGCCATCCTCCTTTTAGCCCTGGGGGCCTTTCTCCTCCTCTGGCCTCGAGGCCTCCTACAGGCTCTGCCCGTAGGGGTGCTCATCGGGGTGGGGTTTGGCGGGGTGCTGGTGCTGGGGGACGTCCTCCTGGCCGAGGTCATTGACCGGGACGCCGAAAGGACAGGAAGGAGGCGGGAAGGGGTCTACTATAGCGTCTACGGGTTCATCAACCGGCTTTCCGGGCCCCTGCAGGCCCTTTCCTTTGCCCTCCTCACCCCCCTTTTCGGGTACGTGAGCGGGGAGGTGCCAGGCCCCCGCCCCGAGGCCGCCTTCCGCTTCCTCATGGCGGTGCCTCCTTGGGTGGCCACGCTGTTGGCCTTGGCCCTTGCCTTTCGCTTCCCGTACGGGACCAGGGGTAGAATGCCGGGGGCAGGAAGCCCTTAGGGAGGGTGGGATATGCGGTTGGGATTCGGGGATGCCTTTCAGGGAAGCCGCCTCGAGGTGGGGGTGGTGGCAGCTTCCTCGGAACCGGTTTCCGGGGGGTATCTCCTTAGGGGAAGGGAGGTTCGGGCCTTTGCCCCCTATAGGGGGGCGCAGTTTTTCCGCCACGGGTGGCAAAGCTGGAGCCTGGCCGCCTGGGTGGACCTAGGGGAGGCCCCTAAGCCCCTTCTCCCCAAGGAGCGCCGCCCCCAGGCGGACGATCCCTTTCTTCTGGAGGTGGCGGAGTGGGGGAGGGCCTGGTGGGGTAGCGGCCTTGGGGCCTTGCGCCTTCCGGGTGGCCAGGTTCTCCTCCTAGGGGCCTTGGACCTGGGGGGTAGGGTTTTGGGGCGGCAGGAGGTGCTTTTGGGGCGGTATGCCTTGGGGGAAGGGCGCTGGTTTTTGGCCTTTGGGCCGGAAGAAGAGGCGTTTGCCGCTTATGCCCGGTACCTTCCCCGCCGCCTTTCCGGCAAGCCCCCCAAGGTTTGGTGCTCCTGGTATAGCTTCTATAACCGCATCAGCGAGGCCTCCCTCCTTTCCACCCTGGAGGAGGTGGCTGGGCTTCCCTTCGAGGTCTTCCAGATCGACGATGGCTGGCAACGGGCCCTTGGGGACTGGGAGCCAAACGACCGTTTTCCCCGGGGGATGGCCTTTTTGGCGGATAGGATCCGGGAAAAGGGCCTTAGGGCTGGGTTATGGCTCGCACCCTTTTTGCTGACCCAGGACAGCCCCCTGGGGCATTCCCGCCCCGAGTGGGTGCTTAGGGATGGGGAAGGAAGGCCCATTCCCGCCGGCTTCAACTGGGGGAAACCCCTCTACGCCCTGGACTCGGGGAACGAGGAGGTCCTGGACTATGTGGCCTCCTTGGTGCGGAAGGCCAGGGAGTGGGGGTACGACTACCTTAAGCTAGACTTTCTCTATGCTGCCGCCTTGCCGGGGGCCGAGGGGGAGGGGCGCTACCGGAGGGCCATGGAGCGGGTACGGGAGGAAGCGGGTGGCGCCTATCTTCTCTTCTGCGGGGCCCCCGTCCTGGCCTCCTTGGGGCTTGCCGATGGCCTGCGGGTGGGACCGGATGCCGCTCCTTACTGGGACAACGAGGACCGCTCCTTCTGGCTCCAAGACCCCACGGGCCCCGGGCTGAGGAATGCCCTTCGCGCCACCTTGCACCGGCTTTGGCTTCGGGGAAACGTGCAGGTGGACCCGGATGTGGCCTTCTTCCGGAGCCGTTTCTCCTTGCTGTCCCCAGAGGAGATGCGCCTCCAGGAGGCCATGGGGGAGATCACCGGCTTCAAGGCCACCTCCGACCCCCCCTCCTGGCTTACCCCGGAAGAGAGGCAAAGGCTTTTGGCCTTCTTGGGCCAGGACCGGGTGGTAAACCAGCTTGGCCCCTACCGTTTCCGGGTGGGGGAGGAGGTCTTGGACTATGCTTCCCTACTATAGGCGTGTCCACCGCAAAGTGGATGGGCGGGAGCTCGTCCTTTACGGGCTTCATCCCCTCGAGGCCCCCCCCCTCCCCGAGCTAAGGGAGCCCCTTTCCCCAAACCCCCACCTCCGCTACCATCCCCTGCGGCAGGAATGGGTGGTCTACGCCGCCCACCGCCAGGAGCGCACCTTTTTGCCCCCCAAGGAGCACTGCCCCCTTTGCCCCAGCCGGGAAGGGGGCTTTCCCACGGAGATCCCCTTCCCCCACTTCCAGGTGGCGGTCTTCGAGAACCGTTTTCCCTCCCTGGTGCCAAACCCCGCCCCTCCCCCGGAAGGGCTTCCCGTTCCCGTGGGAAGGGCTTTGGGCCGCTGCGAGGTGGTGGTCTACACCGAGGCCCATGTGGGAAGCCTGGCTACCCTCACGGAGGAAGAAAGGCTTCTTCTAGCTTGGGTATGGCGGGACCGGTACCGGGCTTTGTATGCCCTCGAGGGGGTCCGGTTTGTCATGCCCTTTGAGAACCGGGGGGAGGCGGTGGGGGTGACCCTCCACCACCCCCACGGGCAGATCTACGCCTATCCCTTTGTGCCTCCCATCCTGGAGCGAGAAAGCCAGGCCTTCCGGGAAAGGCCCGTGCTCCTGGAGCTTTTCCCCCACCTCGAGCCCTACCGGGTGGATGGGGAAGAGGGGTTCTTGGCCTTCGTACCCCCCTTTGCCCGTTACCCCTATGAGGTCTGGGTGGCCCCCCTGGAGCGCCACCCCGGGCTTTGGACCTTTTCCCAGGGGGAGATGGCCGCCTTCGCCCGCCTTCTGGGCCGGGTGGTGGCCCGCTACGACGCCCTTTTCGGGGAGGCCTTTCCCTACGTCATGGTCTTCCACGCAGCCCCCCTAGGGGAGGAGCGCACCTTCCATTTCCACGTGGAGTTTTATCCGCCCAAACGGGCCAAGGACAAGCTCAAGTTCCTGGCGGGCACGGAGCTGGGAGCGGGTACGTTTGTGGTGGACGCCCTGCCCGAGGAAACGGCAAAAAGGCTACGGGAGGTCTTATGAAATACCTTCGTTTGCTACCTTAAAGCTCCACCCCAGCCATTTGCAGCAGGACATGGCTGCGGAT